>NZ_FNAJ01000004.1:327934-655868 GCF_900101905.1 Myxococcus virescens | reverse complement strand
CCAGCAGATTGGCCAGCTGCCGCAGGCCCTGCGCCGCAGCCTCACCTGGGACCAGGGCAAGGAGATGGCCGAGCACGCGCGCTTCACCATCGACACCGACGTCCAAGTCTATTTCTGCGACCCCCACAGCCCGTGGCAACGCGGCAGCAACGAGAACACCAACGGACTACTGCGCCAGTACTTCCCCAAGGGCCTGGACTTGAGCGGCCTGTCGCGCGCCCAACTCGACGCCGTCGCCCATCAACTCAACACCCGCCCCCGCCAGACACTCGACTGGCGTACCCCCGCAGAGGTATTCGCTCAAAGTGTTGCGATGACCGGCTGAAACCGCCGGCAAATGTCCCGACATTTCCGAACAGCAAGGTGCAGGAGTCGCCCCGGGGGGCTCCGGGCCCTGCCGCTCAGCCTTGGATGTCGAAGCGAAGCGACGTCCGAGTTCCAGGCTGCACGTGCGGCAGCCCTTCGCCCGTGGCCAGCGCACCCTTGGCGGCGGTCCACGGCTCCACGCAGACAAAGTCCTTCCCACGCAGCGTCCACACGACGAGGACGCGGTACTCGGGGCTCCACGACAGGCGAATGGGCTTGAGCCCAGGGCCCCGCTCCAACGTCGTTCCCGGCTTCGAGTGGTCCTTCAAGTGAAGGTCCACTTCCTCCTCGGTGAGGTTCAGCCCGGTGACGTTCACGTCCTGCTTGCGCCAGTTGTCCCACGCGCGCGTGGCGTCCGTGTCCACGCCCGCTTGGGCCTTCGCCGCGTCCGGCACGCGGAAGTACGGATGAAAGCCCAGGTGCAGCGGCATGGGCCGCGTGTCCCGGTTCTCGAACGCGCTCTCCAGCGTGAGCCGTTGGCCAGCCAGCGAGAAGGTGAGCCGTGCGTCGAACCGCCACGGGAAGTGGCGCAGCGTCTCCTCGTTGGAAGACAGCTCCACCACCAGCCGTGACGTGTCCGCCTGCCGCACCTTCCACGGCAGTTTCCGCGCGAAGCCGTGCTGCGGCAGCGTGTACTGCTGACGGTCCACGGAATAGGTGTCCCCGGGTAGCGGCCCGGCATTGGGGAACAGCACGGGGATGCCCCCGCGCACGTTCTTCGCCGGGTCCGCGACGGTGGCCTCGTCGAGGTACAGCAACTCGTCACCGTCCACGCACATCCGGCTGACGAGGGCCCCGCGTGAAGGAAGGACCTCCACGCGGCACCCGCCGTCCACCAGAGCGTACGTGTCCAGGCCTGCGATGCCGGGGAACGGACCGTTCATGCGTGCCTCAGATGGCGCCTTCGTTCGGGTCGTTGTCCATGAAGGGGTAGGGCACCTTCACGGGCGGGACGAAGGTCTCCTTGATGGTGCGGGGGCTGGTCCACCGCACCAGGTTGAGGGCCGAGCCCGCCTTGTCGTTGGTGCCGGACGCGCGGCCGCCGCCGAAGGGCTGCTGGCCCACGACAGCGCCGGTGGGCTTGTCGTTGATGTAGAAGTTGCCCGCCGCGTGGCGCAGCTCGCGCAGCGCCGTGTCGATGGCCTTCCGGTCGCGCGCGAACACCGCGCCAGTGAGGGCGTAGGACGCGGCCTGGTCGACCTCGCGCAGCGTCTCCTCGTACTTGGCATCCGGGTAGACGTGCAGGCCCACCAGCGGCGCGAAGATCTCCTCGCGGAGGATGCGGTGGGTGGGGCTGTCGAGCTGCACCAGCGTGGGCTTCACGAACCAGCCCTGCTTCTGGTCCACGTCGCCGCCGGCCACGATGCTGGCCCCGCTGTCGCTCTTGGCCAGGTCGATGTACGAGGAGACCTTCTTGAAGGACTTCTCGTCGATGACGGCGCCCATGAAGTTGCGGAAGTCCGACACGTCACCCATGCGAATCTCGCTGATGAGCGCCTGGAGGCGCGGCTTCAGCTTGGGCCACAGGGATTCGGGGATGAAGACGCGGCTGGCGGCGGAGCACTTCTGGCCCTGGTACTCGAAGCCGCCACGGACGATGGCCACCGCGAGCGCCTCCAGGTCGTCCGCCGCGGACGGGTGGGCGACGATGAAGTCCTTGCCGCCCGTCTCGCCGACGATGCGGGGGTACTGCTTGTAGCGGGAGATGTTCTCGCCCACCGTGCGCCACATGGCGTTGAACGTCGGCGTGGAGCCGGTGAAGTGGATGCCGCCCAGGTGCGGGCTGGCCAGCACGGGGTTGCCCACCGTGGGGCCATCACCCGGGAGCATGTTGATGACGCCGTCGGGCAGGCCCGCCTCGCGCAGCAGCTCCATGATGTACCAGGCGCTCAGGGCCGCGGTGGACGACGGCTTGAAGAGCACCACGTTGCCCATGATGGCCGGCGCGGTGGCCAGGTTGAGGGCAATGGCCGTGAAGTTGAACGGGGCCACCGCGAAGACGAAGCCGTCCAGCGGGCGGTAGTCCGTCATGTTCCACGTCTGGTACGCGGCCTCCGGCTGCCAGCCGAGAATCTGCTCGGCGAAGTGCACGTTGAAGCGAATGAAGTCGATGGCCTCGCACGCGGCGTCAATCTCCGCCTGGTGGGCCGTCTTTCCCTGCCCCAGCATGGTGGCGGCGTTGAGGATGGGGCGGTAGCGCGTGGCCAGCAGCTCCGCGGCGCGCAGGAAGATGGCGGCGCGCGACTGGAAGGGCATGCGCGCCCAGTCGTCCTTGACGGCCAGGGCGGCCTGGATGGCCTGCTCCGCGTGGCTGGCGTCCGCCTCGTGCAGTGTGGCCAGCACGTGCTGGTGGTTGTGCGGCATGCGCACCGTGTCCGTCTTGCCGGTGCGGATGTGCTTGCCGCCGATGATGACGGGGATGTCGATCTGCTCACCGGCCATGCGCTTCAGCTCGGCTTGCACCTCCCGGCGCTCGGCGGTGCCGGGCGCATAGGAGAGGACAGGCTCGTTCTTCGGCGGCGGGACGCGGGTATGGGCGTTGATCACGCGGATTCACCTCGGGCGGAAACGAAGGGCGCGCAGCATAGCCAAGCAGCCCAGTGGGGGAAGCGTGGAAGGCGGCGCAATCTCCAGTGAACCCTTGGGGTTTTGGACAATTCCCCGTCATTCCGGGGCGCCTTGGCTCACTGACGCGGTGCGCGGGGACGATGAGGCCCATGCGCGTCCCCTCGCGCCCCGCCGAGCAGCCTGCCGGCGTGCGCGGTTTCCACCCGCCGATGACGGGGGTGTTCGAGCTCATGGCGCCGGACGCGCACGACCACGTCCCGCTGCTGCTGAGTCCCTTCGGCGACTCCACGTACCGGAAGGAGTTGAGCCACGGCGCGCTTTCCCTTGGCGGCACGTCAGGTGTGTCGCGTCGAGCGGCCCCGGCCTCGCCGCGGGGCACATGGAGCCTTCTTCGGATCGGCGCCACCGGATGCCTCTTCGAGGAACTGTTGGAGGGCCGCCGCGTTGTTGTGCTCGGTGTCGTGGGCGCTGTAGACGAGCGTCACCGTGCCGTGGCGCGCGGCTTCGAGCAGGGGCTGCCATGCCGCGGGATTCGCCGCGAGCTCGGCGGAGTATCTTCGGCAGAACTCGGACCAGCGGTCGGGGTCGTGTGCAAACCACTTCCGCAGCTCGGTGCTGGGGGCTGCGTCCTTCAGCCAGGCTTCGAGGGGAAGCGCTGTCTTCCGCACGCCTCGCGGCCACAGCCGTTCCACCAGGAAGCGCCGCCCATCCGTGCGGCTTGCTGCCTCGTACGCCCGCTTGAGTCGAATCGCCACTGGAGCACCTCGCGTGTCACCCGTTCATTGGCGGCAACGCCCGGGCGCCCTGCGACCGTCCCGCGTTCCAGCGGGGCCGGCGCCCGTCTTCTCACTCGGGGCGCGCCGTGCCGGGGGGCTTCGAGGTGAGCGGTCTCAGCTCTTCCACGCGGGCTGGATGGTGGGCGCGGCCGGGGTGACGGCCTCCGTGCGAGCCAGCAGCGCGTGAAGCTGGGCGATGAGCACGGGCGGCTTCACCGGCTTGACCAGGTAGGCGTCCGGGACGGGCTGGTCCGCGGGCCCTTCCGTGCGAGGCGCATAGCCGCTGACAAAGATGACGGGGATGTGCTTGAGCGTGGGCTCGGAGCGGAAGTGGCCACAGAGCGCGTAGCCGTCCATTCCGTCCATGTTCACATCGGAGATGAGCACATCGGGCGGGTGCGCCAGGGCCTGCTGAAGCCCCGACTCGCCATCGGCCGCCGTGGTGCAGTCAAACTCGCCGGAGAGCAGGAGACGGAGCGTCTCCCGCATCGTCCACGAATTCTCGACGATGAGGACCTTCGGCTTCACGACACCCCGACTCTCAGGGAGGCTGCCGCCCGGCGGTGCCCGGTGCACACGCTCTCCCCCGGCGAAAGGCCCAGCATCACCCCACGCGCCAGCCGGGGCAAGAGGGGGTGCTCAGCACCCCTCGGGTCCGTGGGGGCCGCGGCGCGGCGCCTACTCCTCCGGAGGGGGGCTCACGAGGCCCTGACGCGAGACGGCGGAGTCGGGCTCCTCGTCGCCTCGGGCTTCCCTCTCGGGGACATCTTGGGACGTCCACTCCTCGCCGCGCTCCACGCGCGCCTCCCACGGCGTGTCGGCATGGGGCGCCGCGTCGCCGTGCTCGTGGGCGAGGTGCCGGGAGGCGTCCGCCGCGCCACGGTCCTGCGCGTCCGCCACCTGCCCGCGGTTGCGCGGTTGGAAATTCTCCCCGGCGTGGAAGCTCGCCTGCTGGTCATCTCCAATGTCCCTGGGCCGCGCGTCCTGGGGGCCCTTGTCCTTCTTGCCAGCCATGGTGCCGTCTCCGTGGGTCGGGAGGGCGTGAGGTTCCGCCCCGTTCGCTTCAAGTTCGGAGCGGGCGGCCCCTGGGGCAACGACGCCAGGGCCCACTGGCGGGAGGGCGGCCTGGCGAGGCGGAGGCGGCGCCTGCCGGGCCAGGGCCGGTCCCTTTCGCGACAGCCGCGCCACCACCTCCGCGAGCCCCGCGGTGGGCGCGGCGATGCGGCAGGCGGCCCCGCCGTGGACCAGCCCCACCACCTGCATGCGCGCGTCCACCAACGGCGCGCCGGAGTCTCCCGGCCGGCCCCGGATGGTGGTGAAGAGCGCGGCGGGCACCTCGGGAAGCGAAGGGCAGCGGCCCAGCCGCTCCAGCACGGCCTGCTGAGGCTCGTTGGGACGGTCATTGCGGCCCGCGAACACCAGCGGCTCGCCCGGAGCGGGCAGGGCCTGGGCGACGTCCAGTGGACGCACGGGCGCTGGCGCGTCCAGGCGGAGGACGGCGATGTCCCGGCCCCGGTCCACGTGCACGGCGCTGCCGTCCATCCGGCGTCCGCCCAGGAAGGACAAGGGCACCCGCGTGTCCTCATTCCGGAGGCAGTGCGCGGCGGTGAGAATGTGCCGGCCGTCTTCCACCACCACGCCCGCGCAGTGGCCCGGCTCCAGCGTCACCGTCGCCGCCGCCACGTCATCGAGGTCCGGCGGTGTCTCCTCCTCCGACGTGTGGCATGCCGTCAGCAGCAACGCCCCCACGCCCGCCCCCAGCCACGTCCTCCAGCCCGCGTCCCTCATCCATCACCCTCGTGGCCCGCTCACCCGGCCGGCGCCTTCGAGGGAGGATGTGCACCCACGCGTCCGGGGCTTCGGGCCGGGCTGCCAGGCCGCCGCCCAGCCGAGGCCCGTGTTGTCAGGTGCTTGTCGCCTGGGGCCGCATGCGCGGTGCGACACTCAACGCCGACACTGCACTGATGATGTGTGCCTGTCGCAAGGAAACGTGATATCCCATGAACTTCTGCATTTCGCTGACCCCGCCGGTTCCCCTTCGTGAGCGACGAGGAGAAGACAGCAGTCCTGGACGAGCGCAGCCGTCCTCCAAGTTCGTGGGGGGACCGCATCCGCACGCCCATCACCCTGCCGGGAGCGCGCGCCGGGGAGCGCCGCTCGTTGGCCGTGGGCATGGTGGTGACGGGGCGCTACCGGGTGGAGGGGCTGCTGGGCGAAGGCGGCATGGGCCGCATCTGGCTGGCCACGGACCTGCACGAGCACCGCCGGGTGGCGCTCAAGGAGATGCAGGTCCCCGCGGGCCTGACGGCGGGCAAGACGGAGGAGCTGGTGCTGATGTTCCGGCACGAGTTCTTCGCCATGAAGAAGCTCCAGCACCCCGGCACCCTCAAGGTCTTCGACTGGGGCATGACGGAGGCCGGCAACCGCTTCATCACCATGGAGGTGGTGGACGGGCAGGACCTGAGCTCGCTGGGGCGTGAGTCGCCACTGGACACGCGCACGCTGTACCGCGTGCTCATCCAGATGTCCCAGGTCCTGGCCTTCCTGCACTCGCGGCTGTACGTGCATTGCGACATCAAGGCCAGCAACATCCGCATCACCAGCGCGGGCGCGGTGAAGCTGATGGACTTCGGCGTCATGCACCAGCTGGGCACCCCCAGCCCCGGCCGCCTCAAGGGCACGCTGGAGTACCTGGCGCCGGAATGGCAGCGCGGCGCGAGCATCGACGGGCGCGCGGACCTCTATTCGCTGGGCGTCATGGCCTACTACCTGGTCACGCGCCGGCTGCCCTTCAAGCGCAACACCCCGGCGGCGCTCCTGGCGGACCACCTGACGCGGCCGCCGCCGAAGCCGTCCACGATTTGCCCGGTGGATCCGCAGCTGGAGGAGATCATCCTCCTGCTGTTGGCGAAGGATCCGCGCGAGCGCTTCCAGGACGCCAGCGAGCTGATGGAGGCGCTCTGCCACGCCAGCGGCGAGCCGATGCCGGAGGAGCCGCTGTCGGCGCGCGCCAGCTACCTGCACGTGCCGGAAGTGGTGGGCCGCGCCGCGGAGCTGGAAGCGCTGATGAACGGCCTGGCCGAGGCGGACTGGGGCCAGTCGCGCGCGGTGCTCATCGGCGCGCCCGCGGGCGTGGGCAAGACGCGGCTGCTCCAGGAGTTCGAGCTCCAGGCGAAGCTGGCGGAGCTGCCCTTCGGCCGGGGCCAGTGCCGCGCGGAGGGGCAGGCCCCGTTGACGCCCATCGTCCAGGCGGTGCGGTGCCTGGTGCCGCTCACGCCCTCGGAGATGATGGAGCGCCTCGGGCCGAAGCTGCGGCAGCTGCTCCCGGGCCTGACGCCGGACGCGGGCGAAGTGCATCCGGTGGCGGGCGAGGAGAAGCTGGCCTTCTTCGGCGCGCTGGCGGAGTGGGTGCAGGCGCTGGGCCGGCGGATGACGCTGGTGCTGTGCTTCGAGGACCTGCAGTGGGCCGACAGCGCCACGCTGGAGGTGCTCAACGTCCTCATCCGCGCCCTGTACGGCACGCGCGGCATGGTGGTGGGCACGTTCCGGAACGGCGAGCTGAGCCGCCTGAGCCTGGCCTTCCAGACGGTGGACGAGAAAATCACCACCCGCATGGACCTGGAGCCGCTGGCCGCCGAGCACGTGCGCACGCTGGTGGAGCTGGCGTTGCCGGGGCTGGCCGTGCCGGAGGCCTTCGTCACGCGGTTGCATGAGACGACGGGCGGCAATGCCTTCTTCGCCACCGAGTGCCTGCGCGCGCTGGTGGAGGAAGGCGCGCTGACGCGGGTGGGCGGCCGGTGGAGCGCCGTCGAGGGGCTGGACACACGGCCGCTGCCCGCCAGCATCCACGACGCGGTGCTCGCGCGCCTGGGCAGTGCTCCGGCGGAGCAGGTGTCGCTGCTGCGCCAATTGGCGCCCGCGGGGCGCAGCCTGGAGCTGCCCATGCTCCGCGCGCTGGCGGAGCTGCCCGAGTCCGAGCTGTTCGCGGTGCTGGACGGCATCGTGGAGCGGCAGTTCCTCCAGGAGGTGGAGGGCCGCTACGTCTTCACGCACGACACCGTGCACCAGGCCGTCTACGACAGCACGCCCGAGGAGGCGCGGCGCGTGGCGCACGGCCGCGTGGCGCTGGCGCTCCAGACGCTGCACTCGTCGCGGCCGGAGCTGTCGCGCACGGTGGGGTGGCACTACCTGCGCTCGTCGGAGCCGGAGCTGGCCATTGGCCCGCTGCTGGACGCGGGCCGGGCCGCCATCGAGGCGCAGGCGCTGCTGGAGGCGACGCTGCTGCTGAAGGAAGCGGCGATGCTGCTGGAGGCCGCGCCGGACTTCCCGGGCCGTGACAGGCTGCTGCTGCGCATCTGGGTGACCATGGTGGAGGTGGGCTATTCGAGCGATCCGCCCACCTCGCTCGTCTTCGCGCGGAAGCTGAGCGACCACTGGACCTCCACGGTGGACCTGGTGGACGGGCGGACGGAGGCGGTGGCCGCGCTGGAGGCCGCGTGCGCCGCGCCCGAAGCGGAGCGTCCCGCGCGCCTGAAGGCGCTGTTCCGCGAGCGGGAGGCGGACACGTTCGCCAGCACCGCGGACGTCTTCTGGAAGCAGGCCGAGCTGCGCATCCTCCAGGCCATGGCGCTGGCCAGCGTGGGCCGCACGGAGGAGCTGACGGCGCTGCTGGAGCGCGTGCGGGCCGAGCAGCCGGAGGTGTCGCCTTACCGCGCCGCGGTGCAACTGGCGCCCGCCCAGTTGTGTGCCTACACGGGCCGCTTCTCCGGTGTGCTGGAGACGCAGTACGAGCAGCTGAACCGGCTTCGCGGGCTGTGCGAGGTGATGGGCCGGCTCCCCAAGCGCCTGGCGTGGGCGCTGGGCATGGGCGGCTTCACGATGAACATGAACCTGGCGCTGCGCGGCGAGCCGCTGGACGCGCAGGCGCTGCGCGACGGGTACGCCGTGGCGGAGGCCCATGGGTTCACGGACGTGCGCGGCTTCCATCTGTTCGCGGTGGTGACGCGCGCGGCCTTCACGGGCGACGGCGCGGCGTTCGTCCCGGCCTTCACGGAGAAGACGGAGCTGGTGCGGCGGCTGGGCAACCCCCGGTTGATGGAGCGCAACCTGGCCCTCTTCACACCGCCGTACTACCTGGAGCGCGGCGAGCACGAGCACGTGGCCGCGGTGGTGGCCCGCGCCGAGGCGCTGGCGCGGGTGCTGCCGGAGGACCGGTGGCTCCAGTGTCACCTGCGGGTGTATCAGGCCTGCCGCGACGTGCTCTTCGAGGATGCGGGTGCGGCGCGCCGCTCACTTCCCGCGGCCCTTGCCGCCGCGCGCGAGGGCGGCGTCCGCATGGAGACGCTGCTGCGCGTCTACCAGTCCCGCTTCGAGCGGGAGCAGGGCAACCTGGTGGCGGCGCAGGACGCGGCGGAGACGGCGCTGGCGCGGGCCACGGACCCGGTGCTGGCCAATCCGTGGGATGAAATCCTCTCCCGCCGGGCGCTGGCGGCGCTGCTGCCCGGTGAGGAGGGCCTGGCGCACCTGCGCCGGGCGCTCGCGCTGGCGGAGCTGACGGGCAACGTGCTCCAGGTGGGGCTGGTGCGCCTGGCGCTCGCGGAGCGCGCGCGGGACGCGGAGTCCTCCGTGGTGGCGCTGGAGGCGGCCGAGGCGGCCTTCATGGATGCCCGGGCCTCCAGCCTGCTGGCCCTGGCCAGCTCCCTGCGGGGTGCGCTCCAGCGCCGCGCCGGGGAGCTGCGCCAGAGCGCCTGATGTGACGCGGGAAAGTCGACGGGACTGTGTCCTCACGGCCCGGACGTGGGGCGTTAGACTCGGGCCATGGCCCACGCCCCTCTGCGGTTCCTGCTGGATTTCATCTCGCCGTATGCCTACCTGGCCTGGACGCGCCTGCCGGCGCTCGCCGCGCGCCATGGCCGCACCGTGGAGCCGGTGCCCGTGCTGCTCGCGGGGGTGCTCAACGCGACGGGAAACATCGGTCCCGCGGAGGTCGTGCCCAAGCGGGCCTACATCTTCAAGCAGACCTTCCGCATCGCCCATGACTTTGGCGTGCCCTTCGCGCCGCCGCCGACGCATCCCTTCAACCCGCTGCTCGCGCTGCGCGTGACGGCCGCCGTGGAGGACGTGGAGGCCCGGAGCCGGCTGGTGAGCGCCCTGTATGCCTCCGCCTGGGGCGGCGGGAAGGGGGCGGAGTCGCCCGAGGCCGTGGGCGCGGCGATTCAGGCCGCGGGGCTGGACGCCCAGGCGCTGCTCGCGGCGGCCCAGACGCAGGAGGTGAAGGACCGGGTCCGGCGGAACACCGAGGCGGCGGTGGCCGCCGGGGCCTTTGGCGTGCCCACCTGTCTGGCGGACAGCGAGCTGTTCTTCGGCGTGGACTCGCTGGGGCACCTGGAGCAGTTCCTGCGCGGCGAGGACCCGCTCACCCCGGCGGACGTCGAGCGCTGGCGCACGCTGCCAGCCAGCGCGTCCCGGCGCTGAAGCCAGCGCACGCGGGCGCCGCTTTCCGCTAGGGTCCCGGAGTCATGGTCTCCGGTCGGCCCGCCTTGTTGACCTCCCTCGTATGGCTCCTCGCGCCCGTGGCGCGGGGGGCGGTGCACCTGGAGGTCCTCCCTTCATGAACGTCCTCGCCGAGTTGGGCATCGCCGTCGCCGGCCTGGTGCTGGCGCTCGTGCTGCTGTCCATGAATCTGTGGCGCAGCATCCTCTTCCTCTTCCCGTCCAGCGTGCGGGTGGAGCCCGAGGCGCCCGCGGACCAGATGGATTTGCCCCTGGAGCTGTCGGGGCGCGCCAACCAGCTCCAGGCGCTGGGGTTCGTGCCGCTGGGCAGCCACGAGGAGAAGCCGCGCCTCCAGCGCGCCACGCGCTCCTACGATTGGGCCCACCCGGGTGAGCGCGTCTTCGCCACGCTCCATGAGGGGCAGGGCGGCGTGCCCCGGCTGTACCTCCTCACCCCCCTGGCCCCCGGGGGCTTCGTCATCACCGCGGACTACCGGCGCCCGGCGCTGGAGGTGCCCGGCGTCTATCTGGCGGGTTCACTGGAGGACGCTCCGCCCGACCGCCTGCTGCGCGCGCACCTGCGCCGCCTGGACGGGTTGCAGCCCGCCGGGGATTTCACCTGGGAAGGCAGGGTGGCCGCCGGGCGTTCCTGGTACCAGGGGCTCGGCCGCAAGGAAATCCGGAAACAGAACCTTCAAGGTTTGTTGTGGACCGTCATCGCGCTTGCCATCGTCGCCAGCGCCTTTTTCGGGCCGCGTGCGCCCTAGGGCCGCCCGTCCCACACGTCACGACGTCACGGCGCGCGTGCACCGCGCGCCCCATGAGAGTAGGTAGACGACCACCATGAAGAGCGTGTCCAAGAACGAGGAAATCTACTTCCTGTCCGGCAAGCGCACCCCGTTCGGTACCTACGGGGGAAGCCTGAAGGACCTCAGTGCCACCGACCTCGCCGTGGAGTCGGCGAAGGCTGCGTTGGCCCAGGCGAAGGTGTCTCCGGAAGACGTCCAGCACGTCGTCTACGGCAACGTGGTGCAGACCAGCGCGGACGCCATCTACCTGCCGCGCCACGTGGGCCTGCGCACCGGCGTGCCCGTCCCCGTGCCCGCGCTGGGGGTCAACCGGCTGTGCGGCTCCGGCTTCCAGGCCTTCATCACGGCGGCGGAGCTGATGCTCACCGAGCAGGCCGCCGTCGTGCTGGCCGGTGGCACCGAGTCCATGAGCCAGGCCCCCCACGTCATCCGCGGCGCCCGCTGGGGCCTGCCGCTGGGCAAGGGCAGCCTGGAGGACATGCTGTGGACGGCCCTCACCGACAGCTACACCGGCCAGGCCATGGCGCTCACCGCCGAGCAGCTCGCGGTGGACTACTCGCTCACGCAGGACCAGGTGGACGAGTACGCCGTCCTCACCCAGAAGCGCTTCGCCGCCGCGCAGGAGGCGGGCCGCTTCCAGGATGAAATCGCCCCCGTCACGCTGAAGACGAAGAAGGGGGAGACGGTGGTGTCCCGGGACGAGCACAACCGCCCGGAGACGTCGGTGGAGAGCCTGCGCAAGCTGCCCAAGGTCTTCAAGAAGGACGGCGTGGTGCACGCGGGCGCGGCCAGCGGCATCTGCGACGGCGCCGGCTCCATGGTGATGGCCACCGGCAGCTTCGTGAAGAAGCACGGCCTGCAGCCCATTGCCCGGCTCGTCAACTGGGGCGTCTCCGGCTGCGACCCGAAAATCATGGGCATCGGCCCCGCGCCGGCCATCCGCCAGCTGCTGGAGCGCGCCCAGTGTCAGCTGTCGGACATCGACCTCTTCGAGGTCAACGAGGCCTTCGCGCCGCAGTACCTGGCGGTGGAGAAGGAGCTGGGGCTGCCCCGTGAGCGCACCAACGTCAACGGCGGCGCCATCGCCGTGGGGCACCCGCTGGGGGCTTCCGGCGCGCGCATCACCACCACGCTGGTGTACGAGCTGAAGCGTCGCGGCGCCCGCTATGGTATCGGGTCCGCCTGCATCGGTGGCGGCCAGGGCATCGCGGTGCTCGTCGAGGCGCTCTGATGACACAGGACTCCCAACCAGGACGCGAGATGAGCAACGAGGTGGACGCGAAGACGGCGCGTGAGCGGGCCAAGGCCATCGCAGAGCAGCGCCGCGCCGAGCGTCGCAACCGCAAGCGCAAGTGCGTGGTGTGCAGCGTGGAGGAGAGCGACAAGACGCCCCTGACGGCACACCCCGAAGGCATTGGCCCGGCCTGCAAGGACGAGGTCACCTGCCTGTCGCGCAAGGCCGCCAGCGGCCGGTGACGTTCCAGCCCCCGAGCCCGCGCGCTCCGTGCGAGGCTCGGGAGCCCACCTCCCGGGTGGGATGCCCAGGACGCGCAAGGGCCGGATTGTCGGGCCCGATTCTTGATGGCGGAATCGTCTCGGGGTAAACGTCCAGAATCTCTGGTTTATGACGAGGGTCGGAATGGGCGTTATCAGCTTCACGGGCGTCAAGGTGTTCTCCACCACGCTCGCGCGTGACCGCGAGAACATGGGTGAGAACATCACCAAGTGGCTCAAGGAGAACTCCAACCTCGAGGTGGTCGACAGGGTGGTGACGCAGTCCTCCGACAAGGAGTTCCACTGCTTGACCATCACGCTCTTCTACAAGCCGAAGGCTTGATTGGCCGCGAGGCAGTTGACGAAGCGTGAGTGTGCGAGGGCGCTTTCCCCGGTATCGGGGATGGGCGCCCTTCGTCATTTGGGGTTGCGAAGCGAGCGGTGTTCCACCACCTTTGGACGGCTCTGAGCAACGAGAGGATGGTGTACTGAATGCGACCGATGAGGAGCTTCGGAGGCGGGGGCGGCGGCATGGGACTGCCCGGCCTGGAGACCACGGCGTCCAAGTTGGCGGTGGCGCTGGTGGCGGGCTCCGTGATGTTCCACCTCACGAAGTCGCAGTCGGGTGGTTTGCTGCTGCTGTTCCCGGACCTGGTGTTCGGCAAGCTCTACCTGTGGCAGCCGCTGACGTACGCCTTCATCGAGTCCAGCCCCATCGGCATCATCTTCGGCGCCATCATCACCTGGTCCATTGGCGGCTACCTGGAGTCCATCTGGGGCAGCAGGCGCCTGTTGATGGTGGCGCTGGGCATCGCGGTGAGCGCGGGCCTCATCACCTCGCTGCTGGCCATGCTGGTGCCCGGCGCGACGGTGCAGGCGTACGCGGGCGGCAACGTCATGACGTCGGTGCTGTGGGTGTCCTACGGACTCTCCATTGGCCGGGGGCAGACGAACTTCTGGGGGCTGCCGCTGTCGGGCAACGCGCTGGCGGGCATCGGTGCGGGCTTCGTCGTCCTGTCGGCCATCACCAGTGGCTGGCAGACGCAGGTGCCGGACCTGCTCGGCCTCTGCATGGCGTTCGCCTACGTGCGCGGGGCCAGCCCGCGCAAGCTGTGGCTGCACCTGCAGCACTGGCGGCTGCAGCGTCAGTTGAAGGGCCGCTCCAAGCACCTGCAGGTGGTGCGGCAGGACCGGCCGGACCGGGACCAGTACCTCAACTGACGCCGGGCCCTTCGCGACTCAGTGGGCCGCCTCCGGGTGGCCGTACTGCTTGAGCTTGCGGTAGAGGGTCGCCACGCCGATGTCGAGCTGCTCGGCGGTGCGCGCGCGGTTGCCGCCGTTCTGCGCCAGCACCGCCAGGATGTAGTGCTTCTCCATGTCCTCCAGCCGCTGTGGATTGCCGGTGGGCACCAGGCTGGGAGGCGCGGCGCGGACCTCCTCCGGCAGGTCCTCCCGTTCCACCCGAGTGCCCTCGCACAGCGCCACCGCGCGCTCCACGGCGTTGCTCAGCTCACGCACGTTGCCGGGCCACGCATAGCGCAGCAACTGGTCCGCCGCGTCCGGGGACAGGCCCGACACCCTGCGGCCCAGGCGCTCCGCGGCCTCGGCGAGCAGCAGCCGCGCCAGGGGGAGCACGTCGTCGCGGCGCTCACGCAGCGGCGGAATCTTCAGCTCGATGACGCGCAGCCGGTAGTAGAGGTCCTGACGGAAGCGCCCCTGGCGGACCTCCTCCGCGAGGTCGCGGTTGGTGGCGGCCACCAGCCGCACGTCCACCTTGCGGCTGGCATTCTCGCCCACGCGGCGCACCTCGCGCTCTTGCAGCACGCGCAGCAGCTTGGCCTGCATGGACGGTGGCACCTCGCCCACTTCATCCAGGAAGAGGGTACCGCCATGGGCCGCTTCGAAGAGGCCGGCCCTGTCGTGGGTGGCGCCGGTGAAGGCGCCGCGCGCGTGGCCGAACAGCTCGCTCTCCAGCAGGCTTTCCGTGACGGCGGCGCAGTTGACGGCGACGAAGGCCTTGTGCGCGCGGCCTGACTCGTCATGGATGAGGCGGGCGATGCGCTCCTTGCCCACGCCGCTCTCGCCCGTGACGAGCACCGTGGAGTCCACCTTCGCCACCCTGCGCGCCAGGTTGATGATTCGCTGCATCGCCTCCGAGCGCGCCACCATGCCCGCCGGGTCCTCCGTCACGCCCGCGCGCGCCAGCGACTGCCGCTTCGCGCGCAGCTTGCGCTCCGCCTGCCGCAGCGCCTCCGTCACCTGCGCCAGCATTCCTTCCATGCACTGGGTTTCATAGAGGCGCAGCACCTCCGTGCACTCGGTGCTCCACTCCTCGGCGGGGCGGCCCACGTAGTGGCATGCCGCGTCGCCCTTGCCCACGCAGCGCAGCTCCGTGCCGTAGATGGGCTTGCCGTTGACGTAGCTCATGTAGCCGGACGCGAAGCCGGTGAGGCTCCAGCACACCGGCTGGTCCGACTGGCCCAGGTGCAGCAGGTGCTGCTCGGCTTCATAGGAGTCGTGCCACTGTGCTTCGGCGAAGGGCTCCGGGCCTTCGTCCGCGCGGCGCTGGACGGGCTCCACCCGGACCTGTCCCTGGAGGGTGTGCAGCCGCCCGCCGGCACGGCGCCACAGGGATTCATCCTTCCAGGGAACCGCGCCCTTCATCGCTTCGGCCGTACGCCAGCCGTGCGCGTAGCCCAGGCGCGTGAAGGTGCCGCGCGCCGCCGTCATCCCCATCAGCTTGATGAGCTCCTTGCGCAGCAGCCCCAGCGCCACCGGGTCCATCAGCAGCACGCGCTGGCCTCCGAAGTGGATGAGCCCACCCCCCGGCTCGAACGACAGCAGCTCACTCAAGTCCAGCTCGAAACGGCCACCCACGCTGTAAGACTCCTTCCAGAATGAGTGGAGTCTCTATCGTTTTGATAGGTCCATTGCACGGAAGGTTTAGGGAGCGGAGCAAATCCAATAGGTTGGAGTTTTGGGTGTCGTGGTCCTCCGGTTGCATTAGAAGGCGGCCGTCATGGGCGACGAACTCGACAGACGCGTGGTGCTTCAAGGCGCGGCGGCGGCCGGGGTGGTGGGCGTGCTGGGGGCGGGTGGTCCTGGCGGCGGCCAGGCCGTGGCCCCCGCGGCGTTCATCTCTCACGGCTCACCGATGGTGGCCCTGGACGCGGATGCCTACCCGCAAGCGCTGCGTTGCTTCGGCGGCGAGGCCCAGGCGCGGGCCCTGGTGGTGGTGTCCGCCCATTGGGAGACGCCCGGCGAGATTCGCGTCACCGCCAGCGCGCAGCCGTCGCTCATCCATGACTTCTATGGCTTTCCCGAGCCGCTCTACCGCCTGCGCTACGGCGCGCCGGGTGCGCCGTCCCTGGCCCATGACGTGGTCGCCCGGCTGAAGGCGGGTGGGTTGCCCACCGTGGCTGACGCGGAGCGCGGCTGGGACCACGGCGCGTGGGTGCCGCTGCTGCATGCCTTCCCGGAGGCGAAGCTCCCCGTCGTCCAGGTCTCCATGCCGCTGGGCGCGAGCCCCGCGGACATCGCGCGGATGGGCGAACTCCTCCGGCCGCTGCGCGCGCAGGGCGTGCTGTTGATGGGCAGCGGCGGCATCGTCCACAACCTGCGCCGGCTGAATTTCCAGGAGAAGGCGGCGTCCGTCGAGCCGTGGGCAGCGGCCTTCGATGCGTGGATTGCGCAGAAGCTGGAGGCGCGAGACTTCACCGGCCTTCAGTCATGGTTGGATGCACCGAACGCGCGGCTCGCGCATCCAAGGGCCGAACATTTGATGCCGCTCTACTTCGTCCTCGGAGCTGCCCTCCCCGAGGACCGTCTCACCCCCGTATTCGAGGGCTTCCATCACGGAACCTTGTCCATGCGCAGCTTCGCGCTGCGCGCCTGACTTCGCTGTATCTCCCAGGAGCACACTTCCTATGAAGACGTCCATGAAGAGCGCCGTTGCCCTGTTTTTCGCCCTCCCGTCCATCGCGCTGGCCTCCACCTGGAAGGTGGATGACGCGCACTCCAGCGCCGGCTTTTCCGTCCGGCACATGATGGTGTCGAACGTCACCGGCTCGTTTAACGTGAAGAGCGGCACGGTGAACCTGGATGACAAGGACATCACCAAGTCCAAGGTCGAGGCCGTGCTGGACGCGTCCACCGTCAACACCGGCAACGCCAAGCGCGACGAGCACCTGCGGGCCCCTGACTTCTTCGACACGGCCAAGTTCCCGGAGATCACCTTCAAGTCCACCAAGGTCCAGAAGGCGGGCCAGGGCAAGCTGAAGGTCACCGGCGACCTGACCATGCACGGCGTCACCAAGCCGGTCGTCCTGGACGTCACGGGCCCGTCGAAGGAGTCCAAGGACCCCTGGGGCAACACCCGCACGGGCGTGACGGCGACCACCAAGCTGAACCGCAAGGACTTCGGCCTGGCCTACAACCAGGCGCTGGAGGCGGGCGGCGTCGCGGTGGGTGAGGAAGTCACCGTGAACCTGGAGCTGTCGCTGGTGAAGCAGGCCGACGCCGCCGCGACGGACAAGAAGTAAGCCTTCGCTTCTTCTGAAATGACGGAGGGGCCTCCCACGGTGGTGGGGGCCCCTCTTTCATTTGCGGGGCACGGTGGCCCCGCCCGTCCTTCGGGGACGCGCCCGCTCAGCCCTCGGCCACCGCCTGCACGCTGGAGCGGTAGATGAAGATGCGCGCGGTGTTGGTGCGCTGGTCGGCGGGGATGACGAAGAAGCCCGGCGTGCTGCCGTGGAAGTCCTGGGAGAAGCCCGCGACCTGACGTCCGTCGTTGAAGGTGACCCGAATCTTCTGTCCCTCCACCTGCGGCTGACGCGCACCGGCGGCGAGCATGAAGAAGATGGCCTTCACGCGCTTGCCCGGAATCTGCTCGGCGGCGAAGCCGCTCTGCTGCTCCAGGGAGATGACCTCGTCGAGCAGGTCCGCGTCGCGGATGGTGCCGCGCTTCACCTGGCCTTCGACGGTGTGGATGATGACGCGGTGCTCGCCTTCCACGAAGGAGGTGAGGGCCGTGCCTCCGACGATGGCCGTGTCATCGAAGAGTGGCTCACGCTCCATGGCGACGTGGTTGGCGGGCGCGGCCGGCATGACGACAGCGGTGTGCTGCGGCTGCGCGGCGGTGGCCAGTGAGGCCGCCTGGGCGAAGTGCGCGGGCGCCGACGCGACGACGGGGATGGCGGCCATGGGGGCGGGCGGCGGCACCACGGCTTCTTCCTCGACGTCGATTTCGGAGACCTCCTGCTCGAGCTCCATCGAGACTTCTTCCTCGATGGGCGTGGCCTCGGTGTAGTCCTGCGCCTGAGCACCGAAGGGGCTGTCCGTGCTGGCGGCGGCCCACTGCGACCTCACGGGGGCACTGTCCAGGATGGGCTCGGCCTCCTCCATGACGGGCTCCACGTCCACGGAGGCGTCATTCCACTCCGCGGAGGCAGGCGTGGCCGTGTCCGCGAGGGAGACCTCTTCAGCGGGCGCTTCGTTCCAGTTCGCCGTCTGCTCCGAGGACCACTCGGTGGTGGCGGGGGCCTCCCAGGTCGCGTTGGTGTCGTGGCTGGTCGCGGACCATTCCGCGGCCGTGGGGGCGTTGTCCGCGGGCGTGTCCCACTGCGAGGCGGCAGGCGCGCTCGTTGAGGCCCATTCGCCGGCCGGAGCGGCTTCCTCGATGGGGTCGGCCCACTCGGCCTGGACTTCCTCGGTGGCGGGCGTGGACCACGCTGCGTGTGGGGCTTCCGTGGGCGTTGCCCACTCCTGCTGAGCGCCCTCCGCCGGAGCGGCGGCCCACTCTTCCTGGACTTCTACTGCCTCGGGGGCGGCCCACTCTGCCTGCGCGCCTTCCGTGGGGGCCGCCCAGGCGGGCTGCGCGGCTTCGGTCGCAGGCGAGGCCCACTCAGGCTGGGCAGTGGTTTCGGTGGCAGGTGTGGCCCACTCGGCCTGGACTTCCTCGGTGGCGGGCGAAGCCCATTCCGACGCCGGTGCAGCGGCATCGGTCGCAGGCGACGCCCACTCGGCCTGGGCTCTCTCGGTCGCAGGCGAAGCCCACTCCGGTGCTGGTGCAGCGCCTTCCTCTGGCGACGCCCACTCGGCCTGGACTTCCTCGGTCGCAGGCGAAGCCCATTCCGACGACGGCGCAGCGCCTGCCTCGGGCGTGGCCCACTCGGCCTGGACTTCCTCGGTGGCAGGCGAAGCCCACTCCGACGACGGCGCAGCGCCTTCCGCGGGCGTTTCCCACTCGGCCTGAACTTCCTCGGCAGCGGGATTCGCCCACTCGCCTTGCGCCTCTTCCGTCGCAGGTGAAGCCCATTCCGACGGGGCGGCGGCATCGGCAGCGGGAGCGGCCCACTCGCCTTGAACCTCTTCAGCCGCAGGCGAAGCCCACTCAGCCGGCTGCGCGGCCTCGGTCGCGGGCGTAGCCCACTCGGACTGGGCTCCCTCGGTCGCAGGCGAAGCCCACTCCGACGATGCGGCAGCTTCGGCCGCAGGCGTGGCCCACCCGGCTTGGACTTCCTCGGTCGCGGGCGAAGCCCATTCCGACGGGGCGGCGGCTTCGGTCGCGGGCGTAGCCCACTCGCCCTGAACCTCTTCAACCGCAGGCGAAGCCCACTCCGACGATGCGGCAGCTTCGGCCGCAGGCGTGGCCCACTCGGCCTGGACTTCCTCGGTGGCGGGCGAAGCCCACTCAGGCTGAGCACCTTCGCCGGGCACGGCTTCGGCCGAAGGCGTGGCCCACTCGGGCTGCCCGGCGTTTTCGGTAGCGGGAGCGGCCCAGTCGGTTCGCGCTGCTTCAGCAGCAGGCGTCGTAGCCCACTCGGGCTGCGCGGCGGTTTCGGTCGCAGGCGCAGTCCATTCGGTCTGAACTTCCTCGGCGGTCGCCCACCCGTTTTCCGAAGAGGCAGTCCATTCCGCCTGAGCGGTGTCGGCGCCCGGCGTCGTCCAACCTGCCTGGGCATCCGTCGTGGCGTCAGCGGTTTCTGGCGCAGCCCATTCGGCCTGGGCCTCCGTCGTCGCGGGAGCAGCCGTCAGGGCGGCTCCATCCTGCTGGGCGGGGGTGGCCCACTCGGTTTGCACTTCCACCGGCGCTGCGTCGGGCGTAGGGGCCGACCCATCGGCCTGAACCTCGGTGGGCGCGGCCTCAGAAGACTCGGCCCACTCGGCCTGGACTTCCATGGGCGCTGCTTCAGTCGATGCCGTGTTCCAGCCCTCGCTCGAGGACGCTTCAGCCGTAGCCCACTGGGCCTGGCTGTCCTCGGCGATCGGTTCAGCCCACTCCGCTTGGATTTCGACGGGCGCGGCCTCGGTGGAGGACGAAGCCCATTCGGCCTGGGCCGCCTCGGGCGTGGCGTCTGGCGTGTTCGCAGCCCATTCCGTCTGCTCGCTGCCGAGGGCGGCTTGCGCGGCGGTGCCGGTCCACTGCGACTGCGCCTCGGTGTGCGCCTGCTCCGCGGAGGTGGCCCACTCGGGGTGGGCCTCAGGGGCTGCCGCGTCTTCGGCCGCAACCCATTCGGGCTGGAGCTCGGTGGTGGAGTCGGCCCACTCGGCCTGGCCCGCCTCGGAGGCGATGCCTGCATCGGAAGCCGCCCACGCCGCGTGGCTCGCGGCAGGCGCCGTTTGCTCGGAGGTTGTCCACTCGGAAGCGGTGACAGGCTCCGCCCACTCCGCCTGGAGTTCGACGGTCTCCGAAACAGGATCCTCCCAGCCTGCATACGCATCGCTGGATGCGGCCTGCTCGCCGGAAGTGGCCCATTCCGTCTGAGCCGCTTCCGCAGCGGGCTGCTCGGAAGTGGAAGCCCATTCAGGCTGCAACTCGATGGCGCCCGCGTCCCCCTCCGCCATCGCCACACTGCGCTCATCGGTCGGAGCGAAGTGTCCGTGGGCCAGGAACTCGTTCGCCGCGGCGAGAGGCACGGCCTCTTCGGGGTTCCCGCTCAGGTCGAACATCTCCTCGGCGGAAGGCGTGTGCGAGGACGAACGCTGCGGGTCTCCCACCACCTCGATCGTTTCCGCGTGGAGGTCCGGACCTACCTGGACCGGCCGGAGCTCGAGCGATGGGACATCCGACGACGCGAAGGGCGCAGCCTCCGGCGGGAAGTCCGCTTCCGAAGCGGTGGCCTCCGTGCCGACTTCGATAACCTCGAGCGTGGGCTGCTCGCTCCCGGCGTCAGCGGCCTGGAACGACGCCTCGTCCCCGGCGTGTCCGGGCGCG
This sequence comes from Myxococcus virescens, assembly GCF_900101905.1. Taxonomy (NCBI): domain Bacteria; kingdom Pseudomonadati; phylum Myxococcota; class Myxococcia; order Myxococcales; family Myxococcaceae; genus Myxococcus; species Myxococcus virescens. Next base: position 635,149 of record NZ_FNAJ01000004.1, on the reverse strand, counting down.
GACTCGACATCGATGACATCGAGCGAGGGCTCGTCGGACGACACCTCGGCCGCGTTGAGCTCCAGCGTCGGGACGCCTCCCTGCTGCGCGGGAGACTCTTCGCTCACCTCCGAGCCATCGAGGGTGATTTCAGCCGACTGCGGCTCGGCGACGTCGGAGGCCTCCAGGGAAATCTCCGCGGCCGGCTCAATCGGGGCGGACTCGGCAATGTCTGTGGCGTCGAGCGCGATTTCGGAGGGCGACTGGGCGGAAGGCGATTCGGCGACGTCGGACGCATCGAGCGCGATTTCGGGCTCGCTCATCTCGGGCGCAGTCTCGATGGCAGCCAATTCGCTGACGTCGGAGGCCGCATGCGCCGTGGTGGAAAACTCCTCGGCCGCGTCCGTGGTGCCCCAGGCGCTGGATGCGAGCGCCGTGTCGGAGGTGGCTTCGGCAGCGGTCGCCACCGAGTCCAGTTCCATCGTGGCCGCATCACTGACATCGGCGGTGTCGAGCGCCACTTCCGGATACGCCTCGGCAGTGGCCGGCTCGCTCGCTTCGGACGTCGCGAAAGCGTGCTCGCTCACAGCCGTGTCGCTGACCTCTGCGGCGTCGAGCACCGCTTCGGTGTACGGTTCGCCTGCGGCGGTTGCATCGCCTTCGCTGAAGGCCGTCTCGGCGAAGGGCTCGAACGAGGCTGCTGCGCTGCCGTAGGTGTCGGAGGGGGAGGCCTCGGCGACGACCTCGCTGCTGGCATCCGTGGACGCCAGCTCCGGCTCGGGAGCAGACGTCTCGATGACATCCGAAGCCGAGAGCGCCAATTCAGGAGCGGCTGCGGTCGTATCGCTGGACTCGGAGGCAGTCAGCGCCGCCTCGGGAGAAGCCTCCGTCGTCGCGGTGTCGCTGACGTCGGCCGTCGCGAAGTCTGCCTCAGGGTAGGCCTCCGCCGTCGCGAACTCCGTCGTGGGATAGGCCTCGGCCGTCGCGAAGTCTGCAGCGGGGTAGGCTTCCGCCGTCGCGGCATCGCTGGCGTCAGACGCCGTGAGAGCCGTCTCGGGATAGACCTCCGCCACGGCGACATCGGAAGCGTCGAGCGCGATTTCGGCGGGCGAGTTGTCGGTGCCCGTTTCGGTCCCGGCAGGCGCGTCGAACGCCATCTCCGAGGCGTGCTCAGCCGCCGCATCGCTCACGTCGGTTGCATCGAGCGCAATCTCGGTGGGCTCGGCTTCGGCCGAAGCCTCATCCGCGGTGTCGAGTGCAATCTCGGCGGGCTGTGCGTCGTACGTATCGCCCGCGCTGGCCGCGATGAAATCCGCCGCGCCGTGGTCGGCCGTCGCACTGGCATCAGCCGTCTCGTCGGTCGTCGCACCCGCGTCCCACGTATCCGCGGAGTCCGCAGCCGACGCTTCGAGCATTTCGGAGGCATCGAGCGCGATTTCGGAATCCGCAGCCTGCGAGGCCGCCTCCGGCTCCGCCATGGCGGCAACGTCGATGATGTCGCCCGCATCGGCGACGTCCACGTGCTCAGTCTCGACGGCGAGCGGTGCGGAGGCCCACGCATCATCGATGGGGGCGGGAGACTGCTCGTGGGCCAGGACAGGCTCGCTGTCGGCGGTGCCGTCCAGCAACTCGACCTCGGCGGAGGGGACCTCCACTTCCGTCGAGGCCAGGGCATCGTCCGTGGGCGCCACCGGCGCCTCCGGTGCCGACTCGACCTCCATCGACAGGTCGGCGAACGACGCCTCCAGGGAGGTCTCGGGTTCGGCGCTGGCGGCCACCGCCGGGGTGTCCGACCCCACTTCGGAGAAGTCATCCTCCGCAACGTTCAGGGCTTCCGGCTGCGCCTCCTCGGACACGGGCTGCGCATCCTGCTGGAGGTCCGCGGTGACGTCCGCGAACGACGCTGACGGGTCATCCGCCGCGGCCGGTTCCTCGCCGGCGGACATCGCCTCGATGTCGGGCTCCTGCTCAGCGCTCAGTGCATGCTGAGCCTGTCCACCGGCGCCCGGCGTCATCCACGGCGCGGGCTCGCTCAGCGCGGGGATGTCGATGTCGTCTGAAAGGCTGAGGTTGTCCGGCTCGACAGCCGGCTGGTGTGCGGGAGCGGTGGGGTAGGACTGCTGCTGCACGGACTCCGCGGCATAGGCCTGCGGATCCGCCTGCCACGCTTCGGCAGTGCCCTGTGCGTAGCCCGCATTCGGGTCCTGCGCCTGCTGCGCGTAGGCCTGCGCATTCGGGTCGTACGCCTGAGCGTTCGGGTCGTAACCCTGCTGCGCGTAGGCCTGAGCGTTCGGGTCGTAACCCTGCTGCGCGTAAGCCTGCGCGTTCGGGTCATACGCCTGAGCGTTCGGGTCGTAACCCTGCTGCGCGTAGGCTTGCGCGTTCGGATCGTACCCCTGGTTCGGGTCGTAGCCGGCGGGGTAGGGGTACCACTGGCCGTCGTCGGCGTAGTAGCCCTGGGGTTGCTGCTCGTAGCCGGCGGGGTAGGGGTACCACTGGCCGTCGTCGGCGTAGTAGCCCTGGGGCGCGGCCTGCTGCTGCCAGGCGGCGGCGTCCGCGGCTGGCGTGTCATCCACGCCCAGCTGTGCGCGCAGCTCGTTCCAGCGAGCCTCCTCCACCGGAGACAGGCTTCCCAGCTTCCGCTTCTCGTCGAGAAAGCGGAATTCTCTCATCGCTGCGCGCGTGTCCGACATCCGTCACCTTGCTGCGGACAGCGTACAGCCGAGCTTCTGTCGCAGCGTAAATAGAGGGGGCTGCGAGTCTAGGGGACTCCCGGGAACGGGTAAACCAATTGGCCCGGGCCTGGCTGGCAGCCTCCCCTACTGGAGAGCGGCCCGGACGTCCTCGTCGAGGCGCGCCCGCGTCTTGCCGTAGTGCTCCGTCAGGGCCTCGTCGATGGGTCTTCCCTGTCCCACCTCACGGACCATCGTGAGGAACCGGCCCGTGCCGCCCCGCTTCACCAGCTCGCGGACCGCCACGGCGGAGGTGGCATAGGCGATGGCCGGGTTCCTCTGCATGATGAGGGACGAGCCCTCCATCTGCGCCAGCTTGGGCAGGGTGTTCGCCTTGGCGGCCCGGGCCATGGAGTTCCGGACCGACCGCTCGGGGTCCTCGCCGCCCATGTAGCGCCACTCGACGTACTCGGCCAGGCCCTCGTTGAGCCAGACGGGGAGGTTGTTCCCGTAGCCGCCGCAGAACTCATCCAGCGCGGCGTGTACGTATTCGTGGACGAGCGTGGCCTTGGTCTGCGGCGTGAGTTCCGCGGCGTCGTTGATGCGGATGGCGTTGTCGGAGTAGAGCCCGGCGACGGCTCGCGCCCGCGCCGCGCCGAAGTGCGTCTGGAACTCCGCGAGGGTGTACAGGATGATGTCCACCGGCGCGTGGCGCACCTCGCCCAGCATGCTGCGGGTGAAGTCGTAGGCCTCGTCCAGCGCGGCGACGATGCGGCCCTCGTACTCCGCGCGTTGGCCGAAGTCGCGATCGTTGTTGAAGTACCGGATGACGAAGCGGCTGTTGGAGCGCGTCCGCATGCCGTCCGCGCCGGTGCCCGACTCGTAGTTGAGGCTGGCCGAGCGCGTGTTGCCCCGTCCCTGGCCGGCCACCGCGGGCTGGGTTTCGACCATGACGGTGGGCCGCCCGCTCGTGGCGCCATTCATCCGCAGCTCCAGGCGCTCCGCCTCCCGCCGCGCGGCGGTCTCCTCCGTCGTCTTGGCGCGGGCCTGCACGAGCAGCCGCTTCGCTTCCGCGGCCTCCTTCGACTTCGCCGGCACCTTCTCCAGCGCCGCCACGGCGCCCACCGCGTCCTGTTCCTCCATCAGCAGCCGCCCCAGCTCCAGGCCGAAGGCGCCGTCCTTGGGGTACTGGGCCAGCCCCTTGCGCAGGGCGGCTTCCGCGGTGGCCCGCTGGTCCGTCTTCCGCGCGGCCCGGGCCAGGCACCGCAGCGCGCCCGCGGACTCCTCGTAGACGGTGGCCCGCTCGCCCAGTGAGTACGCCATCACCGGGTCCTCGTCCTTCAGCGCCTCGCAGCCCTTCTGGAGCGCCGTGGCGACGGTGCTCCGCTGCGGGGTGGGCACGTCCGACGCCTCTCCGGCCGAGAAGGCCAGATAGAGCTCCTCCCAGGCGCGGCTGGCGGCGAGCGACTTCGCCTTCTGTCCGGGAGAAGAAGGGGCGGCGGTCAGTAGCAGGGCGGAGAGCAGGGCGGCGGGGCTCATGCCCTGAGTATCGCCGGACACGGGCGCACGGGCGCAAGGCCCTGCCCCCGCATGGGGTGTTACTTGCGGGCCACCTGCCAGCCCAGCCGGTGGAGCGCGCGCTCCAGCTCCTCGATTTGCGCGGGCCCGGTGGTCTCCAGCGTCACCTCCACCATGGCCTCGCCCAGACCCGCCTTGGAGAAGGCGCGCTCGTGGTGGATCTCCACGACATTGGCGCGCAGGTCGGCCACCTGCGTGGTGAGCTTCGCCAGCATTCCGGGCCGGTCCGGCAGCCGGACCTCCAACTGCACCAGACGGCCGGCCTTCACCAGACCGCGCTCGATGATGCGGCTGATGACGTTCATGTCGATGTTGCCACCGCTCAAGATGATGGCGGTGCGCCGGCCCCTCGCGGCGGGAACGTCACCGCTGAGCAGCGCCGCCAGACCCACCGCGCCGGCGCCCTCCACCACGCTCTTCTCCTGCTCCAGGAGGGTGAGGATGGCGGCGGCAATCTCCTCCTCGTCCACGGCCACCACCTCGTCCACGTACTTCTGCACCATGGGGAAGGTGAGGTCGCCCACGCGCTTGACGGCGATGCCGTCCGCGATGGTGGTGCCCGCAGCGGCCAGCAGCACGCGCTCGCCCGCCTCCACCGACGCCTTCATGCTGGCGATGGTCTCCGCCTGCACGCCCACCACGCGGATGTCAGGGCGCGTCTCCTTCAGCGCGCACGCGATGCCGGAGATGAGCCCGCCACCGCCAATGGGGACGAGCACCACCTCCAGGTCGGGGCACTGCTCCAGCAGCTCCAGGCCGATGGTGCCCTGGCCGGCGATGACGTGTGGGTCATTGAAGGGGTGGATGAAGACGCGGTCCTCCGCCTTCTGGATGCGCAGCGCCTCCGCGTAGGCCTCGTCGTAGTTGGTGCCCTTGAGCACCACGCGCGCGCCGTAGTCATCCCGCGTGCGCGACACCTTGATGAGCGGGGTGCGCTCCGGCATGACGATGGTGGCGCTCACGCCCAGCCGACGCGCGTGGTACGCCACTCCCTGCGCGTGGTTTCCGGCGGACGCGGCGATGACGCCCCGGCGCCGCTCGTCCTCGGTCAGCGTCAGCAGCTTGTTGAGGGCGCCGCGCTCCTTGAAGGCCCCGGTGCGCTGGAGGTTCTCCAGCTTGAAGAACACCGCGGCGCACTCCGTCCGCTCCGTGTAGTAGTCCGACTGCGGGCACGGCGTGGGGCGGATGGCCGAGCGAAGGCGCTCGCGCGCGGCCTGGATGTCTTCGAGGGTGACCATGTGCGCGCCTCTATCGGAAGCGCGCCCCGGGCGGAAGAGACACGAGGAAGGAGCGTGCTCCGCCGGCTGCCTGCCGCGCCGCGCTACGTCCAGCGCGTGACACGGCGGGCCGCGTCAGATGCCGCGCAGCACGGTGGCCTTGCCCACCCGGCCAATCGCCAGGATGTACGCGGCCGTCCGCATGGAGACCTTCCGGGAGCGCGCCACCTGCGCCACGCGCTCGTAGGCCTCCTTCATGGACTTCTCCAGCTCCGCGTTGACGCGGTCCTCCTCCCACGACAGGTGCTGGAGGTTCTGCACCCACTCGAAGTAGCTCACCGTCACGCCGCCGGCGCTGGCGAGCACGTCCGGCACCACGAAGATGCCGCGCTTCTCGAAGATTTCGTCGGCCTCCGGCTGGGTGGGGCCGTTGGCGCCTTCGATGATGAGCTTGGCACGCACCGCGTGGGCATTCTCCCGGGTGAGCACATGGCCCAGCGCCGCGGGGATGAGGACCTCACAGTCCGCGCCCAGCACGTCATCGTTGCTGCACGAAGCACCCCCGCTGAAGCCCGTCACCGTGCCGGTGCGCTTCACGTGCTCGAAGAGGGAGGGGATGTCCAGGCCCTGCGGGTTGCGAACGCCGCCCAGCGCGTCCGCCACGGCCACCACCACGCCGCCGTCCTCCCAGAGGAGCTGCGCGGTGTGGCCGCCCACGTTGCCGAAGCCTTGGAGCGCGAAGCGCGTGCCCTTCACCGGCAGGCCCAGGTCGCGCAGGATTTCACGCGCTACATAGAGCAGCCCGCGGCCGGTGGCGGCCTCGCGGCCCTTGGAGCCGTAGAGCTCCAGCGGCTTGCCCGTCACCACCGCGGGAGAGTGGCCGTGGTAGCGCGAATACTGGTCCATGATCCACGCCATCACCTGGGGGTTGGTGTTGACGTCGGGGGCGGGGATGTCGCGCGTGGGGCCGATGACGTCCTGCACCTGGTCCACGTACTTCCGGGTGAGGCGCTCCAGCTCCTTGATGCTCAGCTGGGACGGGTCGCAGGCGATGCCGCCCTTGGCGCCGCCATAGGGGACATTCACCACGGCCGTCTTCCACGTCATCAGCGAGGCGAGCGACGCGCACTCGTCCTGGTCCAGCATCGGGTGGTAGCGCAGGCCGCCCTTCATGGGGCCGCGGCTGTTGTCGTGCTGAATCCGGTAGCCGAGGAAGGTGCGAATCTCGCCGGAGTCCATCTCGATGGAGACCTGGACCTTCACCTCGCGCAGGGGCGTGGCGAGCAGCGTTTCGATGGGGGTGCCTACGTCCATGATCCGCGCGGCTTTGCGGAAGTAGTAGTTGGTACCCTCGACGGCGCTCATGTGTCGGCAAGCTCCTGGATGGCGGCGCGCGAGACCTTAACAGAAGGGGTGCGCTACCATAGGAAACTGCCATGCCGCCCGAACCGTCGGACGCTTCCACCGTGAGTGGACACCTCCAGGGACTGGCCCGGCGCATCCGGACACTGCGGGAGCGGCGGGGACTCACCCAGGAGGACTTCGCCGCCCGCTGCGGCATCTCCGTGTCCTTCGCGTCCCTGCTGGAGCGAGGCGAGCGCAGCCCCAGCTACGAGACGCTGCTCCAGGTGGCCGCCGCGCTCCAGCTCCCGCTGTGGGAACTCTTGCGGCTGGAGGACACGCAGGACGCGGGTGTCCACCGGCTGGAGGCCTTCGTCCGGGGGCGCGGCCTGGCCCGCGTGGACGTGGACCGGTTGCTGTCGGTGGCGGAGGTGATGTTCAACGAGCCCGCGCGGGCAACGGAGGACCTCCAGGCCGTCCGGCCGGAGCCCGCCCGCTGCGGCGAGCCCGGCTGTGAGAAGCCCGTGCTCGCCCGGGGTCTGTGCGCCGCCCATTACCACCGCGAGCGGCGCCGGAAGGCCGCCAGTCCAGGGACTGGCGGCACCTGAGGGACTACTTCCGCTTGGCCTGCTCCACCTTGAGCGTGCGCTCGCCGTGGGGCTTTCCGTGCGTGGCTTCGAAGGCCGCCACGTCCTCGTCGGCGACGAAGACATACGCGTAGGTGGGGCGCAGGTCCGTGCGCAGCACCTTGCCGGCCGGAGCGCCCGCGGCCTCCAGCGCGGCGGCGACGCCCGCCTCGTCCAGCCCGTCCTGCTTGCCCAGACCCACCCACAGGCGCGTCTGGCCGGGAACCTCCGGCAGGGCCTCCGTGCGAGGACGGCGCTCCGGGCGCTGGCCGCGCGGACGGTGCCGCTCCACCTTCAGCGCCTTTTCTCCATGGAGCTTGCCGTTGACGGTCTCGAAGCCGGGCGCGTCCTCCTCGGCCACGTAGGCGTAGCCGTAGGTGGGGCGCAGCAGGGTGCGCAGCACCTTGCCGGCCGGAGCGCCCGCGGCCTCCAGCGCGGCGGGCAGCTTCGCCTCGTCCATGCCGTCGTCCATGCCCAGGTTGATCCACAGCTTCGCCTCGCCGGGGCCCGCGTCCGGGGACGGGGGCGGGCGGGGCGTGGCGTCACGCTCCGTGCGCGGCTTGCTCTTCTCCACGCGCAGCGTCTTGGTGCCGTGCTGCTTGCCGTTGATGGTCTCGAAGGCGGCGGCGTCCTCCTCCGCCACGAAGACATAGGCGAAGGTGGGGCGCAGCTCGGCGCGCACGACCTTGCCCACCGGGGCGCCCGCGTCTTCCAGCGCCGTGGCGATGCTGCCCGGCCCCAGGCCATCCGCGGTCCCCAGGTTCACCCACAGCTTCGCCTCGCCCGGACCGGCCTCCAGCGCCGCCGCGCCGCGGCCACTCTCACCGCCGCGCTCGCGCCGCGCGTCGTCCCGGCGGGGCCGGCGCTCGCGCTCGCGCTCGGAGGACTCGCCGCGCTTCTCGCGCCGGTCGTCGCGCTCCCGGTCGCGGCGCTCGCCACGCTCCTTCCGCTCGCCGCGCTCACGCCGGCCGCCCTCGCGGCTCTCGACCTTGCGCTCCTTCGGAGGCTCACGGCCTTCCGCCGCCATCGCCGCGGCGGCCTTCTCCATGCGCAGGTGGCTGAAGAAGTACTTCAGCAGGAAGGCGATGAGGTCGTCGGCGTCCGCGCGGGGCTTGAGCTGCGCGGCCAGCGGCAGGAAGCCCTCGAAGACGGAGCCGCCCGCGGCCTCCTGGATTTCGCGCACGTGGCGCTCCGTCCACAGGCGCATGGCCTCTTCCGGGGCCGGCATCTCGCGCTTGTCGAACTTGATGCCGTACTTCTTCTCCAGCGAGGTGTACGTGGCCAGCTCGCGCCCGGAGAAGAGGTTGATGGCGGTGCCCTTGTTGCCGATGCGGCCGGTGCGGCCCACGCGGTGCAGGTACACCGCCGGGTCCTCCGGCAGCGAGTAGTTGATGACGTACTCCAGGCCGGAGATGTCGATGCCGCGCGCCGCGATGTCCGTGGCGACCATGAAGGCCACCTCGCCGCGCTTCACCTTGCCCATGACCCGCTCGCGCTCCTTCTGCGGCAGGTCGCCATTGAGCAGCTCCGCGTCGAAGCCGTTGCGGTTGAGCACCGCCGTCACCAGCGCCGTGTCATCCCGCGTGTTGCAGAAGATGATGGCGTTCTGCGGCTCCTCCTTCTCCAGCACGTAGATGAGGTTGCGCGGCTTGGGGAAGGCGTCCGACACGTCGTAGCGGATGTGGTGGATGTGCTCCACCGTGAAGACGTCGCCCGACAGCAGCAGCGTCTCCGCGTTCGTCGTGTAGCGCGCGATGAGGTTCTGGATGTCCGTGGGGACGGTGGCGCTGAAGAGCAGCACCTGGCGCGTCTTGGGAAGGCGGTCGAGGATGCGCGTGACTTCCTCGTAGAAGCCCTGGTTCAGCATCTCATCCGCTTCATCCAGGACGGCGTGGTCACACGCGTCGAGCTTCAGGTTGCCGCGGTTGATGTGGTCGAACACGCGTCCCGGCGTGCCGACGATGATGGGGGTGCCTTCCTCCAGCGCGTCCTCCTGCTGCTTCATGGAGGCGCCGCCGTAGATGGCCGCGATTTTCAGGCCCTTGTGCTTGGCGAGCATCTTCAGCTCGTCCGCCACCTGGAGGGCCAGCTCGCGGGTGGGGCAGAGGATGAGCGCTCGGACGCGGCGCTCGTCGGCGGGAATCTTCTCGAGCAGGGGCAGGCCGAACGCGGCCGTCTTGCCGGTGCCCGTCTTGCTGCGAACGATGAGGTCTTTTCCCTCCATGGCGGGCCGGAAGGCGCGGGCCTGGACAGGGGTGGGGTTGGTATAACCGCGCTCCGCCAGGGCGAGGCGGATGGGCTCTGACAGGTTCATGTCGTCGAAGCCGATGTCCGCGATGTACTCGGCGGGACGTGTCGGGGCTTCGTCAGGCGCCGGACTCCCCGGCGCGTTTGGCTCTTGGATGTCGCTCATCAGGCATGGGCATAGCCCCTGCATTACCCTGTGGCAACAATCGCGGCACTTTGCTGTATGGAGCCCCCATGGCGAATGGGAGGAAAAGAACCAAAGGTACGTCCCCCCGACCCCGCGTGAAACGGCCGGCCTCGCCCGGGGCTGGCGACATCGTGGACGCCGAGGTGGAGGGGGCGGAGGTCGAGGCTCAAACGGACCCGGATTCACTGGAGCCGGACGCGGCGGAGCTGGCGGAGGTCGAACCGGAGGCCGAGCTGGACACCCCCGTGGCGCCCCCCCGGGCGCTCATCCGCTCGGCGGAGACGGGGCTCACGCCCAGGGACCCCCTCCAGGCCTACATGGCCGAGGTGCAGCGCCATCCGCTCCTGACGCGGGAGGAAGAGCTCCAGCTGGCCCGGCACTACAAGGAATCCGGGGATGTGAACGCCGCCTACCGGCTGGTGGCGTCCAACCTGCGCCTCGTCGTCAAGCTGGCCCACGAGTACCACCGCAACCCGCTGTCCCTGCTGGACCTGGTCCAGGAGGGAAACATCGGGTTGATGCAGGCGGTGAAGAAGTACGACCCCGAGCGCGGCGTGAAGCTGAGCAGCTACGCCGCCTGGTGGATTCGCGCGTACATCCTCCGCTACATCATGGATAACTGGAAGATGGTGAAGCTGGGGACCACCGAGGCCCAGCGGAAGCTCTTCTTCAAGCTGCGCCAGGAGCAGGAGAAGCTCGTCGCCCAGGGCTTCGAGGCCAGCCCCAAGCTGCTCGCCGAGCGGTTGAACGTCACCGAGCAGGACGTGGTGGAGATGGACCAGCGGCTGGGGCACGACGAGATGTCCATCGACGCGCCCCTGGGCAATGACGACGACTCGCGGACCACCCGGGCGGACCGCTACCTGCCATCCAACACGATGCCGGCGGACGAGCGCCTGGGCGCCGAGCAGCTCAAGGCCCTCTTCCGGGAGAAGCTGTCCGAGTTCGCCCGGACGCTGGAGGGCAAGGAGCGCTTCATCTTCGAGAGCCGCCTCGTCTCCGACGAGCCCCTGACGCTCCAGGACATCGGCGACAAGTACGGCGTCAGCCGGGAGCGGGCCCGGCAAATCGAGGCGGCCCTCATCAACCGGATGCGTGAATTCATGCGTGAACACATCCCGGACTTCGACCTGGTGGCCAGTCCCAAGGCCTGACGGCGGGGGGAGGGGGCGAGGCAGCCGGCCGCGCACTGGCGATATGCTGGGGGGCGCCCGGCCGTTCTCCTCGCACCCTCAGGAGCCCCCTCATGCACCGCTCCACCCGCCTCGCGGGAGTCTGTCTCGTCGTCGCCACGTTGCTGACGCTGACGGGTTGTTCCAGCTCGCTGCGCAAGAACTACGTGCGCGACAAGGCGGCCAACCACGTCTACCGCCAGGAGCTGGCGCAGCTGTGGCCCCACGTCCAGGAGGTGCTGCGGGGCCACGGTTACTCCTGGAAGGAGATGCCAGGCCGCTACGTCCTGGAGACGGAGTGGCTGGACTCCGGCGGAGGCAGCCTGGGCCCCGGCACGGCGTCTCGCTTCCTGGTGCAGGGCATCGTGCTCACCGGCGGCGGCACGGCCCTGCGGGTGATGCGCGGAGACCGCGTCACCCAGTCCATTGGCGTCGGTTACGTGGACAAGGAAATCAAGACGGACGAGGACTACGCCCAGGCCGTCCACGACAGCCAGGCCAGCGGCGTCCTGCCCACCCGGCAGAACTACTTCCGGGACCTGGAAATCGAGCTGGAGATTCTCCGCCGCAGTGACCCGGAGGCGGCCGCGCGCTTCGACGCGGACGCGCTGGCCGCACACCCCTGAGTCCCGCGCTTGGACCCCGCCCCTACTTCGACCAGGGGCGGGAGATGACGCAGGCGTTGATGCCGCCCACGCCCATGGACAGCTTGCCCGCGCAGCCCGCGGGCGCCTCGACGGCTTCGTCGAAGACGAAGCGGCCGTGCACGTGGGAAATCTGCTTGTTGAGCTCCGCTTCCTTCAGCGGCGTGGGGAACACCTTGCCCTGGCCGTAGCCCAGGTACTGCGCCGTCAGCTCCCAGCCGCCGCCGGCGGACATGCCGTGGCCGAAGGTGCCCTTGCGCGCCGTAATCAGCACCTGCTCGGGCAGCACGTCGCGCAGGTTCTGGACCTCCAGGTAGTCACCCGGGGTGGCGGTGGCGTGCAGGTCCCAGCTCCCCACGTCCTCCGGGGCGCAGCCGGCCGCGGCCAGGGCCTCGCGGATGGCCAGCGTGGGGCCTTCCTTGGACGGGGTGATGATGTGGTCGGCGTCCGCGGTGACGCCCACCGCGATGGGCTCCATGCCCAGCGGCTTGAAGCCCTTGGCCGTGAAGTGCTCCAAGTCACCCAGCACCCACACCACCGAGCCGCCCGCGATGTGCGTACCGCGCAGCGCGGTGAGGGGCTTGGAGACGGCGGCGTCCGCGGAGATGACGCGGGCGTTGTAGAAGCCGCCCACCGTGAGCGGCATCGGCGGCGGGTCCGTCATGCCCATGACGACGGCCTTCGCCTGGCCCAGTTGAATCGCGTTGATGGCCAGCCGCAGGCCGTAGCCGAACGACGAGCACGCGGCCACCGGGGCGAACGTCATGCCGGTGATGCGGCCCATCATCGAAATCTGCGAGGCCGGCGTGTTGTGGATGTTCCACAGCACGTTGGAGGACACGGCGTTCCACGGCGGCTCCGGCGACATCCACTTCTTCTGGAGCCGGGCGTTGCGCGTGCGCTTCTCCTTGATGACGGCCAGCTTGGCGGACTCCACGTCGCCATCCTCGGGCACGCCAATGGCTTCGATTTCGCGCAGTTCGTCCAGGTACTCGCGCAGCTCCGGCGAGCGGCCCGCCCAGAAGTGCCACCACGCGTCCTCGGCCTCGTCGCGCGTGGCCTCGTCCACCGTGGACGGCTCCGGCGGAAGGCCGGGCAGTGCCTCCTGCGTCTCACGCCACTTCCGCAGGGCGCCGTTGCGCTCCGGCGCGGACCAGAAGCGGTCCCACCGGCGCTGCGCGCGGTACAGGTCCAGGGAGATGGAGCGGATGGTGGGCAGGTCGCCCAGGCCGGTGCCCACGTAGACATGCGCGCGGGGCCCCAGCGCTTGCAGCTCCTGCTCCAGGCCCGGGTTCTGCGCCAGGGACTGGATGAAGGCGCCAATGGCGAACTGGGTCGGCTGACCCATCTTCCGCTCGAGCTGCGAGAAGCGGCTGCCCGGGAAGCGCGCGTCAATCCACGGCTTGTAGTCGGCCAGGTCGAACTCCGGCATGCCGACGAGGAAGTTGTCGGGGCCGAAGCCGTTGAAGGGGGACAGCCAGCTTTCGGACGACGAGAGGTTGCGCTCGAACGCCTCGATGTTCCTGGACCGGGGGGCGACCACGCCCCAGCCGAAGATGCCTACTCTGCGCACGTGTGATTGTCCTTCGCCGCTAGGGGGCGAGCGGCTGAATCTTCAAGTTGTCGAAGTGAACCCGGTTCTTCCAACCGGAGAAGCCGAAGTACTGATTGCGTGGGCCCTCCAGCGGGACGGGGTCCTTGAGCGTCAGGTAGGGCTGGCCATCCAGCTCCCACGCCAGGGTGCCGCCGTTGCGGGTAATCTTGATGTGGTGGCGCTTGCCGGGCACCACCGCGGCGCCGTCGCGCACCGCCCGGTCATTCGCGTGCTCGTTCTGCCGGGCGATGGCGGACTGGGTGTTGCGCCAGCCACCGAAGATGATGACGTACCCGGTGGCGGTGTACTGCAGCCGCAGGTCGCCCGCGTAGAACGAGCGCCCGTCACCCCACACCTCCACCTTGATGTCGCCCTCCGGGTTGTCCGTCCAGGCGTCGAATTCAATGGTGGCGTTGGTGGGGATGGGCTGCTTCAGCCACACCGGCCGGTTGTGCATCAGCTCCACCACCAGCGCCCCGTCCACCAGCTTCACCGCGGAGGGGTTGGTGGCGTTCCACGCGTCACCCAGCGTGTCGCGGTTGAAGTCGTCCGCGTAGGGGCCGGGGGGCGGCGTGGGCGCGCGCGGCGCCGCCGTGAAGGGCAGCCGGTCCGGCGTGTCCACCCGCAGGTTGTCGTAGAAAATCTGGGACTCGAAGCCGGACAGGCCCAGCCGGTCCTGCCCGGGGCCCTTGAGCGGGAAGGGGTCGTCCAGCTCCAGCATCAGCTCGCCGTCGACGAACCAGCGCAGCAGCGAGCCCCGGCGCTCGATGCGCCAGTGATACGTGCGGCCCGCCTGCACCGGCTGGCCTCGCAGCTCCACCCGGACCTTGGTGTTCTCCTTGAAGAAGCCGCTGGCCTTCAGGTCCACGTTCTCCTTGCCTCCGCGAGCGGCGCGGCGCCGGAGGGCGTCCAGGGAGGGCGCGTTCATGTCGCGCCGGCCGATGACGGACATGGCGTTGTTCCAGCCGCCCTGCACCAGCACGTACCCGGAGGCCGGGTCCACGCCGTTGCCAAAGAGCTCCACCCGGATGTCACCGGCGGGCAGCTCCGACCGAACGTCGAATTCCACGGCGACGTCATCCGGCAGCGGGGCCTGCAGCCACAGCGGGTTGTTCTTCACGCCGGGGGCGAGCAGCTCGCCCTGCAGCACGCGCCAGTAGCCACCCGTGGAGAAGAAGTCGCGCTCCACCACGCCCGGGTCGGAGAAGTCCTGCGTGTAGGGCAGCTTCGCCGTCACCTCCGCCTGTCCGCGCAGCAGCGCGTAGTGGATGAGCGGGTACTGGATGACGAGGATGAGGCCGACGAGCACGGCCCACCCCTTGCGAGTCAGTCCCGTCGGCTTCACCCACGCGGTGCTCGCGGGAGGCTCCTGCCGGGGAGCGGACTCCGTGGGGGACTCGTGCTGCTTCTCCTGACGCCTGGCCTGACCCATCAATCCTTCCGGGGGGGAAAGGCGGCGGAATCTACGCCCCGGGCAGGGGGACGTAAAGCACGGCCACCAGTCTCTGGGGGCTACTTGACCCCCCACCGTTTTTCGAGCGCATGTTGCTCCGCCTGCCGCACCTTGAGCCGCTCACGCTCCGCGCGAAGTTTGTCCGCCTCCTCGGGTGAGGGCCGGACGGCCAGCTGGTACACCGCGCCGGCCACGGCGAAGAGGCCCGCGGCGATGATGACGCCCCAGGGCTTGCTGGCCACCGCCTGCACCACGCCGCCCACCTGGTGGAGCGCCGCGAGCGCGCCGATGACGAACATCCACGCACCCACCGCGGAGGCCACCAGCACGGCCACCGGGCGTTGCAGCATCGCGCCCACCAGCCCGCCGATGATGAAGCCCGGCGCGAAGCCCAGCAGGAAGTCCTGCTGCCCGGCGATCTGCCCGGCCAGCAGCCCCAGCGGCACCCCCACGCCCAGGAAGGTGATGGCCGTGGGGAGCAGGAAACCCAGCGCCATCAGCACCGCGGCGGCGATGGTGGCCATCTTCGCCACGTCCGGCAGGCCCAGCTTCATGACGAGCACGGGCGTCCACAGCAGGCCCAGCACCGCGCCGATGGGGCCCGCGAGCACGCGGAACAGCTTGCCCCCACCGGCGACGAGCAACGTCACGCCAGCGACACAGCACACGATGCCGGCCCACATGGGCAGCATCCGGTAGACGGCCACCCAGCCGGTCGGATTGAACGTCTGGTAAGCCCCGAGGGCCTGGAGGAGGCCTTCCATGGCAGATTCTCCTTGATGCGGTCCGCCGAAGCTTACGCGTATCGGACGATTGCGAGTACGAGCAGGAGCACGAAGACGGTGGCGGCGAGCAGGGCGAAGCCGTACAGGGCGCGCGGGGTGGTGGTGCGCCGCAGCAGCTCCTCCGCCTCCGCGCGGTCCTCGGCGGACGGGCTGCCCGCGAGGATTCGCTCGGCGTCGCGCCGCGCCCCCGCCACGTCGCCCGCCTCCTTCCGGGCCCAGGCGGCATGGGTCTCCGCCGAGCCGGGCGCCGGGGGCGTCTGTCCGCCTTTCGCCATGACGCCGTTCTATACCGGGGAATGCGCATACCCGTCGACGGTATATAGATACGCCCTATGTCCGCGCGGCGTCTGACCCGTCGAAACCTCCTGCTCGGCACCGCCGCGCTCGCCCCACTGCTGGCGCGGCGGGCGCATGCCTTCGGTGAGAAGAACCGCTTCATCCCCGCCGTGGCCCGTCACAAGGGCCGCTGGGATACACGGCTGTCCGGGCTGCGCCGCATCACCTGGGAGCTCCAGCGCCGCACCTCCGTGGAGGTCGTGCCGGACGCGCGCCCGTTTCCGCTCAGTTCACCGGACCTCTTCGAATACCCGTTCCTCTACTTCGGCGGCGAGGGAGAGTTTCCCCCGCTGGAGGAGGCGGAGGTGGCCAACCTGCGCCGCTACCTGACGTACGGCGGCTTCATGCTCGCGGACGCCAACGACGCCAGCGACGGGGCCGGCTTCGACGCGTCCTTCCGCCGGGAGATGGCGCGGGTGCTGCCGCAGAGCCCGCTGGCCGAGGTGCCGTCGAAGCACGTGGTGTTCAAGTCCTTCTTCCTGCTGGACGCGGCGCCAGGGCGGGTGCTCAACAAGCCTCAGTTGATGGGCTGCAACCTGGGCAAGCGCGCCGCGGTGCTGTACTCGCAGAACGACTTGGCCGGGGCATGGAGCCGCAACGAGTCGGGTGACTACGAGTTCGACGTCTCGCCGGGTGGCGAGCCCCAGCGCGAGCTGGCGGTACGGCTGGGCATCAACGTGTGCATGTATGCCCTCTGCCTGGACTACAAGGACGATGCCGTCCACCTGCCGCTCATCCTCAACAAGCGGCGCTGAAGCCCCGGCCCTCCGCCGAAAGCCTGGATGAATTCCCCCACGTTCAACGCCTGGAAGCTCGTCACCCTCTCGCCATTGCCACCGTGGGCGCTGGTCCTGCTCGCCCTGGGGTTGGTGCTGGGCGTGGCGCTGGCCGCCTGGGGCGTGCGCCGGGAGCCCTCGCGCGGGCGCCGGGTCCTGCTCTGGGCCCTGCGTGTCGGCGCCGGCGTGGCCGCGCTCTTCTTCCTGCTGGAGCCCGGCATCCGTCACCTGCAGGTGGCGCGCATGAAGAACCGCGTCGCGGTGCTGGTGGACCGCTCCGCGTCCATGAGCTTCCCCGCGGAGGTGGGCGGACGCTCTCGCTCCGAGGAAGTGGCCGCGTTCCTGGAACGGGCCGCGCCGCGCCTGGCGGAGCTTCAGGACCGCTTCACGGTGGAGCTGTACGGCTTCGACCCGGAGCTGGCGCCGGCGACGCCGGAGACGCTGATGACGCCCGCGCGCGCGGGCACCACGGACCTGCTCTCGGCGGTGCGCGCCGCGGCGGGGGCGGGGCAGGGCTCGCGCAAGCTGTCCGGGGTGCTGCTGTTCAGCGACGGCGCGGACAACACCGAGCTCAAGGCGGGCGTGGTGGGCCGGGCGCGCGCGGCGCTGGCGGACCTGAACGTCCCCGTCTCCACCTTCACCGTGGGGCAGGAGACGCTGAGGGATGTCGCCGTGGAGGGGCTGAAGGTGGATGACTTCGCCTTCGTGCGCAACTCGCTCACCGTGGAGGTGGAGATTCACGGCCGCGGCTTCGCGGGGCAGGACATCCCCGTGGTGCTGAGTCAGGAAGGCAAGACGGTCGCCAGCAAGGTGGTGCGGATGGAGTCCGCGGACGACGTGAAGCCCGTGGCCTTCACCTTCACCCCGGACCAGACGGGGCGCTTCGTCTACACCGTGACGGTGCCCACCTTCCCGGGCGAGGCCGTGGCGGACAACAACACGCGCTCCTTCACGCTGAAGGTGATTCGGGACCGCGTGCGCGTGCTGCTGGTGGTGGGACGGCCCTCCTGGGACGAGCGCTACCTGCGTGGCCTCTTGCGCCAGGACGCCAACGTGGACCTGGTGTCCTTCTACATCCTGCGCACGCTGTCGGACGACCCGGGCGTGGTGAACGACCAGCGCGAGCTGTCCCTCATCCCGTTCCCCATGGAGGAGATTTTCGACACGAAGCTGGACACCTTCGACGTCGTCATCTTCCAGAACTTCGGGCACGCGGACCCGTCGCTCTCCATCGCCGAGTACGAGCGCAACCTGGAGCGCTACGTCCACAACGGCGGCGCCTTCGTGATGATTGGCGGCGACAGTGTGCTGGGCGAAGGCCGCGCCACCATGCCCACGCTGATGGAGGCGCTGCCTGTGGCGGCCGCGGGCCCCGCCAACCTGGACGCCTTCAAGCCGCGCCTGACGCCCGAGGGCCTGCGCCACCCGGTGACGGGCATTGGCATGGGCGCCGCCAGCACGGAGGCCGCGTGGGCGGAGCTGCCGCCCATCCCTGGCGCCAACCTGACGCAGGCGCGTCCGGGGGCCACGGTGCTGCTGGACCACCCGCACCTGACGGTGGGCGGGAAGAACGCGCCGCTGGTGGCCGTGTGGGACTACGGCCGGGGCCGCTCGCTGGTGATGGCCACGGACGCCTCCTGGTACTGGGCCTTCGCGGCGCACAAGCACGGCTCGCCCAGCCGCGCGTATGACCGCTTCTGGGGCAACGCGCTGCGGTGGCTGGTGAGGGACCCGGACCTGACGACGCTGAAGGTGACGGCGGACCCGCCGTCCGTGGAGCCGGGCCGGCCCGTGGGCGTCGTGGTGCAGGCGCGGATGGCGGACTACCAGCCGGCGCAGGACGCGCAGGTGCGGGTGGAGCTCTTCTCCGTCGCCACGCAGAAGCCGGTGGCGGTGCAGACGGGCACCACGGGGACGGACGGCGTGGTGCGGCTGGAGTTCGAGCCCCCCGCGCCCGGGCCCTACAAGCTGCTGGCCTCCGCGAAGAAGGGCGAGACGGACCTGGGCAAGGGCGAGGACGCGGTGGCCGTGCGCGCCGTGGGGCCCGAGCTGTCGGACGCGTCCGTGCGGCCGGAGTTGATGGCGCAGATTGCGAAGGAGACGGGCGGCAAGTCATACACGCTGCCGCAGGACGGCCTTCCGGATGTGCCGCTGCTGGACCCGCCGGTGGTGGAGGTGGGCCGCGCCAGGGACCAGCCGCTGTGGGACCGCTGGTACTACCTGGTGGCGCTCATCGCGCTGCTGGGCGCGGAGTGGTTCGCCCGCCGGCGCTTCGGCTACGTGTGACAGCGGCCTCTCCCTGTGCGAGGGAGAGGCCGGGTTGCTTCCCGCGCGGGGCGGGCTAGGTCTTCTCCACCACGCCGCAGGCGATGCGGCCGCCCGCGTCGCCCGTCGGGTCGGTGTGGTAGTCGTCCTCCTTGGCGTGCACCACCATCGCGGAGCCGTCCTTGTCGAACAGCGACTTCACGGTGAGGCCGTTCTGCGAAAAAATGTCGAACTGCACCGTGCCGTCCTGGGCCACGTAGAGGTTGGGCAGGTCGCCGTGGTGCTTGCCCTTGGGCGCCAGCAGGCCGTGGGCCTTCTTGCTGGGGTTGAAGTGGCCGCCCGCCGTGGTGAAGGCGGGCCCCTCGCACTTGCCCACTTCATGGATGTGGAAGGCGTGCTGGCCCGGCGGCAGGTTGCTCAGCTTGCCCTTGATGAGGATGCCTTGCTTGGTCTGCTCGAGGGTGATTTCGCCCACGTCCTTGCCCTCGGAGTCCTTCACCTGGGCCTTGGCCGTCTGGCCCTTGGGCGGCGTCTTCTTGTCCGCTGGCGGCGGCGTGCCCGCGCCCTCCTGAGCCAGTGCGGGGAGGGCGGCGGTCAGTGCGGCGGCGGTGAGCAGGGCTCGAATCTTCATGAGTGTGTCTTCCTCCTGGGGTCGTGCGCTACGGAGCGAAGGTGGACACTAGCGGTTGCTCGTGCCCGCCGCAGGGGAAAGCAAGCGGGCATCCGAGCCATCTGCTCTGTAGCGCTCACTCCTCCGCGAGGGGCACGGGCACGACGCGGGAGGCACCAAAGGCGGGCGCCCAGATGCCTTGGACTTCCGCCCCGTTGAGGAAGCGGACCAGGGCCTGGAAGGCGGGCAGGGGGCCGCCCAGGCGTTCGGCCCATGCCAGGCCCCGGGGAGAGAGGTTGGGCACCAGCGGGCCCAGTTCGTCCCGTGTCTTCACGGACCGGGTGAGGCCCAGCCCCTCGTCGCGCAGGCGCTGCGGCACGTAGAGCGGGGCGAAGCGCGCGTGGCGGTGGTCATGCACGCAGCCTTCGTCTTCCAGCAGCGCGGCCGACAAGGGCAGCTCTCGCACGTTGAAGAGCAGCTTCACCGCGCCCAGGTGCGGGTCGTAGGGGCCGCGCAGCCGGTGGTCACCGCGGGGGACGAGCCGCCGGTCCAGGTAGCAGTAGGCGCGGGCCTCGGGGGGCACGCTGCCGCGGTGGCGCGCGCCGCCGTAGCGGTAGAAGGGCCGTATGTAGCTGGCGTCCACCTCCAGCGGCGGACCGGCCTTCAATGCGCGCAGCTTGGGCAGCAGCTCTTCGGGCAGGCCGTGGGCCTTCGCGAACTCGGGCAGGGCTTCTTCGGGCGTGGCCGCGAAGTCCTTCACGCGGGTGAGGAGCCGCTCCGGGTCCGCGTCCACCAGCAGCTCGTCGAAGCGTGTCTTCACGCCGGGGAGGCTGACGGGGACGAGCCGCGTCAGGGGCTCTCCACGCTCTCTCCAGCGGGCATCCAGGGCGGACGCCTCGGGCGCGGTGGGGGCGAGCCGCCACTCGGGGGGCTCGGGGGTGAAGTGTTGTCCGATGCCGCGCCGCTCGAAGCGCGGGGCGGGGTGGGGGCCCGGGAGAGAACTCCACACGGTGATGCAGGTCCGCACCTGGGTGCCCGCGAAGGCGCCGGGGCCCAGGTCCACCACCTCGCGCAGGGAGAGTGTCTCCAGCAGCGACTGGCGCAGCGGCGCGTACATGAAGGCGTCGAGGAAGCTCGCGGGGATGATGAAGGCGAGCGCGCCGGGACGGGTGGCCAGCCGGTGCGCGGCCACCAGGAGGAAGAAGGCGAAGTCGTCTCGCAGGCTGGTGCCAGGCATCAGCGCCAGTGGGAGCAGGGCGCGCAGCCGCGCATAGGTGCCCGGGTCCTTCAGCACGGAGGAGGTGCCGTTGTAGGGCGGGTTGCCCACCCACAGCTCCTGGTGGTCCGGCGGAATGGTGGCGAGCAGGGGCTCCAGTCCGTCTCGCAGCGCGTCTCCCGCGCGCACAGTGGCCTCGGGCACGCGGGCCTGGCAGAGGCGGGCGACCTCGGGGTCCAACTCGAGGCCACAGAGCCGGACGCCGGGCCGCAGCCGCGAAGCGGCGGTGAGGAAGGCGCCCGCGCCGCACGAGGGGTCGACAACGGTGAGGGGGCCTCCGCCTACGTGCTGGAGCGCGAGCGCGAGGGTGCGTTCCGCCAGCGGTGCCGGCGTGAAGAACGCACCCACGGCCTTACGGTCCAGGCTGGGGAATTGAAGGACGAGCTTCTCCTCATCCACTTCCAGCGGCCTATGCGCGGTGCGAGGCATGGAACCGCATCCTACCCAGCGTGGTGCGGAGTGAACGTCGGGGGCCTGCTTTCTGGCGGATGTTTCATCGAGTTGTGCGTTTGGCATCAACAGACCTGCCCTGGAGTCGCAGGCCTGTGTGATGTCTGGGTGGGGCTCGCTGCCGTGTTGTGACAGGTGGGCCCAGGAACGTGACAGGTGCGCCAAGATTCCCAGAGGCTCGCGAGTCGATGTCGTGGCGTGCTTGCGCGGGCTCCGGGCCGGATGGGCAGCTTGCTGTTCGGAAATGTCGGGGGTTTTCGCGCCACAAATGTCCCGACATTTCCGAACAGCAAGCCTTGAGCCGGTGCCGCCCCCCTCCCTGTACCTCAATGTGTGAGGCTGCCTTGCGCGCGGACCGGTGCCGTCAGTCCACAAGCGCGGTTGGCGGGAACCGCCACGTCGATGAGCTTGGGCTTCGGCAGGCCCAGGTTGTTCATGAGCTGGATGAAGCCGTCGCGGCTCCGGCCGGCCACGCGTGGGTTGTGTCGCTTCTCCTCGCCGATGGTCGTCACCGTCAGCCCTTTGTAGTCATGGGCCGGGTACACGAGCGTCTCATCGGGAAGCGCGAACAGCACTCGGGTGATGGAGTCATACAGGGTGCCGGCGTTCCCATTCTGGAAGTCTGTCCTGCCATTGCCCCGGATGAGCAGGGCATCCCCGGTGAAGACACGGTCTCCCAGCAGGTAGCTCACGCTGTCATCCGTGTGGCCCGGCGTCGCGAGCACCTGGAGCGTGAAGGTCCCGGCGCGCAGCGTGTCGCCATGCTTCACGTGGATGTCAGCGCAGGGTGCCCCGGCGATGCCACCCACCACCTTGGCGCCCGTGCGAGCCCGAAGCAGGCCAGACGCAGTGACATGGTCCGCGTGCACGTGCGTGTCGAGCACATGGGTGAGGGAGAGGCCAAGCTCCCGCAGCAGCGTGAGGTCCCGGTCGAGCTTCTCCGCGACGGGGTCGATGAGGAGTGCCGTTTCTCGCTCCTCGTCCCCAAGCAGATAGGTGTACGTCGACGACGTCGTGTCGAAGAGCTGGCGGAAGAGCATGGTTGCCTCCAGGGCATCGAGAGCCAGGGCTCCGTCGATAAGCTTCACCCTATGAGGGGCATTGGCTGGAAACGGACGTCCGTTCTGCCTCCGTCCGGCCCAGGAAGCGCCCGGCCGCCGGTACGGGGGACGATGCGAGCGCTCGCGACCTAGAGCCCGTGGCCGCAGTGCTTGCAGAAATGCGCATCCAAGTCATGCCCCTGCTGGCCACAGGCGGGGCATGCCCGGTTGTCCACCGCGTGCCGCGTGGCGGCGGCCAGCTCCACGGAGACGATGCCCGTGGGCACCGCGATGATGCCGTAGCCCATCACCATCAGAATGGAGGCGATGAACTGCCCCGGCACTGTCTTGGGCGTGATGTCGCCAAAGCCCACCGTCGTCACGGTGACGATGGCCCAGTACATGGCGCGGGGGATGCTGTCGAAGCCGTTTTCCTGGCCCTCCACCACGTACATCAGCGCGCCCATGATGACGACGATGGTCAGCACCGTACCCAGGAAGACGATGATTTTCGGGCGGCTGGCGCGCAGCGCGGTGAGCAGCACCTCCGCCTGTCCGAGCAGGTGCGTCAGCTTGAGCACGCGGAAGACGCGCAGCAGCCGCAGCACCCGAATCACCAGCAGGGATTGCGCCCCGGGGAGAAGCACGCTCAGGAAGGTGGGCAGGATCGCCAGCAAGTCCACCAGCCCGAAGAAGCTGCGGGCGTAACGCAGCGGCTTGCTGACGGAGAAGAGCCGGAGCAGGTACTCCAGGGTGAACAGGCCCGTGAAGAACCACTCGACGCCGAGCAGCACGCTCCCGTACCGGGCTCGCACGGAGGCGACGCTCTCCAGCATCACCGCGATGATGCTGAAGAGGATGGCCCACAGGAGGCCGACGTCGAATGCCCTGCCCGCGGGCGTCTCCGCCTCGAAGATGATTTCGTGCAACCGACCGCGGAGGCCCTCGGTGGGGCCCTGCTCTGAGGCGTTGGACACGGGCCCAGTGTAGGCGACCCGTGCCCCAGGGGAATGCCCGTCCTCAGGCCTTGGCCTCGCTGCCCGTGGCGGCGGGGCGGGGCGGCCCATCCGCGGGCTTCGAGGCCACGGCGGCCACCGCGGGAACCGGCTGGGGCACCCCCACGTGCATCCGGTGCTTCACCTCGGCGAAGCGGGCGGCGGACTCGTGCTCGGGGAAGAGCAGCGACACCGCCGCGCCCACGATGAAGGCCAGGGGAATGGTGATGACGCCTGGGTTGCGCAGGGGGAACAGCGCGGACGTGTTGCCCAGGAGGTCCACCTGCACCGTGGGGGACAGGAAGATGAAGAGCACCGAGCTGATGGCGCCCGTCAGCATGCTGGCCACCGCGCCATTCGTGGTGAACTTCTTCCAGGCCATGGACAGGAGCAGCGCCGGGAAGTTGGCGCTCGCCGCGATGGCGAAGGCCAGCCCCACCATGAAGGCCACGTTCTGCCCCTTGAAGGCCACGCCCAGGATGATGGCCAGGACGCCCAGGAAGAGGCTGGCCAGCCGGGCCACCTTGAGCTGCTCCGCCTCGGGGGCCTGGCCCTTGCGCACCACGCTGGACCACAAGTCATGGGACAGCGCCGCCGCGCCGGACAGCGTCAGGCCGGCCACCACCGCCAGAATCGTGGCGAAGGCGACGGCGGAGATGAAGCCCAGGAAGCCCGTGCCACCCACGACTTCGGCGAGCATGGGCGCCGCCATGTTGCCGCCCTTGTCCACGCCGGTAATCGCCTGACGGCCCACCAGCACGGACGCGCCGAAGCCCAGGATGAACGTCACCAGGTAGAAGTAGCCGATGAGCCCCGTGGCGTAGAAGACGCTGCTGCGCGCCGCCTTCGCGTCCGGCACCGTGTAGAAGCGCATCAGGATGTGCGGCAGGCCCGCGGTGCCGAACATCAGCGCCACGCCCAGGGAGATGGCCTCCAGCGGGTTGTTCACCAGCTTCCCAGGTGCCAGCACCTCCGCGCCGTATTGGGTGGCGGCTTCGTTGAAGAGCCGCAGCGGGCTGAAGCCGAACCTGGACAGCACCATGCCCGCGAGCCCCGTGGCGCCCGCCAGCAGCAGCACCGCCTTGACGATCTGCACCCACGTGGTGGCAATCATCCCGCCGAAGAGCACGTAGAGAATCATCACCGCGCCCACGATGACGACCGCCATCTCGTAGGACAGGCCGAACAGCAGGTGGATGAGGTTGCCGGCGCCCACCATCTGCGCAATCAGGTAGAAGCTGACCACGGTGAGCGTGCCCACCGCCGCGGACAGGCGCACTGGCGTCTGCTTCAGCCGGTAGGCCACCACGTCCGCGAAGGTGTACTTGCCCAGGTTGCGCAGGGGCTCGGCGATGAGGAACGTCACCACGGGCCAGCCCACCAGCCAGCCCACGGAGTAGATGAGCCCGTCGAAGCCGGACGTGGCCACCAGGCCCGCGATGCCCAGGAAGCTGGCGGCGCTCATGTAGTCGCCCGCGAGCGCGAAGCCGTTCTGCGCCGCGCTCACGCCGCCGCCCGCGGCGAAGAACTCCGAGGTCGTCTTCGTCTTGCGCGCCGCCCAGTACGTAATCGCCAGGGTGACGCCGACGAAGAGGAGGAAGAACAGGATGGCCGTCGCGTTCGGCTGGCCGAGCTGCGTCGTCGTTTCTGCGGTGTTCATGCCTGCCTCACTTCCCACCGCGGAGTTGGTGCAGGGCGCGGTCGTACTTCCCGTTCGCCCACAGCATGTAGATGCCCGTCAGCGCCCAGGCCGCGACGATGACCAGCGCGCCCAGCAGGATGCCAATGGACAGGCCGGGGACGAGCTGCTGCCCCATGAGCGGCTTGTCGAACGCCACCAGCAGGATGAAGCCCAGGTACGCCACCAGCGTCGTCACGGTGAGCACGCCGGCCACGCGCCAGCGCGCCGCCGCGAGCGCTTCCAGCGCTTCCTCATTCGGATTCGTGGACATGGGATGTCTCCTCCGGTCAGCGCTTCGCCTGTGGGGGCGTGGCCTTCGCGAGCAGTTCGTCGAGCACCGACGGGTCCGCCAGGGTGCTGGCGTCACCCAGGTTCTCCACCTCGCCCGAGGCAATCTTGCGGAGCATGCGGCGCAGAATCTTCCCGGAGCGGGTCTTCGGCAGGCCGTTGACCAGCACCACCCGGTCCGGCGTGGCGATGGGGCCAATGACATGCCGAACCTGCTCCTTGAGCGCGCCCACCATCTGCTCGGAGGCGGACTCCTGCCAGTCCGGCTTCACCGTGACGAATGCGCACACGCCCGTGCCCTTGAGGTCGTGCGGGAAGCCCACCACCGCGGCCTCGGCGACGGCCTCATGGGCCACCAGCGCGCTCTCCACCTCGGCGGTGCCCAGGCGGTGCCCGGAGACGTTGAGCACGTCATCCACGCGGCCGGTAATCCAGTAGTACCCGTCCTCATCGCGGCGGCACCCGTCACCGGTGAAGTACAGGTTGGGGAAGCGCGCGTAGTACGTCTCCTTGAAGCGCTGGTGGTGGCCGTACAGCGTGCGGGCCTGTCCCGGCCACGAGCGCGCCAGACACAGGTTGCCGCTGACGCCGTTGCCTTCGATGACGCGGCCCTCGTCGTCCACCAGCACGGGCTCCACGCCGAAGAAGGGCAGGGTGGCGGAGCCCGGCTTGGTGGGCGTGGCTCCCGGCAGCGGGGCAATCAGGATGCCGCCCGTCTCCGTCTGCCACCACGTGTCCACCACCGGGCAGCGGCTTTCGCCCACGACGTCGTGGTACCAGCGCCACACCTCCGGGTTGATGGGCTCGCCCACGCTGCCCAGGAGGCGCAGCGACTGGCGCGAGGACTTCTTCACCCACGCGTCACCCTCCTTGATGAGCGAGCGCAGCGCGGTGGGGGCGGTGTAGAGAATGGTGGCCTCGAGGTCGTCCACCACGCGCCACAGCCGCCCCGCGTCCGGGTAGGTGGGCGTGGACTCGAACATCACCGTGGTGGTGCCGTTCATCAGCGGCCCGTAGAGGATGTAGCTGTGTCCGGTGACCCAGCCCAGGTCCGCCGCGCAGAAGTAGACGTCCTCCGGCTGGATGTCGAAGACGTAGCGGAACGTGGTGGCCGCGTAGACGAGATAGCCGCCGGTGGTGTGCAGCACGCCCTTGGGCTTCCCCGTGGAGCCGGAGGTGTAGAGGATGAAGAGCGGATCCTCGGAGTCCATCCACTCCGCGGGACAGACGCCGCGGTGCTTCGCCATCTCCGCGTCCAGCCAGTAGTCGCGGCCGGCGAGCATGGGCACTTCCTTGCCCGTGCGGCGCACCACGAGGATGGACTCCACCAGGGACAGGCCCTCCACGGCCTCGTCCGCGATGGCCTTGGTGGGCACGAACTTCGGGCCGCGAGGCCCTTCGTTGGCGGTGATGAGCACCTTGGCGCCGGAGTCGAGAATCCGTTCGCGCAGGGCCTCCGATGAGAAGCCGGCGAAGACCACGGAGTGCACCGCGCCGATGCGCGCGCACGCGAGCATGGTGTAGGCCAGCTCCGGCACCATGGGCAGGTAGATACAGACGCGGTCGCCCTTGCGCACCCCGTGCGCCTTCAGCACGTTGGCCACGCGGCCCACGTGGTGCTGGAGGTCGCGGTAGGTGATGGATTCGTACTCGCCCGGCTCGTTCTTCGCCCAGATGATGGCGACCTTGCCGGGGCGCTCCGTGGCGTGCCGGTCGATGCAGTTGTAGGCCGCGTTGAGCTTGCCGCCGCCGAACCAGGAGAAGTCCACCTGCTCCGCGTTCAGGTCCATGATGGCGTCTGGCTTGTGGAACCAGGTGAGCTGTTCGGCCATCTCGCTCCAGAAGGCCTCGGGCTGCTGGATGCTGCGCTGGTAGAGGCGCTGGTAGTCCTCCAGGCTCTTCACGTGGGCTTTGCGGCTGAAGGCGTCCTTCGTGGGAATGAGCGCGTCCTGCGTCTGGGCCATCGTCGGCTTCCTTGGGAGTGGAGGAGGGTTAGTAGAAGAGCTGCAGCTGGCTCGTGCCCGTGACGGAGGCACGTGCCTGGGAGATGTCGCCCGTCCACGCGACGGCGACCTCTGTCCGGAGGTTGAGCGTGTGCTTCTGGAACCAGATGTTGAAGCCGGGCTTGAGCGCGAGCAGGTCCTGGCCGGCCACGCGCGCGTTGAAGTACTCGCCGGAGATGAGCGGTTGGAACTTGCCGAAGCGCCAGCCCGTCTCCGCGTAGAAGCCCGTGCCGCTCTGCGGGTTGTCCAGGCCCTGGCGGTAGTGGAAGAGGGTGGCGTTGAAGACGAACTCCTGGTCGTTCGCCAGGGGCACGTCGAGGAATACGTCCGCGGCCGTGCCCAACGCGTCATGGAGACCGGATTCGGTGGCCACCGCCTGGGGCTGGTAGTCGGCGCCGATGCCCACCGACAAGCGCGGCTCGGAGGCGAAGTAGATGCCTTGGAAGAAGAGGTCCTCCTCGCGCGTGAAGAAGTTCCAGCGCGCCATCGCCGTGACGCGAGGCAAATCGTCCGGGTTGAGCACGGTGCCCTCCGGGGTCGTCTTTCCGTTGACGCCATTGAAGATGGCGGCCCGGAATCCCAAGGGGCCGGCGAAGCCGCGGACCTGCACGCCGATGTCCCGCCACACCTTGCCCACGCCAGGTGCCCAGCGGACCAGGCTGGAGTGGTAGTCCACTGCCTGCAACGCGACGGCGCCCTGGAGGACATGGCGCGTCAGCGGTGGCAGCAGCATGCCCACGTCAATCCAGACTTTCTCCGCCATCTCATAGGAGATGAACGCGTCCTGGATGAAGAAGGCGACGTTCCAGTCGCCGTTCTTGCCGAAGTTGGGCTGGTCCGTCTCGGCGAAGAACGACAGCTTCTGGGTGACGTGGCCGAAGACGAGCAGGCGCGTGCGCCGCAGGAACATGTCGGAGCTGGGGCCGCCGGACGGCGCGCCTTCGTCGACAAGCTGGAGCTGCGGCTGCAGGAGGATGGCGACGTTGAGGTAGGACTCCTCGCTGATGGGAATCTTGAATGCGCTCGACGGCGTGGCTGACAGCAGGACCGCGAGCGCGGCCATGAACGACAGCATGCGTGCGGGGGCAGTGCGCATGCCCCAGCACAGAGCAACGTGTCTGCCAACACGCCGCGCTCGGAGATTCAAGACGTTGCAGGTTGGCCCGGCGCGTCAGGACGTTACCGAAGGTGACGTTCGCGTTACCGTGGTAACGCTTCATGCGCTGCGTCGTAACGCTTCGCGCGCGGCGTCAGGTCTGCTTGGAGTTCGAGTGGTCGCCTGTCTTTCCTAGCAGGTATCCACCATGGCTGATGGCCAGCAGGGCGAGCATGCCTTGCGACAGGGCGGGCATCGCGTGGGTCGTCCCGCGCGCCACCGACATGGCCACGTCCATGAAGTAGCCCACCGCGGCGATGAGCGTGAAATAGAACATCTGCACCTTGGCCAGGTCGATGTGCGCGGTGTTGCCCACTTCGTCTCCCTGGAACATGTCCGCCATGCGCGCGTCCGTCATGTTCGCGTTGGCGTAGAGCACGCCCTGGCGGTGAGCGTCGATGTCCGCGGGGGCCTCCGCGAGCTGGACGGAGGTGTTCTGCACCAGCTTCTCGTCCGGGCTGCGCGCACGCTTGCCGCCCAGCACCAGCGGTGTGCCCAGCAGGGACGTGGTGGAGATGCCCATGGCAATCCAGAGCTCCTGGGGGATGTCGACCCCCACGGCGTTGGGCGCGCCCGACTTCACGCGGGAGAGTGTCATCGTCAGGTAGCCCGCCATCACCACCACGGTCCACACGAGCGCCTGGAATCGGGAGAGGCTCATCAGGTTGCGCTCACTGATGAGCAGCGCCAGCGGCACGCCCGCGATGGCCTTGCCCAACACCAGCAGGAAGCCGGTGAGCATGGCTGCCGTTCCGAGCAGGTTCCATCCCGGCGGCAGGAACCACGTCGTGGTGATGACGGCCATGGGCATGACCGTGGTGAGCACCACCATCCGCCCGTACTCCGCGCGAGGAATGACGCCAACGCCTTCCCCCGCGCGATTGCCAGCCCCACTGCCAATCACAGGCACGCTGTCTGCCATGAGCTCCCCCTGCGGTGTGTTGGCGGAAATCCTAGCGATGGGGCGCGGCAGGCGTTCCGCCGTGCCGGGGCTGCGCCCCTGGCGGACGGGCTTCCAGCACTGGAGGGCAGTGGACAGGCGCGAGGGCGACGTGCCTCAGGCGCGCGTGCGAGGGATTCCCAGCTTCTGGCGCTTCTCCCACAAAGCCTTGCGGCTGATGCCCAGGCGCTTCGCCAGCTCCGTCTCGCCCATGCGCTCCTGGTGCTCCATGACGAAGCGGCGGAAGTACTCCTCCATGGAGTCCGGTGAGGCGCAGCTGGCTTCCTCGGCGGCGGCAGGGCTCGTGTCGGCGGACTCGGTGGACGCTCCGAAGCTGTCCGCCGTGTCGGGCAGCTCCAGCGCCAGGAGTCCCGCTGTCACCACCGGGCCATCCGCGAGGATGACGGCGCGCTCCAGGGCGTTCTCCAGCTCGCGCACGTTGCCCGGCCAGGGATGGGAGGTGAGCGCTTCCAAGGCCTCGGGAGACAGGCTCGCCGTGGGGCGGCCAAGCTTGCGGCTCGCCTTCTCCAGCAGGTGCCTGGCCAGCGCGGGCACGTCCTCCGTGCGCTCGCGCAGCGGCGGCAGGCGGATCTCCACCACGCGCAGGCGGAAGTAGAGGTCCTGACGGAAGGACCCCTCCTGTACCCGGCGGGGCAGGTCCCGGTGGGTCGCCGCGACGATGCGCACGTCCACCTTGCGGGGCCGCGTCGCGCCCACTCGCCGCACTTCGCCGTCCTGGAGCATGCGCAACAGGCGCGCCTGCGCGGGGGCGGGCAGCTCGCCAACCTCGTCCAGGAAGAGCGTGCCGCCGTGCGCCGCCTCCACGAGCCCCGGGTGCGCGGCCTGCGCGCCGGTGAAGGCGCCCTTCTCGTGGCCGAACAGCTCACTCTCCAGCAGGCCTTCGGGAATGGCAGCGCAGTTCACCGCCACCAGCGGCCCGTCCGCCCGGGGGCTCTGGGCGTGGAGGGCCCGCGCCACCAGCTCCTTGCCGGTGCCGGACTCGCCCAGCACCAGCACGGTGGCGGGGGAGGGCGCCACCTTGCGGACGCGCTCGAAGACCTCGCGCATCGCGGCGCTGTTGCCCACCATTCCGCTGACGGGGTGGGCCTGCTCCACCTCGCGCTTGAGCGCCGCGTTCTGCCGCGTCAGCAGGCCTTCGCGCAGCACCCGCTCCACCTGCATCAGCAGCTCGTCATGGTCGAAGGGCTTGGCGATGTAGTCCACCGCGCCCAGCTTCATCGCGTCCACCGCCGACTTCACGGTGGCGTAGCTGGTCATGATGAGCACCGGCACGCCCGGACACATGGAGATGATGTCCGTCCCCGGGGCGCCCGGCAGGCGCAGGTCCGACAGCACCAGGTCGAACGAGTCCAGCGGGTAGTCGCTCGACGCCTCGTGCACGGAGCCCGCTTCGGACACGTCGTGCCCCGCGCGCACGAGCAGCCGGCGAAGCTCCGTGCGGATGATGGGCTCGTCTTCGATGACCAGGATGCGGCTCATGCCGGGGCCTCCCGCTCGGGGTTCACGCTGGCTTCCATCCGGCGTGGCTCCGGAAGGCTCACCACGACGCTAGTCCCTCCCCCCTGCCGCTTGTCCACCTGCATCGTTCCGCCGTGCTCCCGGACGATGCCCGCCGCGAGCGCCAGGCCTAGGCCCGTTCCCTCGCCGGGGCCCTTCGTGGTGAAGAAGGGCTCGAACACGCGCTGCGCCAGCTCGGTGGGAATCCCGTGTCCCCGGTCCATGACGCGCAGCCGCACCGCGCCACCGTCGATGTCCGCGTCCAGCTCCACCACGCCGTGCTCGGGTGAGGCGTCCATCGCGTTGGTCAGCAGGTTGACGAGCACCTGCTCCAGCCGCTGCGCGTCGCCTTGCACCTCCAGGCCCTCTGGACAGCGATGCTCGAAGCTCACCCCATGCTGCTTGCGCGCCAGCCGCGCCAGTTGCACGGCTTCGCTCAGCAGTGGCGCCACGGCGACGCGCGTGAAGGGCCGAGCCTGTCCGCCCACCGTGCCTTCGTGGCTGAAGCCCACCAGCGTCCGGACGATGGCGTCGATGCGCCGGCACTGCTGGAGGATGAGCCCCGCGCGCTCCTGCACCGCCGCCGGGTCCTCCAACTCGTACTTGAGGTTCTGCGTCAGGCTGGCGATGGCCGTCAGCGGGTTGCCAATCTCATGGGCCACGCCCGCGGCCACGCGCCCCAGCGAGGCCAGCCGGTCCTGATGCGCCATGCGCGCGTCCACGGCCTTTCGTGCCGTGAAGTCCTCCACCAGGAGGGCCATGCCCTCGGACGTGCCCGTGCCCTGCTCCGCGGGAGAGAGCCGCGAGCGGTGCAGCCGGAGGATGCGCTCGACGCCCGACACGGTGACGCGCGTCTCCGTGTCCCCGTCCACACCGCTGGCGAAGCCGGACAGCAGCGGGCCCCAGGGGGCGGGCAGGGCCTCCAGGGGATGGCCGCGCACGGTGTCCACCGGCACGCCGGAGAGCTGCTCGAGCGTCGCGTTCCAGAGGACGACCTCGCCATCCGGCCCCACCGCGCAGACGCCCACCGGGAGGTCCTCCAGGATGCGGCGCAGGTAGCGGCGCACGGCCTCCAGCGCGGGCACCGGGCCTTGCAGCCCTCGCGCATCGCGGAGGCGCTCCTCGACGAAGCGGAGTTGTTCGGCCAGGGCCGTGCGCGCGCCGGGCTCCAGCCGCAGCGCCTCCTCCACCGTCATGCGCGCGAGCACGGGTCCCAGCAGGCCCGACAGGTTTCGCTCCACGCCGTCGCGCAGGCGGCGCAGCTCGGAGGGCCGGCGCTCGTCCTGCGGCAGCGACAGGGACTGCAGCGCCCGGTTCACCTCCGCCGTCGCGGCCTCCTCACCCAGCAGCGGGGCCAGCTTGCGGCGGAACTCGTCGGGCGAGCCCGCCACCACGCCACCCGCGGCGGGCGCGGCCTCCTCGCGTGTGCAGGCCCGCGCGGCCTCTGCTTCCTCGGCGGACTGACGCGTCGCCAGCGACACGCCGATGAAGGCCAGCCCGTTGAGGCTGAGCGAGGCAAAGGTGGCGAAGCCCCAGGGCTCACTGTCGGAGAAGCCGAGCAGCGCCGCCATGCGGTGCGTCCACGCGACGACGCCCGGTGACGCCCACAGGGGCACCACCAGCGTCAGCAGCCACAGGCTGGCGCCCGCCACCAGGCCCGTCAGCAGCCCGGCGCGCGTGCCCCGCTTCCAGAACAGCAGCCCCAGCACGCCCGGGATGAACTGCGCCACCGCGACGAAGGACACCAGCCCCAGGTCCACCAGTCCCGTGCCGCGAATGTTCAGCAGCCAGTGGAAGCCGTAGCCGGCCAGGATGATGATGCCGATGAGCAGCCGGCGCGCCCACAGCAGCCAGCCGTAGAGATTCGGCTGCCCGCGTGCGTAGCCCAGGGGCAGCACCAGGTGCGTGAGGCACATGGGCGCCAGGGCCAGCGTGGTGACGATGACCATGGCGCTGGCCGCGGAGACGCCGCCCAGGAATGCACCCAGCGCCAGCCACGTGGCGCCGCGTGACGCGGGCACCGCCAGCACGTGGAAGTCCGCGGGCCAGGGCAGTCCCAGCGCCTCGCCGCTCCAGAGCACCACGGGGACGACCAGGTTCATCACCAGCAACAGCAGCGGGAAGGCCCAGGTGGCGGTGGCCAGCCCCTCACGCTCCGGGGCCTCGGTGAAGGCCACGTGGTAGCTGCGAGGCGTGAGGAACGCGGCCGCGCAAGAGAGCACCAGCAGCGGTGACCAGGAGGCATCTCGCGCCGGGCGTTGAAGTGCGTCGATGGCCTCTGGATGCGCGTCGACCCAGGCCAGCAGCCCATCCACGCCGCCGAATACGTTGGAGACCGCCCAGACGCCCACGGCCACCAGTGCGACGAGCTTCACCGCGGACTCGAAGGCGATGGCCAGCATCAGGCCTTCGTGCCGCTCGCGCGGGGTGAGGTGCCGTGCGCCGAAGAGGACGGAGAAGACGGTGAGGACCGCGCAGAAGCCCAGGCCCACCAGCGTGGGAGACGCGGAGGGACTGAGGACGCGCGCGGACTCCACGACGGCCCGCACCTGGAGCGCCAGATAGGGCAGGCTGCCCGCCAGCAGGAACAGCGTCACCGCCGTGCCGGTGGATTGCCCCGGGTAGCGGAAGGCCAACACGTCCGCTAGCGACGTGAGCTGCAACTCGCGGGACAGGCGCAGCAGCGGGCGCCACAGCACGGGAATCAGCAGGCACGCCAGGGTGACGCCCAGGTAGATGCCCAGGTAGCGGAAACCATGCCGGGCCGCGTAGCCCACGCTGCCGAAGTAGGACCACGACGTGGCGTACACGCCCAGGGCCAGTGCGTAGACGAGCGGATGCTGGGTGATGCGCGCGGGGATGGCGCCTCGCTCCGCCGCGTAGGCCACCAGGAAGAGCACCAGCAGGTAGGCGACGGACGCGGCGACGAGCGAGCCGAGCTCGAGCGTCATGGGGCACGACTCCGGTGCGCAGCCCAGCCGCCCAGGAGGATGACGCCCAGCCACACCGCGAAAGGCAGGTACCCCGGCGCGCCCTCCGCCAGCCACAGTCGGCGCAGGGGCGAGCCGAAGAGGAGCACCGCGACGGCGAAGACGAGCAGCGACGGCATCACGGGGGCGTCGGGCTCGGTAGGGCGCTTCATGGCGGCGAGGATACCAGCCGTGTCGCCTTCGGGTGACGCAGCCGCCACGCGCGTCGTGTGGAGGCGGTGGGCCTGTTCGCCGGGCGCGGGAGGCGCACCTGCTGTCCGGACGTGGGCGCACGGGCCTGCCTGGTCGTGGATTGTGGCTCGACAGGCAGGCCGGGCCGTCCTGAGAATGCGGGCGGCCGAGCGGTGCCTGCGTGCGCCGTCGGGGAACGGAGATGCGAGTGGAGACGCAGCCTGGCGACTTCGGACCGCCGAGAGACGAACGTGAGATGGCCGCCGTCGCGGACATCATGATGCAGTCGTATGCCC
The DNA here is from genome assembly GCF_900101905.1 of Myxococcus virescens. NCBI lineage: Bacteria > Pseudomonadati > Myxococcota > Myxococcia > Myxococcales > Myxococcaceae > Myxococcus > Myxococcus virescens. The sequence continues at coordinate 600,863 of NZ_FNAJ01000004.1, read as the reverse complement.
TGTCCCCCGCCGACACCGCAGCCTGGGTGCAGCGAGCGTCGCGGCCGGACCTGCGGTTGTTGCGCGAGGGCGGTGAGGTGGCGGCCACGCTCGTGTTCATCCGCATGGGGCAGTGGTACGGCGGGCGCAGCGTGCCCGTCATCGGCGTGGGGGGCGTGGGTGTGTCTCCCGTCCACCGGGGACGCGGCACCGCCACGCGACTGATGCAGCACCTGCTGCGCGAGGCTCGCGCGACGGGCGCTCCGCTGTCGGTGCTCTATCCCGCGACGCAGCCGCTCTACCGGCGCGTGGGGTACGAGCACGCGGGCACGCGGCAGGAGATTCGCATCCAGGTCCCATCGCTGGACTTCAGTGAGCGGGCGTTGTCGCTCCGGGCCATCGAGGAGAAGGACACGCAGGCTATCGTCCTGAGCTACCAGCGCCACGCGCGTCACCGGCCGGGCTGGCTGGACCGCGGGGACTTCTCATGGGGCCGCGTCCGCAACATGCGCGGCGAGGTGGCACATGGCTACCTGGTGGAGGGCAGCGCCGGTGTGGAGGGCTACCTCTACGTCATCCGCCGGCAGCTCAAGGACTTCAATCAGGAGCTGTTCCTCACCGACGTCGTGGCCCATACGCCCGCGGCGGCGCGGAGGATTCTGAGCTTCCTGGGCGACCACCGTTCCCTGGCCACGGATGTCTTCTGGTACGGCGGCGTGGACGACCCGCTGCTCCTGCTGCTTCGCGAGCAGACGTACGCGGTGAAGCAGGCGACGCACTGGATGGTGCGGGTGCTGGACGTGGCCTCCGCGTTGGAGGCGCGCGGCTGGCCGGAGGGACTCTCCGGCACCCTCCATCTGGACGTCGAGGACGACCTCTTCCCGGAGAACCAGGGCCGCTTCGTGCTGGAGGTCTCGGACGGTCAGGCGCGCGTGCGCCGTGGCGGCGACGGCGGCCTGCGGCTGCACGTGCGGTACCTGGCGCCGCTCTACACCGGCCACCTGTCCGCGGCGTCGCTGCGGGCCATGGGCGTGCTGGAGGGGGATGATGCCTCGGTGCGCGCGGCGGGCAGTCTCTTCGCCGGGGCGCCGCCCTCCCTGCGCGACATGTTCTGACCCGGGCCGGGCGCTCTATCGGGCCCGGCGCGGGAGTGCTAGGAGCGCAAGCAGTCCTTCACAGGAGCGTGCAGGCAATGCGGGCATTCGTCACCGGTGGTTCAGGCTTCGTGGGCAGGCACCTCCTCACCGCGCTGAAGGTGCGCGGGACGCCCGCTCGGGCCCTGGCGCGCTCCGCCGCGGCGCTGGCCTCGGTGACGGAGGCCGGCGGGGAGCCCTTCGAGGGCGACCTGTCGGACGTGGAGAAGCTGAAGGCCGGCATGGAGGGCTGTGACACCGTCTTCCATTGCGCCGCGGTGGTGAAGGGCTGGGGCGCGCGCAGCGCGTTCTACGAGACGAACGTGCGCGGCACGGAGCGGGTGCTGGAGGCGGCGCGAGCCGCGGGCGTCAAGCGACTGGTCCACGTCAGCACGGAGGCGGTGCTGGCGGATGGCTCGCCCCTGGTGCGGGTGGATGAGACGATGCCCCTGCCCGAGCGCCCCATTGGCGACTACCCCTCCACGAAGGGCGAGGCGGAGCGCCGGGTGCTCAGCGTGAATGCGCCGGACTTCGTCACCGTGGCGGTGCGTCCCCGCTTCATCTGGGGCGCCGGTGACACGTCGCTGCTGCCGCAGTTCCAGGAGGCGGTGCGGACCGGGCGCTTCCGGTGGTTCGGCGGCGGCCGTTACCTGACGTCCACCTGCCACGTGGCCAACTGCGTGGAGGGCATGCTGCTGGCGGCGGAGAAGGGCCGCGGCGGCGAGGCCTATTTCCTCACCGACGGGGAACCCGTGGAGTTCCGGGGCTTCATCACCGCCATGCTCGCGACGCAGGGCGTGGACGCGGGCGAGCGCACCCTGCCATACGGCGTGGCCGCGACGGTGGCCACGGTGGGGGACTTGCTGTGGGGCACCTTCGGCCTGGGCGGCCGGCCTCCGCTCACCCGCACCGAGGTGCTGCTCATGGGGCGGGAGGTGACGGTGCGAGACGACAAGGCCCGCCGGGAGCTGGGGTACGAGGGCCGCCGCTCCCGTGAAGAAGGGCTCCGGGAGATGAAGGCGGAGCATCAGAGCACGGCGTCGCGTATGCTCTGAAGCATGCGAAGGTTCGAGTTCGTGGAAGGCTCCAGCTCCAAGTTCTGGGAGCCGGAGCTCAAGGGCAACACCTTCATCGTCACCTTCGGCCGCATCGGCACCGCCGGTCAGCGGCGGGAGAAGGCTTTCGCGGACGAAGCCGGCGCCCGGAAGGAATACGAGAAGAAGGTCGCTGAGAAGCTGCGCGAGGGCTACCTCGAGGTGACGGAGGGCGGCGCCGCGGAGGCTGCGCCCGCGCCACCGCCCGCGCCGAAGAAGGCGGAGCTCCCCCGCCGCGTGCCCGCGGCCACGCCCACGCCCGAGTCGCTGAAGGCCGCCGCCGAGGCGCTGGCCGCGCTCCGGGCCCGGCTGGGGTGGCGGAGCTGGGAGGTGACGTCGCGGGCCCGGCGTGCGAAGCGCGCGCTGCGGGCCCTGGGCGGCGTGGACCCCGCGGCCCACTCGGAGCTGGCGGGCACCTTCACCGCGTTGATGGAGCGCGTCGTCGCTCCCAAGCAGGACGGCCGGCTCCCGCTGCGGCACGCGCTCGCGTTGCTGGGCGAACTGGACGTGGCCGCCTTCACCCGCGCGGCCGAGGTGTGGCTCGCCGCGCCGGACGCCGTCCCCGCCGCGACGACCGTGGCCCGGCAGGCGTCGGCGCTGGGGCAGCCCGAGCTGGCGCTGCGCATGGGCATGCTGCTGGCGGAGCGTCCCGGTCAGGCGGGCGCGCCTTCCGAGGAGGGGTGGAGCAAGCGGTGGACGCGCCTGCGGCCGCACGTGGAGGAGCAGCTGTCCTCCAGCGGCGGCTCGCTGGCCACCTGGGCCCAGTCCATCGATGCCTCGAAGGACGCGCACCTGGCCAGCCGGTTGGCCCGCCTGGAGGCGTGAGGCGCCGGCGTCGCTGGCTTTCAGGAGCGCGTGGGAGTGCCCCACGCGCTCCGCGAGAGGCGGTGGGCTAGCCCGGGCCGCCGTCGCTGGGCGCGGACGACTTCTTGGCGGCGCCCTGGCCCGAGGACGGGACGCTGTCGGGCTGACGGTCCATCTCCGCCGTCGGATAGGCGCGCGCGGCATCCAGGTAGGACTGGGGCTTGATGCGCCGGCGCATGCGCCACGTCAGGTTGTCGGGCTGCACGAGCACGGGCTCACCTTCGGCGCGCTGCTCCACCAGGTGTCCGTCGCAGAAGCGCCAGAGCTTGCGGCCGTCCACCTCCTGCCGCGCGTAGAACAGGTCCGTCTGCCCCACCTGGGGGTTGGGCGGGCACCAGGTGCGGCGGGCGGCCTCCTCCCGCTCGGGCATCTCCTCGCGCCACTGCCGGCGGGCATCCTTCAGTGCCACGGCGGCCAGCACCTTGGGCCCTTCTTCCAACCGGGCATCCACCTCCGTCAGCAGCTCCTGGCCACGACGGGCAATCTCCGGGAAGGCCCCCGTGTTGCGGAAGCTGCACTCCTTCAGCCGGTTGAGCGTGTAGCGGTGCACCTCCATGAGGGGCGGAAGCGAGCCGGTGGCCTCTCGCATCATCGCCAGTTGGCGAGCGTGGTCCGGCGCGTCCAGCTTGGAGAGGTTCTCCGTCTCCCGGAGGAAGCGGGCCATGGTTCCATTCACCGTCGTCAGCTCGTCCGCCAGCCACCGCGGTTCCGAGGACGCACAGGGGTCCGCTTTCGCCTTCTTGTAGTCCCGGTACTCCGCTCGGGACATGCCGAGCGAATAATGCTCCACCGGAGGAGCGGGCTTGGTCGCGCACGCGCTCAGCGCCGTGCCCAGGCCCGCAAGCACGAGCTGCCGAATGTTGGGCGTCATCCGCCCATTCTGGCATGTCATTTGTGTTCAAACAAACGTGTAGAAGCGGACATTTCGGATTCCAGGCCTGGGTTTCGAGGCGGACGTGCCGCCCCTGTACGGCGTCGCGGAGGTTGCCTACAAGGATGCTCAGGCGCAGAGCACCCGTTCCCAGAAGTGCGAGCCGGTCCATGAAGCCCGCGGTCCTCATCATCATTGGGGTGCTCACTGCGTTGGGTGGGGCCCTCTACCTGTCGTCGCGGCGCGCCGCGGAGCGAACGGAAGAGGCGCGTCCCGCGGCGCAGGCGCCCGTCTCCACCCGCGCGGTGCGGACGGAAATCACGTTCCTCTACAGCACGGAGAAGAAGGCGTGGGTGGAGGAGGCCGCGGCGGACTTCCAGAAGGCGCATCCGCTCATCCGGGTGAACCTGGTGGGCCAGGGCTCGCTGGAGGCCGCGCGGGCCATCCTCGAAGGCCGTGAGCGGCCCACCGTGTGGAGCCCCGCCGACAGCGCGGTGCTGCGGATGCTGGAGTCGGACTGGGCCACGGACGCCACGCGTGAGCCGCTGTTCGCCTCGGAGGGCGAAGCGGCGCCGCGGCCGTTGGTGAAGACGCCGCTCGTCTTCGTGGCGTGGGAGGACCGGGCGGAGGTGCTCCTGCGCGCCAGCGGCGGGGGCGCGGTGTCCTGGAAGGTCATCCACGACGCGGTATCCAGTGACCAGGGCTGGCCGGCGGTGGGCGGCCAGCCGGAGTGGGGCTTCGTGAAGCTGGGCCACACGGACCCCACGCGCTCCAACTCCGGGCTCCAGGCGCTGCTGCTGGCGTCGCTGGAGTTCTACGGCAAGCAGAGCGGATTGACGGTGGCCGACCTGCTGGAGCCGCGGTTCCAGACGTGGCTGAGCCAGTTGGAGCGGGGCACGGGCCGCTTCGAGCAGTCCACGGGCGCGCTGATGGCGGACATGGTCCGCTTCGGCCCGTCCCGCTACGACATCGCCGTGGTGTACGAGAACCTGGCCATCGCCCAGCTCTCCCAACCGCCGGGGAACTGGGGGGCGCTGAAGGTCCTGTACCCGACGCTCACGTCCTGGAGCGACCATCCGGCGGCGGTGCTGGACGGGGACTGGGTGCTGCCCCGCCAGCGTGAGGCCGCGCTGGAGTGGCTGCGCTATCTGCACAGCCGGCCGGTGCAGCAGCGCGCGCTGGCCTTCGGCTTCCGCCCCGCGGATGCCTCCGTGCCGCTGACGCCCCCCGGAGAGGCCAGCCTCTTTCCCCCGCTGGCCGCGCGGGGCCTCCAGGTGGAGGTGCCGGACGGCGCGGAAGTCCCCGAGGGCGCGGTGGTCCGCAACCTCCTCACGCTGTGGACGCGCCGGGTGGGCAACGCGCGGTCGCCGTAGCCCGCCGCTTCGTCCGGTGCTCCGCCCTCAGCCGCCGCGCGCCACCAGGTCGATGAAGCCGCGAATCCAGATGAGATTCACCGCGTCACAGACGTCACGCGGCGTCGGCGTCGTCGTCTCCAGCGCGGCCGTGTAGGGCACGCCCTGGCGCGCGTACCAGTCGGTGACGCTGCCGTCGTGGTACTCGATGAGGCCGTCCGCGTCGGCGAAGCTGTGGTCGTCCACCTTCTGGCTGCGCACCACCGCGACGTGCTTCGCGCTGGCTTCCACCAGCGGGCGGTAGGCGGCCTTGTCTCCGAAGGTGTACGCATACGTCGACGCCCCGCCCAGGTAGTCGTCCTGGTGGATGTCGAGCGCGGCGGCCGGAGCGGCATAGCGCGCCAGCTCGCTGCGTATCGCGCGCGTCTCCTTGGGGCCTCCGTCATACAGCGCCCAGCGGAGGATGGGGCGCGCGACGTTCAATTCGCCCACCCACTCCCCGGGGGCGACTTCGTAGCGGAGGAAGTCGTTGTTGGGCTTCTCGCCGCTGCGGTTGTACCGGGTCCCCGCCTCGAAGCCGGACGGGTTGATGCAGGGGTAGACGCGCAGCCCCACGCCGCGCTCCACCGCGTACGCCGCCACCGCCGGGAAATGCTCGGCCAGGGTGAGGGGACCGGCGGGTTCCTCCCCGTGGAAGCCGGAGGTGATGACCAGCCAACGCTCCCCCGGGACGACGAGCCGGAAGAGGGGGTAGTCCTGGTCCCCCTCCGTCACGCGGCCGTATTCGGAGACGTCCGCGACCTGGGCGTGGGCGCGGATCCGCTTTGCGTAGTCGGTGTAATTCACGCACCTAAACTAGCCGTGCTTCGCCGCCCCGCCCACCCTTTCCCGCAAGCACACACCCCACCTGTCCTGACGCCACGGTGGCGTGCGCGCGGACTACGGGCCTACGTGCTCGCGGAACTGTTCGGCCAGCGCCTGGCGCTGCTGCGGCGTCAGCGTGCCGTGGACCTCCAGGGCGGCGTCTGTCGCCTGGTGAGCGAAGGCGCGCATGGCCTCGATGCGCGCGTCCACCAGGGCGTGGAGCTTCTGCTGGTCTGGCGTGTCCGACGCGAGCTGTTGGAAGGCCTCCTCGCGCACCGCGCGGTGCTCCTGCATCAGCTGCACCCCGTCGGAGAAGAGTCGGTCCTTCACGGCGTGGATGGACTGGCGCTGGGACTCCGTGGCGTCCAGCGTGTCCAGCTTGTCGTCGAGCTTCCACGTCACGAGTTGCTTCACGCGCTCCGGGTCCTTGCCCCAGCGGGGGCCTCCCCGCAGCGCGAAGCCGCTGAGCAGCGCGACGGCGAGCATCGCGGAACCGACGACGGCGAACCTCTTCATCATGGCCTTCTCCTGGGTGGAGCGCGGACGGCTCCACGTGAAGTCGCCACCCCTCGCGGCGACGATGGGCAATGTGCCGGCCCGCCGTTGCTGGGACTTGTACGAGGCGTGAAGAAGTATGAAGCCGCCCGTGCGCTCACCGGCCCAGGGGCCACGTCCCGGCGTCTGAGGGTTGGACGCATCGTGAGTTCCACGGAGACGGGCGGTGGGGAGGGCGGGCCGTTAGCGTTCCGTCCAGGGCTTCCGCTCATGGCGGAACGCCGCAAGAGGCCGATTTTCCGGCTTCCCCCGCGCTTCTCCGCCAGGGGCAACACTGGACTGGCGAGCAGGGGAGCACGGCCCTAGTGTTCGGCGGCACCCCGGCCTCCAGGAGCGGAACGCGCTTATGTCCTTTACCCACCTCCACCTGCACACCCTCTACTCGCTCCTCGATGGGGCGATCCGGATGAAGGACCTCATCAAGACGGTGAAGGAGAAGGGGATGAGCAGCGTTGCCGTGACGGACCACGGCAACATGTTTGGCGCCATCGACTTCTACAAGAAGGCGAAGGACGCCGGCATCAAGCCGATTCTGGGCATGGAGGCCTACGTCGCCGGACCCAAGGGGCGTGAGGACCGGTCCGAGAAGGTCTCCCACCACCTCATCCTGGTGGCGAAGAACGAGGAGGGTTACGCCAACCTGCGCTACCTCTCCTCCACCGCATACATGCACGGGTTCTACTACCACCCGCGCATCGACAAGAAGGTGCTCGCCGAGCACAGCAAGGGCCTGTTCGCGCTCACCGCGTGCCTGGGTGGTGAAGTCACCAGCGCGTGCTTCCGCGGCGACATGGACCACGCCCGCCGCGCCGCGCAGGAGTACAAGGACATCTTCGACCCGGGGCACTTCTTCCTGGAGGTGCAGTCCAACGGGATGCCGGAGCAGGACAAGGCGAACGAGAACCTCAAGCAGCTCTCGCGCGACCTGGACATCCCGCTGTGCGCCACCGCGGACGCGCACTACATCAAGCGCGAGGACGCGCGTGCCCACGAACTGCTCATGTGCATCGCCAGCGGCAAGACGCTGGCGGACGGCAAGCGCATGAAGCACTCCACGGACAAGCTCTACGTCACCAGCCCCACGGAGATGCTGGAGTTCTTCAAGGACACGCCCGAGGCGGTCCACAACACCCAGCGCATCGCCGAGCAGTGCAACCTGGAGCTCAAGCTGGGCAAGCCGATGTTGCCCACCTTCAAGGTGCCCGACAGCCACACGCCGGACAGCTTCATGGCGGAGCTGGCGTACGAGGGCCTGCGCGAGCGCTTCAAGGAGCTGGCGGCCACCGTCACGTACCCCATCGACCGCGAGCAGTACCAGGCGCGGCTGGCGCTGGAGATTGGCGTCATCCAGAAGATGGGGTTCAGCGGCTACTTCCTCATCGTCCAGGACTTCATCAACTGGGCGAAGAAGATGAACATCCCGGTGGGCCCGGGCCGTGGCTCCGGCGCCGGCAGCCTGGTGGCCTACGCGCTGCGCATCACCGACGTGGACCCCATCCCGTACAACCTCCTGTTCGAGCGCTTCCTGAACCCGGAACGCGTGTCGATGCCCGACTTCGATATCGACTTCTGCCAGGACCGCCGGGACGAGGTCATCCAGTACGTCGGCCGGAAGTACGGCGAGATGAACGTGGGGCAGATCATCACCTTCGGCTCGCTCAAGGCGAAGAGCGTGCTGCGCGACGTGTGCCGCGTGTTCGCGCTGCCGTTCAGCGAAGGCGACCGCATCGCGAAGCTGGTTCCCGAGGTGCTCAACATCACCTTGAGGGAGGCCATCGAGATGGAGCCTCGCCTCAAGGAGATGATGGAGACGCCCTCCAACATCGGCGAGGTGGAGGGCAAGCCCGTCACGACCAGGGACGTGCTCGAAATCGCGCTCGCGCTGGAGGGCCTGCACCGCCAGCCCGGCATGCACGCCGCAGGCGTGGTGATTGCCGACAAGCCGCTGTGGGAGTTCGTGCCCGTCTACCAGCCGCCGGGTGAAAAGACGCTCATCACCCAGTTCGCCAAGGACGAGGTGGAAGCGGCCGGCCTGGTGAAGTTCGACTTCCTCGGTCTGAAGACGCTCACGGTGATTCAGCACGCGCTGGACCTGGTGAAGCGCAACCACGGCAAGGACATCCCGCGGCACGAGATTCCGCTCAACGACGAGAAGACCTGGGAGTTGATGGCCAAGGGCGACACGGCCGGCATCTTCCAGATGGAGTCCAGCGGCTTCACGGAAATGGTCGTGAAGCTCAAGCCGAACTGCTTCGAAGACGTCATCGCCGCCGGCGCGCTCTACCGCCCGGGTCCGCTGGACTCCGGCATGGTGGACGTCTTCATCAACCGCAAGCACGGCCGGGAGAAGGTGTCGTACCCGCACCCCGCGCTGGAGCCGGTGCTCAAGGACACCTACGGCGTCATCGTGTACCAGGAGCAGGTGATGCAGATTTCGCAGGTCCTGGGTGGCTACACCCTGGGCCGCGCGGACCTGCTTCGCCGCGCCATGGGCAAGAAGAAGGCCGAGGTCATGCAGGCCGAGCGGGCCGGCTTCCTCGAGGGCTGCGCGAAGAACAACGTCGACCTCAAGGTCGCCGGTGAAATCTTCGACCTGATGGAGAAGTTCGCCGAGTACGGCTTCAACAAGAGCCACTCGGCGGCCTACGGCCTGGTCACCATCCACACGGCCTGGCTGAAGGCGCACTACCCCTGCGAGTTCATGGCGGCCCTTCTCTCCAGCGAGAAGGACAACACGGACAAGGTGGTGAAGCACATCGGCGAGGCGCGCGAGTCGGGCCTCGAGGTGCTGCCGCCGGATGTGAATCAGTCCGACATGGAATTCGGCGCGGTGAGCGGGAAGATTCGCTTCGGCCTGGGCGCCATCAAGGGCGTGGGCGAGGGCGCCATCGAGTCCATCCTGGAGGCGCGCAAGGACGGCCCCTTCAAGAGCCTGTTCGACTTCTGCGAGCGCGTGGACAGCCGCAAGGTGAACCGGAAGGTGATGGAAGCGCTGGTGAAGGCGGGGGCCTTCGACTTCGAGAAGCGCTCACGCCGGCAGATTTTCGACACCATCGAGAAGGCGATGAACCGCGGCTCGGCCAGCCAGAAGGACAAGGCGGCCGGCCAGAGCTCGCTGTTCGGCATGCTGGCGGGTCCGTCCTCGGACGGTGGTGGCGGCGGGTTGAAGGACGACTACGTCGAGGTGGAGGACTGGTCGGAGAAGGAGCGGCTGTCGCTGGAGAAGGAGGCCATTGGCTTCTACGTGTCCGGCCATCCGCTGCACCAGTACGACAAGGAGCTGAAGCGCTACGCGCGGCCGATTACGGCGGTGCAGCGCGCGCGCAAGGACGACAAGCTCACGGTGGCGGGCATCGTCACGGTGCTGCGCGAGCGGCCCACGAAGACGGGCAAGCGCATGGCGTGGGTGACGATTGAGGACTTGTCCGGCTCCATCGAGCTGGTGTGCTTCCCGGGCAAGGACGGCACGCGCAACGTGATGGGCCGGGACGGCAAGTGGGCGAAGCAGGGCCCCAAGCCGGGCTTCGAGAACTGGGAGCACCTGCTCAAGTCGGACGACCCCATCCTGGTGTCGGGCACGGTGCAGATCAGCCAGCGTGACGAGGACACGCCGACGCCGGAGCTCATCGTCGACGACATCCAGAGCCTCAAGGCGGTGCGTGAGAAGCGCACCAAGCGGCTGGAGCTGCGCGTGCCGGCGGACCTGCTCACGGAGGAGCGGGTGGCGAAGCTGCACGAGTTGGCGAAGAAGTACGCCGGCGCCACGCCCGTGGCGGTGAGCGTGCTCTTCAAGGGCGAGGGCGAGGCGCTCATCGGCAACACGTCCATCAAGGTGCAGGTGAATGACGACCTGCTGCTCGCGGTGGACCGCCTGTTCGGCATGCGGGTGGTGGAGTTCGGCTGAGCCGGGGCTGATTTCTAAAAGCCGGATTCCATGACGGCTGATGGGCCAGCGCCAGTACTGTGGCTGGCCCATGGAGCTTGAGTGTCGTGGATGGCTGCTGCTGCCTGGGCTCGTGAGCCTGCTGTTGGTGGGCTGTGCGTCGACGGCACCTGGGCTCGCTTCGCTAGGCGAACCTCTTTCCTCGCTGGAGTGCGAGCGCTCGGATGAGGGCGCCTGCGTGGTCCTCGCTTGCGAAAGCGGGACGTGTGGGCTGTTCGATTGCGAAGACGTCGCGCTGGAGGCAGAGGCGCAGGCCGCATTCAGGCCGGTGCTGGCTGGAGCGTTTCGCCCACCGGCACGTGGAGTTCCCTCGTTTCGCCACTGGCGGAATCTGGGGATTCGCTCCGGTTCACGGCCACGGATGACGTTCCACTTCCGTTACCGGGAGGGCTTTCTCCCCGCGCTGCCGAGAGGTCCCGGCAAGTTGGTGCATCACCACCTGTTTCCTCAACAGCCAGAGCTTGCGAGGTGGTTCAGGTCGCACGGCGTCGACATCCACAAGTTCACCATCCTCATTCCCGAGCACATCCACCGCCAACTCCATAGCGGCAAGGGGCGGGGTGGTATGTGGAACCAGGCGTGGCGGGATTTTCGGGACAGCCAGCAGGGGCGTTCGATGACGTCAGAGGAACTGCACCGCAAGGCGGTGGAGTTGATCTTCCGCTTCGAGCTGACGGGGCCCGTCGTGCCATACAATGCGCCGGTCTCGCCCTATCAAGCAGTGCCATCCATCCGTGCTCCGTGAGGAACCTTGAAGTTCTACCGAGTTCATCCAGACACGGCGTCGGGCTACACGGGCTCTGTGGACGCGGTGAACAAGTGGTGTCTTCCTGGCGTGCATCCCTGTCCCGTTTGCCGCGCGGGCGGAGGGGCTCCCTGGCTCGCATACCCGTGCGTGGACCTGTCCAGCCTTCCTCGCGACGAGTTGAAGAAGCTGTCCGACCCCTGGCCGGTCTCTCGTGAGGAGTTCTCGCGATTGAAAGCGTTGATTGCGCCCCTGGCTCCGTCGTGGGCATTGCTGGAGCCAGGGGCCCAGTTCGGACCGTGTGAAGGGAAGGGCGCTGGCCGTTTCGGCCCGCTCTTCATGCAGGACGCACCCACGCTGTTTGTTCAGCGGGCCGCTTTCGAGCGATTGAACGCCGCGGGCGTGCGAGGGCTTCAAGGGGCGTTGGTCGAGGTGCGTTTCCGTGGAAAGGCTCCGCCCGAACTGCTCCAACTGCAACTGGAGTTGCATGGACTGCTGCATCAAGCCTGTCTCCCGAAAGAACGCGAACCACCATGCCCGGCATGCGGCGCCAGCAAACAGGCCTGGCCCCGCACCGTCGTCCTCGACGCAGCTTCTTTGCCGGGAGACCGGGACGTCTTTCGTCACCGGCAGGGCTGGGCAACCGTCATCGTCAGTGAGCGCTTCGTCGAAGCCGTGAATGACCTCGAACTGGATGGCGTGACGTTCGAGGAACTCGAAGTCCGGGAGGGCTGAGCTGAATGGACGGGACCTACAAGTCGCTGCGCATCGAGAGGAATGAAGGCGTCGCCGAGTTGGTGCTCACCGGCCCTGGCAAGGGCAACGCCATGGGGCCCGACTTCTGGCGGGAGATGCCCGAGGCCATCCGCGCGCTGGATGCGGATGACTCCGTCCGGGTCGTGCTGGTTCGCGGCGAGGGCAAGCACTTCACCTTCGGCCTGGACCTCATGGGGATGATGGAGTCACTGGGGCCGCTGCTCACCGGCGAAAGCAACCTGGCCCTGGAGCGCTTGAAACTGTTGTCGCTGATTGGCGACATGCAGCAGGCCACCGAGGGCATGGCCCGCTGCCGCAAGCCCGTCATCGCCGCCGTGCACGGCTGGTGCATCGGTGGAGGCATGGACCTCATCGCCGCGTGTGACTTCCGGTACTGCTCCCAAGACGCGAAGTTCTCCCTGCGCGAGGTGAAGGTGGGCATCGTCGCCGACCTGGGCGCGCTCCAGCGGCTGCCTCGCATCATCGGCGAGGGCCACACGCGCGAGCTGGCCTACACCGGGGGGGACGTGGATGCCGCCCGCGCCCTGCGCATGGGGCTGGTGAACGAGGTGTTCCCCACGCCGGAGGCCCTGCTGGAGGAGGCCCGAGCGACCGCGAAGCGAATCGCCGAGAATGCCCCGCTCGTCGTCCAGGGCGCCAAGCAGGTCATGGAGTACTGCGCGGACAAATCCATCGCGGATGGCCTGCGTTATGTGGCGGTGTGGAACTCCGCGTTCCTTCAGTCCCATGACCTGGCCGAAGCCTTTTCCGCATTCGTGGAACGCCGCCCCCCTCACTTCCAGGGGCGCTGAGCCCCTCGGCCGAGGGGCTTCCTCCGCTTGCGCTGGCGATGCGAGAATTCCAGGAACATCTGGAATTTGGAGTCCGGCGACATGACGGAAAGCATCGCGCTGCTGGGGTACGGCCGCTTTGGCCGTGCCTTGTCTGGCCTCCTGCTGGAAGCGGGCCTCCCGCATCGGGTGTTCGAGCCGCGTCAGGATGACGTGCCCGACGCACTGAAGGCACCGACGCTCGCGGAGGCTGTGGAGGGCGCGGGGCTGGTGGTGCTCGCCATGCCCGTGTCTGGAATGCGCTCGGTGCTGGAGGCGCTTCGCCCGCGCCTGTCCCCCACGCAGACGGTGCTCGACGTCGGAAGCGTCAAGGTGCGCCCTGTGCAGGTGTTGGCCTCCGTGTTGGGGCGAGACATCCCCTGGGTGGGCACGCATCCACTGTTCGGCCCAGCCAGTCTGGCGAGGGGCGACCTGCCTCGCCGCACGGTGGTGTGCCCGAACGAGCTGCACCCAGAGGCCGTGCGCAAGGCCCGGGGACTGTTCGAGCGCATCGGCTGTGAAGTGACGGAGTTGTCGCCGGATGCGCACGACGCGCTGATGGCGCGCACGCACGTGCTCACCTTCTTCCTGGCCCACGGGTTGCTCAAGGCGGAGGCCGGAAAGGACCTGCCCTTCGCGCCGCCCAGCTTCCAGCCGGTGGCCCGCCTGGAGGAGTACGCACGGCTGGAGGTGCCCCACCTCTTCGGCGTCGTGCAGTCGGAGAACCCCTACGCGCGGGACGCACGCGTGCGGCTGCTGGATGCCCTCACGCAGCTCCACCTGGGTTGTGAATCAGGGCGCTCGGGCGCGCCGGAGCCTGTCGCCGCGCCGCCCGGGCTGACGGACGTGCGGGAGCGCGTGGATGCGTTGGACCTGGAGCTGGTTCAACTCCTGAATCGTCGCGCCCAGCTCATCCAGCAAGCAGCACACCTGAAGGCCGAGCACGGACTCCCGCTGCCAGACGCGGAGCGCGAGGCGAGCCTGCTGGAGACCCGGCGCCAGTGGGCCGAGGAGCAGGGGATGGACGCGGACGACACGGAAGACGTGTTCCGCGCCGTCCTGCGCTTCTCACGCCGCGCCGTGCCCACGGGCTCCCGCTGAACGCGGTGGGCTTCGGCGTCAGCGCTGTACGGTGAAGGTGGGGTTGAGCACCTTCATCGTGCCCTTCGTCACGCCGAACTGTTCGTGCACCGCCGCGCGGCGCACGGCCTCCGCGGGGGAGATGCGACCGGCCAGCAGCTCCTGGTACGCGGAGAGCACGCGCGAAGCTTCCTCGCGGGACTCGCGCACGAACTCCACCCGGAAGCGCCGCATGCCCCGCGTGAGCAGCGACGGCACGAGCGACGCCGCGCTCTGCGCCTGCGCGTTGAACACCGTGTTCCGGCACCCCACGTCCACCACCACCGGATGCTCCAGCCCCTTGTGGTCCCTCAGGGACACGCGGTGCTTCTCGCATGGCCGTCCACAGCTCCGGTAGTCGCGCCCGTGGGACAGCGTGTGGGAATACACGCAGTGCTCGGTGTGGAACGTGGAGATGTGGTGATGCACCGTCACCGTGAAGCGCTCCGCGGGCAGGTGCTCCAGCATGGCCCCCAGCTGCACCGCGTCCAGGTCATGCGCGAACGTCAGCGTGTCCAGCCCAAGCCCCAGCAGATGCAGCGCCGTCACGGAGTTGGTGACGTTGAGCGAGAAGTCCGCGTGCAGGGCGGGGCGCGTCTCCCCGGGCGCGGGCGGACGCTCCAGGAAGTGCATCATCGCGCCCCAGTGCCGCACCAGCACCGCGTCCGGCTTCAGCTTCGCGATGCGCGCGTCGTAGCCTTCCTCGCCCGGCTTCTGCACGCGCACCGTGGCAATCGTCACGCGCAGCCCCGCCGCGCGCGCACGCTCCACCGCGCGCTGGAGGCCCACCAGCTCCATCCAATCCAGCTCGACTTCGGGCAGCCCCGCGGCAATCACCGCTTCGAGCTGCTCGTCCGTGCGGCACAGCGGCAGCAAACGCACGTCCTCCACGGCGCGGGGCGTCGGCTGCACGCGCTCACGCAGCGACGCGCGCAGGGACTCCAGCGTGGAGCCTTCGTTCACGGTCCGCACCGGACCGCGCGCCACGGCTTCCGACAGCTCCGCCACCAGCCGGCGCCGCAGCGCCTTCATCTCCGACACCGGCAAATGGAGCCCCGCCGCGAGCCCGGACGTATCCAGCCCCGTCAGCGTGAAAGGCGTTCCGCCCAGCGCCGCCAGCTTGTCCCGCAGCAGCGCTTCGTCGATGCCGCCACCGCGCGCCTCGGCCAGCGCCACCTCGCTGGACACCGAATAGACGTGTCCACCGCGCGCCCGGCCCAGCACCGTCAGCGGCGAACCGGCGGCGCCTGTCACGGTGAGCTCCAGAGGCACGCGGCCTTCAGGCTCGCCGCGCCCCAGCAACTCCTCCGTGCGCTTCGCCAGGGCCGGGTCGCTCGTCATCCAGACGCGCTGGCCCGGCTTCACCCGGCCCAGGTCCGGACCGGGATTGCCGAAGCCCAGCACCCATCCACGGCCCTTGCGCTCCACTCGGAACAGCGGACCGCCGGGTTCGTGCTTGTCCTCGGGGTGCCCGTCGTCGAATACCACGCCCATGCCGGGGCGGGGTGACACCTCGGCCGCCACCGGTGTCTCCGTCTCCAGCGGAGAGGACACCTTGCCCACGGGCGCATCCGGACGCATCTTCTCGTCGTCCTGGCCCAGCCCGCCCGTCCAGGGACGGCCCTCCGTGTCGTCCACCACGCGCACGTCACGACCGTGCACGGACTCCACGCGGCCCAGGTACGCGCCCCGGTGCTTCGGGAAGCGCCCCTCCACCAGCGTCTGGTGGTCCGAGCCCGCGAAGAAGCCGTGTGAGAAGCCCCGGCTGTACGACAGCGTCATGTCCGCCAGGTCCTTCCGCAGCGCCCCCGTGTCCGGCGTCCCCGCGGACACGCCATCCACCCAGCGCCGGTAGCCCTGCACCGCCGTGGCGACGTACTGAGGCCCCTTCTGCCGACCTTCAATCTTCAGCGAGTGGACGCCAATCTCCACGAGCTGCGGCACCGCCATCACACCCGCGAGGTCCTTGGGGCTGAGCAGGTACTGCACGTCGCCCAGCTCCCGCGTCTGGCCATCCACCACCAGGTCGTACGGAAGCCGGCACGACTGCGCGCACTGACCGCGGTTGGCGGAGCGTCCCCCCCACGCCTCGCTGGTGAGGCACTGACCGCTCCACGACATGCAGAGCGCGCCGTGGATGAAGACCTCCAGCTCCACGTCCGTCTCCGACGCCAGCCGGCGAATCTCCGCCACGGACAGCTCGCGCGGCACCACCACGCGCGTGGCGCCCAGGCCCTTCGCGAAGCGCGCGCCCTCCGCGCTCGAAATGGTCATCTGCGTGGAGGCATGGACCTCCATCTGCGGACACACCGCGCGGGCCACCAGCGCAATCGCGGGGTCCTGGACGATGAGCGCGTCCACGCCGGCTTCGGCGATGCGGCGCAGGATGTTCTCCACCACCGGGAGCTCGGGCTCGAAGACCAGGGTGTTCAGCGTCAGATAGGCGCGGGCGCCGGCGCGGTGCACGAGCGCCAGCGTCCCCGGCAGGGTGGCGAGCGAGAAGTTCTCCGCGCGTGCGCGTGCGTTGAACCCTTCGTCCAATCCGAAATAGATGGCGTCCGCGCCACTGGCGAGCGCGGCCTTCATCGAGTCGAGGTCCCCAGCGGGGGCGAGGATTTCGGGGCGGCGGCGGGTCATGGCGCGACCTCTAACACACGGCCCCGGGTTCCGCTGTCCGTCCGGCGAACCTCATGGACGCAGTGCGGCAGGTTTGTTCAAGTCCCTGCCCGGTTGCTTCCACAGGAGACGGGTCCAAATGGCTGATGGCGTGTTCCGGGACGGGCTGCTCGCGGGCAAGGTGGCGTTCATTTCTGGCGGCAGCAGTGGCATCAACCTCGGCATCGCCGAGGCCTTCGTGAAGGCCGGCGCCAAGGTGGCCATCAACGGCCGCAACGTGGAGAAGCTCGAGGCCGCGGTGAAGGGGCTTCAGGCGCACGGCACCGCCATGGGCGTGGCCGCCGACGTCCGGGACTATGCCGCGGTGGAGAAGGCCCTCCAGACGGTGCGCGAGGCCTACGGTGAGCTGGACGTCGTCGTGTGTGGTGCCGCCGGCAACTTCCCCGCGCCCGCGCTGGGCATGTCGTCCAACGGCTTCAAGGCCGTCATGGACATCGACGTGCTGGGCACCTTCAACATCAGCCGCGCCGCCTTCGAGCATCTGCGCAAGCCGGGCGCGTCCCTCATCAACATCTCCGCGCCCCAGGCCTATCTCCCCATGGCCATGCAGGCCCACGTCTGTGCCGCCAAGGCCGGCGTGGACATGCTCACCCGCGTGCTGGCCATTGAATGGGGTGGCTCCGGCGTGCGCGTCAACGCGATTACTCCCGGCCCCATCGACGACACGGAAGGCATGCGCCGGCTCGCCCCCAGCGACGAGGGCCGCGACAAGCTCGCCCAGGCCCTGCCGCTCCAGCGTTTCGGGAAGAAGCAGGACATTGCCCAGCTCGCGCTCTTCCTGGCGTCGGAAGGCTCGTCCTACATCACCGGCTCCATCATGGTCTGCGACGGTGGCCAGTCCCTGCTGGGCGGCGGCGCGCTCATGGCCGCGCTCGGCATGTAGTGGGGACGCACTCAACGGGGCATGGGTCACGATAGCCCCGTGGGTTCCACCCGGGATGCAAAGCTCTGGTGGAGGTCTACGTGGTGAAGGGACTTGTCTGGTAGAAGTCACTGGGACCTCGCGAGTGCTCTCTTCCGTGCGGGGTCCGTTCGTTCCCGGAGCCGCTCATGTCCCGTTGTCCTCTCGCGCTCACCCGGTTGCTGGGGTTGGGCGTGCTGTGCCTCGGCGTTGTGCTGGTGGGGTGTGGTGACAGCGCCACGTCGCCGCTCCCACCGCTAGCGAAGTCTCTGCCCGACGCGGCGCTCTCCACGGTGCAGGTGGACCGGGTGGAGCAGGTGCTGGCGGACGGCGTGGACCGGGTCACCATCACCGTGACGGTGCGGCAGAAGGACGGCGCTCCCATGGAGGGCCGCACGGTGCGGGTGGAGGTCTCCGGCGACGGGAACACCGTGACGCAGCCCGCGGACCGGACGAATGCCCAGGGCATGACCACCGCGTCCGTGGTGTCCACGCGAGGCGGCTCGAAGCGGGTGACGGCCTCGGTGGATGCCGAGGGAGGCGCGGTGGTGCTGGGCTCGCGTCCCGTCGTCGGCTTCACCGTGCTGCGGGCCTCGAGGCTGGCCTTCGCGGCGGCCTCGCTGTCGGCCCGAGCCGGTGCACCCATTGGCGGGCTGGACGTCGAGTTCCGGGACGCTGACGGCCGCCCGGTTCCCTCCGTTACGGGGGAGGTGACGCTCTCGTTGGCCGCGGGCCCGGGTGGGGCTTCGCTGGGAGGCACGCTCCGGGCTCAGGCCGTGGACGGCGTCGCCCGCTTCCAGGAAGTGGTGCTGACGCGCGCGGGCCTGGGCTATCAGCTCAAGGCCGAGGCCACCGGCGTCGAGGGCGCGGTCAGCCCTTCGTTCGACGTGACGCCGGCCGCCGCCGCCACCGTCGAGGTGACGGGGCTGCCGCAGACCGCCATCGCGGGCTCCACGCATGATGCGGAGGTGACGGTGCGTGACGCGTTCGGCAACGTCGCCAGTGGCTATCGCGGCACGCTGAGCGTGCAGTCCTCGGACGCCACGGCCACGCTGCCGGGTGGGCACACCTTCACGGAGGTGAACGCGGGCCGCTTCCGTTTCACGGGCATCACCCTGCGGCGGGCGGGCACCCAGCGTGTCGATGTACAGGACGCCGCGCAAGCGGGACTGGCGGGGCGCCAGGACGTTCGCGTCGCGGCGGACCGGACCTCGGCATTGGCTTTCGCGCGCGTGCCCTCGCATGCGTCCGTTCGTGCCGCGCTGACCGCCGTGGAGGTGGTGCTCCAGGATGCGCATGGCAACCAGACGCCCGTGGGCGCGCCTTCGGTGACGCTGTCCCTGGTGCCGGCGGGTGGCGTGCCACTGCGTGGTGTCACCGAGGTGGCGCCCCTGGAGGGGCTGGCGTCGTTCTCCAGCGTGCACGTGGACACGGAGGGCCGCTTCCAGCTTCATGCCACCGCGGATGGACTGACGCCCGCCACGAGCACGGACATCGACATCATCGATGATGTGTTCCCCGCCATCCCTGTCCTCGCGGCGACCGCGGCCACGCCCGACAGCGTCACGGTGTCCTGGATGGCCGTGGGTGATGACGGCGACCAGGGGCGGGCCGCGTCGCATGCCCTGCGTTACTCGCTGAACCCGATTGAGACGGATACGGACTTCAACCAGGCGACGCCGGTGGGCGGTCTGGGCGAGCCCGCGGAGGCCGGTACGCAGGAGTCCGCCGTCCTCACGGGCCTTCAGCCCGGCACGAACTACTATGTGGTGCTGCGCGTGGCGGACAACCAGGGCAACGCGGTTCGCTCCTCCAGCTTGATGGTGCAGACGCAGGTGCAGGGCGTCACCCGGCTCGTCTTCTCCCAGCAGCCCGCGGATGGTGACGCGGGTGCCACGCAGCCGGACATCCGCGTCTCGTTGCTGGATGACGACGGACAGGTCGTCACCACGGCCACTTCGCCGGTGACGCTCACGCTGGAGGATGAGCCCGGCTTCACGCCGTTGCAGGTGGCGGCGGTCGCGGGCGTGGCGACCTTCTCGGGCGTGGTGGTGGAGCAGGCGGGAACGCACCGCTTCATCGCGGCGGCCACGGGGTTGGACTCGGAGCCCAGCGACACGTTCACCATCGCGCCGGGCGACGCCGTCCGTCTGGCGCTCACGGGCCTTGTTTCACCCGTGGCCGCGGGCGCCGCGGGCAGCGTCGTGGTGACGGCCCATGACGCCTTCGACAACGTGGCCACGGGCTACACCGGCGCGGTGCGCTTCTCGTCCACTGACGCCGAGGCGGAGTTGCCTGGCGACTACACGTTCACCGTGGCGGATGCGGGCCGGCGGACCTTCAGCGGCGTGAGGCTGCTGACCTCTGGGCCTCAGAGCGTCGCCGTGGTGGACACGGCGCGGCCGGGGCTGACCGACATGCTCGATGTGGAGGTGAGCACCGGTGCGGTCGCCGTGTTGGAGCTGAGCGCGCTTCCCGCGGAAGTGGAGGCCGGCGAGGCGCAGAGCCTCACCGTCACCGCGCGCGACGGCTTCGGCAACATCGTCACGGGCTACACGGGCACGGTGCACTTCGAATCGGATGACCCGGGGGCGACGCTGCCCGCGAACTACACCTTCGTTCCCGGGCAGGACGCGGGGCAGCGCGCGTTCTCGGTGACGCTGGTGACCTCCGGCGCGCGTTCGGTGACGGTGCGGGAGGTGGGCAACACGGAGCTGGCGGCGACGGTGAACACCCAGGTCCTGTCTGGCCCCGCTGTGCAGTTGACGGTGCAGTTGGACTCATCGACGACCCGCGCGGGCGAGCCCGTGGGGGCCACCGTGTCGGTGCGGGATGTCCACGGCAACCTCGCCTCGGGCTACCGGGGCACCGTCCACTTCGAGATTCCAGGGGACGCCCAGGCCACCGTGCCTTCGGACTACTCCTTCACCGAGTTGGACGCCGGTCAGCGCCTCTTCAATGTGGAGTTCGCCACAGTGGGCACGGGTCAGCTCGTCGTCGCGGACACCACGACGGCGACGTTGACTGGGAATGCCTCGGTGACGGTGCAGCCCGGGCTCCTCGCGGCGTTGTCCGTGGCGGGGCCGACGGAGGCCATCGTCGCGGGCGAGCCTCAATCCTTCACCGTCTCCGCGCGTGACCGCTTCGGCAACGTGCTGACGGCGTACGAGGGAACGGTGGCGCCCGCGTCCACGGACCCGGAGGCTGCGCCCCTGTCGGCGCACGTGTACACCGCGGCGGACCAGGGAGCGCACACCTTCACCATCACCTTCGAGACGGCTGGAGCGCAGTCGGTGACGTTCACGGATGGCGCTGCCTCGGTGTCCGGTACGTCCGACTTCACCGTGGAGGCGGGCGCGCCCGTGCAGCTCGCGTTCGTCGCGCCTCCGGAGCCGGGCACCGTCCTGGAGCCGCTGTCCGCGACGCGGGTGGCCTTGCAGGACGCGTTCGGCAACGTCTCGAACGTCACGGCGCCGTCCGTGACGCTCCAGTTGGTGGGGGCGGTCGGGGTGACGCTGGGAGGCACCTTGACGGTGGCGCCGGAGGCGGGCGTAGCCGTCTTCAGCGACCTCACGGTGGACCAGGCGGGCAGCTTCGTCCTCTCCGCGACCACGGAGAACCCGGCGCTGCCCTCCGTTGACACGATGGTCACCATCACCGACGACGTCGCGCCCGCCGAGCCCGTGATGAGCGCCAGCCTGGTGGACAACACGACGGTTCGCCTGACGTGGCTGGCCACGGGAGACAACGGCGTCGTGGGCAACGCCGCGCGCTACGAGCTGCGCTACAGCGCGGGGCCCATTGACCCGCAGAGCTTCGCGCTGGCCAGCGAGGTGCCCACGGCGGCGCCCCGGGCGCCGGGACAGGCGGAGGAAGTGATTCACGCGCTGCCGCCGTCCCAGGCGGCCACCTGGTACTTCGCGCTCCGCGTCTTCGACGGCGCGAACAACGGCAGCACCGTGGCGTTCGTCTCCATCGCAGTGCCGGGCCCCTGCGGCGATATCGTCTGCGCGCCTCGCGCGCCGGAGTGTGACGAGGACGGCGTGCAACGCGTGGCGTACGCGGAAGCGTGCGTGGTGACGGCGGGCCTGGCGGAGTGCCAGTACACGGCTACCCCGGAGGTCTGCCCGGGGCAGGACGGCGTCTGCATCGCCGGTGTCTGTGACACGGCGCCCGCGCCCGTGGCGGGGGAGTTGGTCATCAGCGAGGTGATGCACCGCCCGGACGCGAACACCACCGAATACATCGAGCTGACCAGCACCGTCGACGGACCGCGGGACATCGCGAACCTGCGCATCCGCTTCGACAATGGCGCGGGCAGCGAGACGGACTTCAGTGTGCTGACGCCGGGCGACCGGCCCCTCATCGTCCCGGGCCGGGGCACCTTCGTCCTCGCGAGCAACACGGATGAGGCCACCAACGGCGGCGTGGTGGCGCAGTACGGCTACGGGAGCACGCTCTTCGAGCTTGGCCACTCGGGGCACCTCTTCGTCGAGATGGGCGCCACCGTGGTGGATGACGTGGCGTACTCGGCCTCCTTCCCGCAGACGACGGGGCGCTCGATGAACCTGTCGTCCGTGGTGGTGGGCACGCGGGCCAGCCAGCACGCCTGGTACTGGTGTGACTCGGAGGAGGTGCTTCCTGGCGGTGGACGGGGCACGCCGGGCGGCGCCAACGCGTCCTGCGGTGTGGAGATCTCCAGCCCGGTGGACCACTGCGCCATTCAGTATCCGAAGTCCTTCGCTACCCCCATCCGGGCGGGCCGCGCGGAGTCCGTCTACAGCCAGTTTTATGAGCCCCAGGTGAGCACCCGGAACCAGAACGGCAACGACGGCTTCCCTCACCTCGTGGCGGAGCTGGGCTACGGAACCGATGCCTCGTCACCCGCCTCGTGGACGTGGGTGACGGCGGAGCCGAACGCGGGCTTCGCCACGCCGGGCAACGACGATGAGTTGGTGGCTCCGTTGAACATCGCGGTACCGGGCAGCTTCATCTATGGCTTCCGCTACCGCTTCACCCAGGGGCCCGCGGCGGCCCAGGCGTGGGTGTACTGCGACCAGGACGGCGTCGTCGCGGAGGGGAGCACGGGCAATTACGGCACGGTGACGGTGGTGCCGCCGCCGGCCGTGGCCAATCACGTCGTCATCAGCGAGGTGAGCGGCGGCAACGGAGGCGGTGCCGCGGCGACCGATGAGTTCATCGAGCTCTACAACCCGACGAACGTCGACGTGAACATCGGCGGCTGGCTGGTGCAGTACAAGTCTGCAACAGGGTCCCCTTACTCCACCATCATCACCATTCCCGCCGGGGCTGTCATTCGTGCCCACGGGTACTTCCTGCTGGGGGGCGCCAACTACAGCGGCCCCGTGGCGCGGGATCTGGGCTATTCGTCCGACATCTCGGCGTCCACGTCGGGTGGGGGGCATGTTCGTATCGGTCCTGGCCTGACGACCGCCGTCAATGCCGTGGCGGTGGACAAGGTGGCGTGGGGCACCGGGAACTCGCCCGAGGGCATCGCCGCGCCCAATCACCCCGCGGCGGGCGGCAGCCTGGAGCGGAAGGCCCTGAGCACCTCGACCTCCGCCACCATGGCGGCGGGCGGCGCAGACGCGTCCTTCGGCAATGGCTGGGACTCGAACAACAACAGCGCGGACTTCGTCACCCGAGCCATCCGTCAGCCACAGAACGCCCTGAGCCCGACGGAACAGCCGTAGCCGGGCTGGAAGCACCGCGTTTCTCACGGAGGCCGCCGGGCGTGCATGCGCCGGGCGGCCTCTCGCATTTCCGCCGCCAATCCCTGCTGCTCCCCGGCGTCCGGCGCATTACCTTTGCGGCCGTACATTCGCCGTCATCACGTCCAGGAGCAGATTGTGTCAGAGAGCCAAGTCCCCGACGCCGCCCGCCTCGTCACCTGCCCACCGGCCGAATTCACGCGTGCCGGTGAGGAGGCCATGGCCGCCGCCCGAGCGGGAATCGCCCAGCTCAAGGCCCTCCGCCCCCCCTACGTCACGCGCGAGGTGCTGGAGCTCTACGACGAGGCCACGGCCGCGCTCGACGATGCGGGAGCCCGCGCCAGCGTCGCCCGCCATGCGCACCCGGACGCCGCCATGCGCGAGGCCGCCGAGGCCGCCGAGCAGGCCCTGGAGACGCTCAGCAACGACATCCGCATGGACCGGGGCGTCTATGACGTGCTGGCTGCGCTGGATTTGTCCGGCGAGGACGCCGCCACGCGGAAGTGGATGGAGAAGGTGCGGCGGGAGTTCCGCCGCGCGGGCGTGGACCGGGATGACGCCACCCGCGCCCGGGTGAAGGCGCTCCAGGAGGAGCTGGTCCGCATCGGTCAGGAGTTCAGCCGCAACATCCGCCAGGACACGCGCACGGAAGCGCTGGCGCCGTCCGCGCTGGAGGGCCTGCCTGACGACTACGTGCGCGCCCACCCGCCCGGGCCGGACGGCAAGGTGCGCATCACCACGGACTACCCGGACATCGTCCCCTTCATGACGTACTCGCGGGATGCCCAGGCCCGCGAGCAGATGTGGCGCGTCTTCCGCCAGCGCGGCCATCCCGCCAACGCGGACGTCCTGCAGCGCATGGTGTCCCGCCGGAACGAGCTGGCCACGCTGCTGGGCTACCGGAACTGGGCGGCCTACGCGACCGAGGACAAGATGATTCGGGACGAGGGGGCCGCCTCGGACTTCATCGAGAAGATCGCCGCCGCGTCCGGTGCGCGCATGGAGCGCGACTACGCCACGCTGCTGGAGCGCAAGCGCCGTGACGTCCCTGGCGCCGAGCGCGTCAATCCGTGGGACCAGGCGTACCTGGAGGACCGCGTGAAGGCGGAGCAGTACGCCTTCGACTCGCAGGTGGTGCGGCCCTACTACGAGTACACGCGCGTGAAGCAGGGCGTGCTCGACCTGACGGCGCGCCTGTTCGGCGTCACCTACCGCCGCGTCGCGGACGCGCCGGTGTGGCACCCGGACGTGGAGGCCTACGACGTGTTCGAGGGCGCCACGCTGCGCGGGCGCTTCTACCTGGACATGCACCCGCGCGACGACAAGTACAAGCACGCGGCCCAGTTCACGCTGACCAGCGGGAAGTCGGGCCGGCGGCTGCCGGAAGGGGTGCTGGTCTGCAACTTCCCCCGTCCTGGCGCGGAGCCCGCGCTGCTCCAGCACAGCGACGTGGAGACCTTCTTCCACGAGTTCGGCCACCTGCTGCACCACATCTTCGGCGGCCACACGCGCTGGGCGGGGGTGTCCGGCGTGCGCACGGAGTGGGACTTCGTGGAGGCGCCGTCGCAGATGCTGGAGGAATGGGCGCGTGACACCGCCAGCCTCCAGACGTTCGCGAAGCACTACCAGACGAACGAGCCCATCCCCGCGGACGTGGTGGAGCGCATGCGCCGCGCGGAGGAGTTCGGCAAGGGCCTGTGGGTGCGCCAGCAGATGTTCTACGCGGCGCTCAGCCTGGAGCTGTACCGGCGCAAGCCGGAGGGCGTGGACGCGGTGTCGCTCGTGCGCGAGCTCCAGGGGAAGTTCACGCCCTTCCCGTACGTGGAGGGCACCTACTTCCATCTCTCCTTCGGCCACCTCGACGGGTACTCGTCCAACTACTACACGTACATGTGGTCGCTCGTCATCGCGAAGGACCTGTTCACGGTGTTCCAGCAGAAGGGGATGCTGTCCCCGGAGCCCGCTCAGGCCTACCGGCGCGCGGTGCTGGAGCCGGGTGGTTCGGACGACGCGGCCCGGCTGGTGAATGCCTTCCTGGGGCGCGACTACGACTTCCGCGCCTATGAGGAGTGGCTCAACCAGGCGGCGTGACGTCCCGTCCGCGTTTCAGTTGCGCCCCCACTGCCGGGGGCGCGTGAAGCGGAAGAGGCCACTGGCCTCTTCCTGGGCGATGACGTCCGCCTCGGTGCCGAAGTAGCGGGCGCGCACCTCCTGGAGGCGGGCCTCCAGCGCGTCGCCGGAGAGCGTCCGTGCCAGGGCTGTGCGCTCCGCCATGTACTGGAGGCCCGCTTCCCAGCGGGCATCCCGTGTCTGGTCCAGCGCGTCCCATCGCCGCAGCGCTTCGTCATTCAGCCCCATCTCCTGGCGCACGGCCCACAGGCTGCGCGCGCGTTCGGCCGATGTCATGCCCGTCAGTTCACGTTGGACGGAGGGCAGCGCCAGGAAGCGATTCATCGTCTCTTGCGGATGCCGGGCGAGCTGCGCTGGTGCCCCGTCTCCGTAGACCGCTCCCAGCCGCGCCTTGTAGGCAGACAGCTTCTCCGTGAGGGGCAGGTCCTGCCTCGCATCAATCACCTGGAGCGCGTCCACCAGCGCCTGGTGCTTCAGCTCCGAATCCCAGAGGCGTTGCGCCGTCTCCTTCCCGAAGAGGCGGTTGCGCGCATCCCAAACGGCGGCACGGCGCTGCTTCGAGTCCAACCCTCGCAGGTAGGCGTCGTTGTCCTTCACCCACTTCTCGTAGTCCAGGCGGTCGCGCAGCAGGGTGGCCAGCGCTTCGTACTGGCCGGGAAAGGCCTTGCGAAGGAATGTCTGGAGTTCTTCTCGCCACCGGTCCGGTGAGCGCGTCTGGAAATACCGCATGAGCTGCTCCAGCATCCGGAGCTGGACGGACGGTTCGTGCAGGCGCGAGCCGAAGCGCTCGATCAGCGAGAGGCGCAGTACCTCCAGCTCCGAGGCCAGGGCTTCTGCCGCAGGGGCTGCTGCGTTGACGGCGCCTGACATGGGCGGCGCACGGCCCGCCGGGGTGCCCACAAGCGTAGGACGGGCGCGGTCGCGGGGACTCGTGGTGCCAGGGGAGGGAGGTGCGCCAGACGTATGGCCAGCGGGGAGGAGTCGCCAGCCCACGAGCAGGCCCAGGATGGCGGCGCTCGTTCCCAGCACGCGTTTGGCTTGCAGGCTCATGCCGTCAGGTCCTCGGACGGGACAGCTCCAATGCCAATCACCCCCCAGTCCTTCGAGCGGAGTCGGAGGCCTCGGGCGTCCGCTGATGCTCAGCGGACCATCGTGGATGTGTTCCGTATAACGCAGTGGGTGGGTTGGGATGCTGGCGGCTCGACGCTGACCACGGCGGAGCAGGCTGTCTGTGAGGGCTACGGCCTTGGCGCCATCTGCTCCGTGGGAGTTCGCAGGTGGCGTCGCCTGGGGCGACTGTCAGGACGTGGCGAACTCCAGATGCGGGGACACGGCCTACGGCGCCCGCTGGAGCCGCTGAGCCCGTCCCGGCCTGACCTCAAGGCCTCCCACGTCGCACCAGGGGCAGCCCGGCCTGGGCGTACGTCCGCTTCTCGCGCAGACGTCCAGCTTCCCAGCGCAGGACGTCCAGCCCGTACCAGCCGAAGTGCTGGCCGTACATCAGCCGGTACATGAGCTGGCGCGGGCCGCGGCGCGCGGACACCTCGTGCTGACAGCGCCAGCGCAACACCACCTTGCCCGCGGGCGCATCCACCACCATGTCCTCGGTGAGGAATCGGATGCGCCCGAAGTCACCGCGAAACTGCGCGGCGAAGGCCTCACGTACCTGCGCGAGGCCCCGGCACTGCTTCCCGTCGTACGTCTCGTACAGCGCGTCCGGCGTGAAGTACGCCATCACCGCATCGAGGTCGTCGCGGTTGAAGGCGTCAGTGAAGGCCCGCACCACGTCCTCCAGCGCCCTCCGGCCGGCGTCGTCACCGGATGGGAGGGATGGCGATGCGGGCCCTGCGCTCACGGGTCCACCGGCGTCTGCTGGATGCGCCAGATCTCCTCGGCGTACTGCTTGATGGTTCGGTCCGAGGAGAAGATGCCGCCGCGCGCCACGTTGATGATGCACTTGCGCGCCCAGGCGTCGGCGTCCTTGTAGGCGTGCGCGACGTCCTCTTGCTTCGCCATGTACGACGGGAAGTCCGCCAGCATGAGGTAGCGGTCCTCCTCCAGGAGGCTGTCCACCAGCGGCTTGAAGAGGTGCTTGTCCTCCGGCGAGAAGAAGCCGGTGGAAATCAGGTCCAGCGCCTCGCGCAGCTCCTGGTGCTGGTTGTACTCGTCGCGCGGGCGGTAGCCCTCGCGCTTGCGAGCAATCACCTCGTCCGCCGTGAGGCCAAAGAGGAAGAAGTTCTCATCGCCCACCGCGTCGCGAATCTCCACGTTGGCGCCGTCCAGCGTTCCCAGCGTCAGCGCGCCGTTGAGCATCAGCTTCATGTTGCCGGTGCCGGACGCCTCCATGCCCGCGGTGGAGATCTGCTCGGACACGTCGGCGGCGGGGATGATGCGCTCGGCCAGGCTCACGCGGTAGTTGGGGGCGAACACGACCTGCAGGCCCGTGGTGCCCGCGTCGCTGTTCACCACCTCGGCGATGCCGTTGATGAGCCGGATGGTCAGCTTCGCCAGGTGGTAGCCCGGCGCCGCCTTGGCACCGAAGATGAACGCCCGCGGGTGGATGATGGTGGACGGGTCCCTGCGCGCCTTCATCCACAGCGCCACGATGTGCAGCGCGTTGAGCAGCTGGCGCTTGTACTCGTGCAGGCGCTTGATCTGCACGTCGAAGATGGCATCCGGATTGAGCTGCACCCAGCGCAGGTCACGGATGTGCCGGGCCAGGTCTTCCTTGTTGGCGCGCTTCACCTCGCGGAAGGCCTTGCGGAACTCCGGATCCTCCGCGTGCGCCTCCAGCTTCGTCAGCTTGTCCAGGTCCGTGACCCAGCCCTCGCCGATGCGGGACGTAATCAGCTTGGACAGGCGGGGGTTGCACCAGGCCAGCCAGCGGCGCGGCGTCACGCCATTCGTCTTGTTGTTGAACCGCTCCGGGTTCATGGACGCGAAGTCCGTCAGCACGTCCCGGCGCAGCAGGTCGGTGTGCAGCGCGGCCACGCCGTTGACGCTGTGGCTGCCGACGACGGCGAGGTGGGCCATGCGAATCTTCTTCTCGGCCCCTTCCTCCACCAGGCTCATCCGCTGCATTTTCTCCTGGTCGTACGGGTAGCGAATCTGCACCTGCCGCAGGAAGCGCGAGTTGATTTCGTAGATGATTTCCAGGTGTCGGGGCAGCAACCGCTCGAAGAGCGTCGCCGGCCACTTCTCCATCGCCTCGGCCAGCAGCGTGTGGTTGGTGTAGCCGAACGTCTCCTGGGTAATCGTCCACGCCTCGTCCCAGAGCAGGCGCTTCTCGTCCACCAGCACGCGCATCAGCTCCGCCACGCCAATGGCCGGGTGGGTGTCGTTGAGCTGGATGGCTGCCTTGCGGGAGAAGTCCTTGAAGTCCGTGTGGTTCTTCAGGTAGCGCCGGACGATGTCCGCGATGGAGCACGCGACGAAGAAGTACTGCTGCTTGAGCCGCAGCTCCTTGCCGGCCTGGAACGCGTCGTTGGGGTAGAGGACCTTGGAGATGACCTCCGAGTCGTTCTTCTCCACCACCGAGCGCTCGTAGTCGCCCGCGTTGAACAGCAGCAGGTCGAACTCCTCGGAGGCGCGCGCCTGCCACAGCCGCAGCGTGTTGACGGTGTTGTTGTGGTACCCGGCGATGGGCGTGTCATACGGAACGCCCACCACCGTCTTGCCGCCCACCCAGCGCGCCACGGGACGGCCATCCGGGCCCTGGTGGTGCTCCACGCGCCCGAAGAAGCGCACCGGCACCGCCTTCTCCGGCCGGACGATTTCCCACGGGTTGCCGAACTTGAGCCACTCGTCGGCGCGCTCCACCTGGTACCCGTCGACGATGTCCTGCGTGAAGATGCCGAACTCGTAGCGGATGCCGTACCCCATTCCGGGGTAGGCCAGGGTGGCCAGCGACTCCATGAAACACGCGGCCAGGCGCCCCAGGCCGCCGTTGCCCAGGCCCGCGTCCGGCTCCATCTCCAGCAGGTTGGTGAGGTCCACCCCCACTTCCTGCATCGACTCGGCGGCCGCTTCGTACATCCCCAGGTTCAGCAGGTTGTTGCCCAGGGCCCGACCCAGCAGGTACTCGGCGGAGAGGTAATAGGCGCGCTTGACGTCCTTTTCGTAATACGTGCGCGACGTCTTCACCCACCGGTCCGCCAGCCTGTCACGCACCGCGAGCGACAGCGCCATGAAGCGGTCATGGGGCGTGGACGACTCGTAGTTCTTTCCGCGCGAATAGCGGACGTGGTCGAGGAAGGAACGGCGCAAGCTGGCCGCGTCGTGCCCGAGCCCGCTGTCGTCGGTCGTGGCCGGCTGGGCGGGGCGGGGCTGCTGGGAGGCGGAGGCAGGAGGGGCCATGGCGCTGGGTATCTCTGGACGGAGTTGCTGCGGGTTCATGGTTTCGCGGCCACCGGGGTTTCCCGGGTTCGCGAAGGTGCGTCAGGCTAGCGCAGCCGTGTCTCGCATCGCACCGGTAAAGCGCGTCCCAGCCCTGGGGGACAGCTCACCTGGAAGGGCGGCGGACTGCCTGCCGGTGGATGGCGCGCCAACCCGGAGACGGATTGATGTAGAGAGCAATCCGCCATGGGCTTTCCGCAGAACGACCTCGAACAACGGTTGGCCGTCATCCGTCCCGACGACACGGTGCGCGGGCTCGTCTTCAACGCGGTGTTCAACCTGACAGAGAAGCAGCTGGGCGTGGAGGCGGCCACGCGCCTGCGTGAGCCCTTCTTCAAGCGCTCCCCGGTGGACTTCTTCTCCTACCCGGCCGTGGATGCCCTGCGCCTCTTGTACGCGACGTCGGAAGCGCTCACGCCCATGTACGGCTCCATGGAGGACGCGGTGCGGGCCTGCGGGGCCGCGGCCGTCACGCACTTCTTCCAGTCCACGGTGGGGCAGACGCTCAACCGGCTCATCGGCAAGGGCGACCCCAAGCGGCTCCTCTCCCACGCGCCCACCGCGTACTCGACGCTGGTGAACTATGGCCGGCGCGAATTCGCCGTGCTGGGAGACAAGCAGGTGCGCCTGGCCTTCCACGGGGACATGCAGCCGGTGCAGTACCACGAGGGCGTCTTGAAGGAGGCGCTGAGCGTCGTCGGCTGCAAGAGCCGGGTGGTGGGCACGCCCCGCGGCGTGACGGGCGCTGACTACGTCATCACCTGGGAGTAGACCCGCGGCGCGCGTCCCACGGAGGGGACGCGCACGGCGTCACCGCGTCACGGCATGGCCGCGGCCTGCCCGGCGACGGCGGCCACGGACACGGCCTCCATCTGCCCCGTCAGTTCCTGCGCCTTGGCGAGGAAGTCCGGCAGCAGCTCCTTGGGCAGTGGGTCCGCGCGGGGGAACTGCTGGTTGAGCGGGTTGGTGTACTGGCCGTTGCGCTTGAGCCCGAAGTGCAGGTGCGGCCCGGTGGAGCGGCCGGTGTTGCCGGAGTAGGCGATGACCTGCTTCTGCCGCACGCGGGCGCCTGCGCGGACGCCTTCGCCGAAGCGCGACAGGTGCATGTACTGCGTCTCGAAGCCGTTGGCGTGGCGGATGACCACCATGTTGCCGGCGGCGCCCGCGTAGCCCGCCTGCGTCACCGTGCCGTCCGCCACCGCCCACACCGGGGTGCCGATGGGGGTGCCGTAGTCCACGCCATTGTGGGCCTTGAGGTACTTGAGCACCGGGTGGAAGCGCGAGCCGAAGCGGCTGGTGACGTTGGCGTACTTCAGGGGCGTCTTGAGGAAGGTCTTCTTCGCGCTGGCGCCCTCCTCGTTGAAGTAGTTGGGCTGCCCGTCCGGGAGCACGTAGCGGTACACCTTCTTGTTGCCCACGAGCCCGCCCGCGTACGTCGCCGCCAGCACGTCGCCGTAGCGCAGCAGGCGGCCCTTGGAGACGAACTTCTCCACCAGCGCGCGCGCCGTGTCGCCCTTGCGCACGTCACGGTAGAAGTCGATGTCCCAGGCGAACACGTCCGCCAGCACCATGCCGATGGCCGGGTCCTCGCCGGCGGCCACCGCCGCCTCGTACAGCGACGACTGGATTTCCAGCGCCACCACGGCGACCTGCTTCTCCACCTCGATGGCGCGCTTGCTGCCCACGTACTTCTCGCCGTCGCGGCGGACCTGCCACTCGTCCACCATGCTCTGGCGGTAGTCGAAGAAGTCCAGCTCCCCGTCGCGGATGACGAGCCGCAGCTGGTCGCCCACGCGCGACTTGCGGAAGTCGAACACGCCCTCCAGCGCGGAGATGACGGCGGCCACCTGCGCGTCCGGGAGCTGCGCGTCGTGCAGCGCCTTCGCGAGCGTCTGGTTCGGCTCGATACGGCGGTTCTTGATGACGTGACGGACCGCGGCTTCGGACGTCGAAGCCAGCAGCGCGGCGGCCAGGCAGAGCAGGGGAGCGATTCTCATGGGGCGGCGGCCGAGTGTAGTGGACACCCTGGCGCTCGCCCAGCGAAGGGCCGGGAAATTTCCGGGCTCGGCTGCCTGGCTGCTTGAAGTCTCCGAGGAGCGCCTGGCCCGGCCTCCCTTCGCCCCCAGCGGGAGACGCTGCCCACCCGGTGTCCTCAGGGCCTCCGGCGCATCGACGAGGCCCATGTCGGCGGGCCCGCGCTACCTCGAGCAGGCGATGCCGTCAGTGAGCCTTTGGCGCACCGCCCGGGGCCGGGCGCGGCTGCTCAGAGTTCCACCTTCCGCTCGGAGTGGCTCTGCCCGTCGAAGCGCAGGATGACGCCCTTGTTGTCGTACCGCGTGAGGATGTTGACGGGCCGGCGCCACAGGGACTGGAGGTTGCGCAGCGTCTCGCGGGCGTAGTCGCCCTTGAGGTCCTGTCCGTCGTGGCGGTGCGCCAGCAGCAGTTCGCTGCGGTTCTCGAAGTTGCCGTCCACCACCTCGATGATGGGCTGGCCGAAGTTGGTGAGTCCCTGGAGGAGCTTGTTCTTCACCTTCTTGAACTCGCGGTCGAGGATCTCCCACGAGTTGCGCTTGTCGTTGAAGCCGTACACGAAGAGCTTCTGCTCCATCGCGAACTCGGGCGTCAGGAACGTGTCGATGAAGGTGATGTCGTTGTAGTGCTTGCGGACCTCGAAGATCTTCTCGCGGCCGGCGCCCAGCTTCTTGTCCCAGGCGCGGCGCGCGCGCAAATCATCGCACTCGTCCCATTCCTTGCCGAAGCGGCCCTTGTTCCACCGCTCCTCGATGTCGCGCCACAGCTCGATGCCGAGCTTGTACGGGTTGATGGCGCCAGGGCGGGTCCCCATGGTGCCGGAGTGGTGGTCCGCGTAGTCGATGATTTCGTCGTCCTTGAGGGCCCGGCGCGTCATGATGGTGGAGTGCCAGTAGCTGGCCCACCCCTCGTTCATGATTTTCGTCTGGCCCTGGGGCGCGAAGTAGTAGGCCTCGTCGCGCAGAATCGCGAGGATGTCCGCCTCCCACGGCTCCAGCGGCGCCTCTTCCAGCAGGAAGAGCAACACGTCGCGCTGGGGGCGCTCGGGGAACTTCTTGGCGCGCTGCTTCTCGTCCTCCACCTTCTTGCGCTGTGAGTCGAGGAACTCGGACGGGTTGATGTAGCCGCGCATGTATTCGCGGCCCACCTTGAAGCCCTCTACGCGCTCGTTGGCCTTGAGCTCGTCCTCGGCCTTCTTCGGGTCCGGGTTGCGCCGGATGTGCGGCGCGTGCTGGTCGATGAGGTTCTCCAGGCTCAGCGTCCGGTCGATGAAGTCCTCGACCTTCTCCACGCCAATCTTGTCCACCCAGCGCCGCACCCGCGTGGCGTGGTTGGCCATCTCATCAATCATCCGGCGGTTGGTGTGCCGGAAGGAGAAGTTGTTCTTGAAGAAGTCGCAGTGACCGTAGACGTGGGCCATGACGAGCTTCTGGTCCACCTCCGGGTTGCTCTCCATCAAGTAGGCGTAGCAAGGGTCGTTGTTGATGACGAGCTCGTAGATCTTGCTCAGCCCGTACTCGTAGCCCTTGGCGAGCTGCTCGTACTCCATGCCCCAGCGCCAGTGGGGATAGCGGGTGGGAAAGCCGCCGTAGGCGGCCACCATGTTCATCTCGTCGTAGGACACCATCTCGAAGTGGGTGTCGAAGAAGTCCAGGCCGAACTCCTTGGCGTAGCCATGGATTTCGTCGCGGAGCGAGGCGAGGCGAGGGGGGAGGCTCTTGGGCATCGGGCAGTCGCTCCGGTGGGACAGGACCGCTGAAGTCAGCGGCCCTTGCCGAGGAAGTCCTTGATGGACGCGTAGATGGCGTCCTTGTCCGCGATTTCGCTCAGCGCGACGTTGGGCGTGTCCCCCACCGCCTCGCGCAAATCCTTGATGAACTGGCCGCTGCCGTAGGGGGACTCCACCTGGCCGTAGGCGAACTGGTTGACGTTGGGCAGCACGTCGTTGCGCAGCATCTCAATGCACTGCCGCGTGTCGTCCGCGCTCCAGTTGTCCCCGTCGCTGAAGTGGAACGGGTAGATGTTCCACGCGCTCTTCGGGTAGTCCGCCAGGATGATGTCCCGGCAGAGCTTGTAGGCGCTGGAGATCATCGTCCCGCCGGACTCGCGGGTGTGGAAGAACGTGTCGCGGTCCACCTCGCGCGCCACCGCGTCGTGGATGATGTAGCGCGCCTCCAGGCCCTTGTATTGGTGGCGCAGCCACGTATCGAGCCAGAAGCTCTCGATGCGGACGATCTCCTTCTGCTCGTCACCCATGGAGCCCGACACGTCCATCATGTAGATGATGACCGCGTTCGTTTCGGGCAGGTCCTGGAGCTTGTAGCTGCGGTAGCGGCGGTCCTCGCGCGTGGGGATGATGACGGGCCGCGCCGGGTCATACGTGCCAGCGGCAATCTGCCGCCGCAGCGCCTGCTTGAAGGTCCGCTTGAAGTGCCGCAGCGACTCCGGGCCGGTGGTGTTGACGCCGGTGTAGCGGATCTTCTGGGTGATGATGCGCTCGTTCTGCCGCCGCTCGATGTTGGGCAGCTGCAGCTCCTCGCCCAGAATCTGGGCGAGCTCGTCGAGCGTGACGTCCACCTCCATGGCGTGGTCGCCTTCGCCCTGGCCGGCCTGCTTGCCCTCCCCGGGCTCCACCGCCCCGGGCCCGAGCTGCTGGCCGACCTCGCCGTCACCCTGCCCGACGCCACCCTGTTCCTTGTGGCCGTACTTGAAGCGGGGGATGTCGATGAAGGGGATGGGGATGGAGATGGCGTCCTTCCCCTTCTTCCCAATCATCTCGCCCTTCTGC
This sequence comes from Myxococcus virescens, assembly GCF_900101905.1. Lineage (NCBI taxonomy): Bacteria > Pseudomonadati > Myxococcota > Myxococcia > Myxococcales > Myxococcaceae > Myxococcus > Myxococcus virescens. The sequence goes on along the minus strand of NZ_FNAJ01000004.1, from coordinate 566,105 downwards.
ACGTACTTGCGCAGGTTGGCTTTGATCTTCCCCCGGACGATCTGTTTGAAGCGGGAGTGGTCCTGGTGGATCTTCAAGGTCACGACGGCTCGCCCCTCTCTGGTGTTACTCCTTCGCGTCGCCGCGGGCGAAGATGCTGGCCACGAAGTTCAGCACGTCCGTGGAGCAGATTTCGCAGTAGCCGTAGTTCTTCATCATCCGGTCCTTCACCAGGTCGATCTTCTCCTGCGTCTCCTTGTCGACGACGGAGGACACCAGGTTCTTGAGCTTGATGCTGTCCTTCTGGTCCTCGAACAGCTTCAGCTCCAGCGACTTGTGGAGCCGCTCGTTGGTCCGGTAGTTGAAGGTCTTCCCCTCCACCGCGAGCGCGCCGATGTAGTTCATGATTTCGCGGCGGAAGTCGTCCTTGCGGGTATCGGGGATGTCGATCTTCTCCTCGATGGACCGCATCAGCCGCTCATCGGGCTCTTCGTAGAGGCCGGTGTACTTGTTCTTGACCTTCTCCTTCTGGGTGTAGGCCTTGATGTTGTCGATGTAGTTGCCGCACAGCTTGGCGATGGCGTCCTCGTCCGCGGAGATGGCGCGCTGGACCTCGTTCTTGACGATGTCCTCGTACTCCTGCTTCACGGACGTGAGCAGCTCCTTCATCCCCTTGCGCGTGTCCTCGCTGTTGATGAGGGAGTGCGTCTTGAGGCCGGCCTCCAGCTCGTTGAGGACCATGAAGGGGTTGATGCAGCCCTCGCCCTTGTCGCTCACCAGGGCGTTGGAGATCTTGTCCTGGATGTAGCGCGGGGAGATGCCTTCCAGGCCCTCGCGGTTGCTCTCCTTGCGCAGCTCCTTGATGTTGTCCTCGGTGAAGTTCGGGAGCGTCTTGCCGTTGTAGAGCTTGAGCTTCTGGAGCAGCGACAGGTTGTGCTTCTTGGGCTCCTCCAGGCGCGTGAGCACGGCCCACATGGCGGCCATCTCCAGCGTGTGCGGAGCGATGTGCTTGCCCTTGATGGCGCGGGAGTTGAAGTCCTTCTCGTAGATCTTCACCTCTTCGGACAGCTTGGTGATGTACGGGACGTCAATCTTCACCGTGCGATCTCTCAGGGCCTCCATGAACTCGTTGTTCTCGAGCTTCTTGTACTCGGGCTCGTTGGTGTGGCCGAGGATGACCTCGTCGATGTCCGTCTGCGGGAACTTCTTCGGCTTGATTTTGTGCTCCTGCGACGCGCCGAGCAGGTCGTAGAGGAACGCGACGTCCAGCTTCAGCACCTCGACGAACTCGATGATGCCGCGGTTGGCGATGTTGAACTCGCCGTCGAAGTTGAAGGCGCGCGGGTCGGAGTCGGAGCCGTACTCGGCGATCTTCCGGTAGTTGATGTCACCGGTGAGCTCGGTGGAGTCCTGGTTCTTCTCGTCCTTGGGCTGGAAGGTGCCGATGCCCACGCGGTCCTTCTCGCTGAAGACGAGCCGGTTGACGCGGATGTGGCTCATGACCTTGGCGAAGTCGCCCTGGTACTGCGTCATCAGGTCCTTGAAGACGAAGCGGCAGGCGGGGCACAGCTCGGAGCCATCCGGAATGGTGTACCCGGACTCGGGCGGAGACAGCTCGGCGTAGATTTTGGAACGCCACTCCCGGGGGATGAGGTTGAGCGGCTCCTCGTTCATCGGGCACTTCATCTTCTCCTTCACCGGGGCGCCGTCCGAGCCCTTCTTGTCGGTGAGCCAGGAGAAGGTGTACGCGGCGCCCTCCGGCGTTTTGGAATAGTCCTCCGTGCCCTTCTTCAGCAGGCGCGCGATGGTGGACTTGGACGAGCCCACGGGGCCATGGAGGAGGATGACGCGCTTCTCGGTGCCGTAGCCCTGGGCCGCGGACTTGAAGACGTTGACCAGCTTCATGAGCGGGACATCGAGCCCGAAGATGGCGTCACGGCCGCCGAACTTCTCGTCGCTGAAGAAGTGGTAGCGGATGAGCTTCTTCTTGTTGTCGATGTACTCCGTCTTTCCGTGGCTGAGGATCATGTCGTAGATCCTCTGGAAGGCGGTGCGGGTGACCTTGGGGTTCTGCCGGACGATTTCGAGGTACTCCTCGAACGAGCCTTCCCAGTTGAGCTCCGCGTAGGTCTTCACGTCCTGCAGCGCAGCGATTCTGGAGACCCACGAACCCTTCTCAGCGTCCTTCATGTCTCTCCCTCGGAGCCACCCGGGGACGCGGAAAGCCGCGCCGACAGGGGGGCCAAAATGGTCAACCTGGAGGGCATGACTGCCATTCCACACCCACCCCGACGAGGTCCCAGGCACGACAGCCCTGCTGCCCCTTCGGGACCCCGCCGCGGAGTGGGACCGCGCGTTACGCTCGTGTCAGGGGTGGAACGCCCGAAAGCGCACCCCCTCCACGGGGTGAAAAGGCATCTTGATTATAAGGGCCCTCGCCCACGGGGGTAGGCGCACACCGGCTGCACGAAGGGTAGTGAACGCCTGAACGGTCATTTCCCCGGCGCCCGGCAGCAGCAGTGCTCGTGTGGGTTGTGGGGCAGCGTGCCCTTTCACTCCACATGTCGGCGCGGAGCCTTCACGGGCGAGGCTGGCGTCGCATGCATGAAAGCAGGCGAGCAATCGTGCGGGATGGGCGTCGGGTACCGGGTGAGTGTCGTGCGCCGGACGCGCGTCCCATGAGGTGACAACGGGATGATGCGCCGCTCACGTCACGGCGAGGCGCTACGGACATCGCGCACGCCATGCCAGGTATCGGGCAGTCGGGAAGGGGGCCCGTGGCCCAGGGGCTCGTCGTCACCAGGCATGCCGAGTGAGACATCAGGGCGTGTAGGAAGGCGACCCGTGGCTCGAAGAGGTGCCGCCAGAAGCCGGATGGAACCTCAAAGCTTGCCGGCAGGCGGCTTGTCGCCCGCATTCAAGCTCATCGCATGAGACATCAAGACCTACGGAAGGTGGCTTGTCGCAGGCGCGCTTTGCTGTGAATGAAACGCGACACGGCGCATCCGCGTCTGGCGCGGCGCAGCCCCTGCTTCACTCGAAGGGTCTCCCATTCTGGACGGCTCGGGGGCGTGCACGAGAGGAAGACCTCTGAGCATGGCGTATGCAATGGGGGCATGGCGCCTGTCCTTCCTTGGAGCCTCCTGGTGCCCGTCCTGCTCGTCGCAACCTGTCTTCTTGGCGCATGGGTCCAGGCAACAGTCCCTCCTGCGGAAGGAGGCGTGGTGGCGACGGCTCTGCTCGATGCAGGGCGTTCACCTCGCCGCGCGCTGCGGCTGGAGCAGCGGCCAGGGTGGGGCCAGGGCATGGTGGTGTCTGTCTCTCCCGAGGTTGAGACGGTGCTGGGCGTGGGGACCGGCCGCGAGCTGCGAACGGAGTATGGCCCCGAGGTCTCGGTGCCGCTCTACGTGGAATGGCAGGCAGGGGCCGGGAGGGGACAGGCGCGCTACCACGTGCGGGTGGGTCGTCCCGAGGTCCGCGCCGTGGACGATGAGGGGATGGAGCCCGCGTGGCGGTTGGCGGAGGAGCTGGGCGCGGCGAGTGGCCGGGATGGCGCCGTGGTGCTCTCCAACCGGGGGGCGCCGGTTCAGGCATGGGTGCAACTGGGGCCCGGGGCTTCCGCGGCATTGAGCAGCATGGTGCGGGCGGCGCTGTCCTCGGACTGGCTCGTCACCCCACGGCTTCCGGAAGAGCCGGTGGGCGCGGGAGCGCGCTGGGTCGTGGCGCGAGCCCAGGAGGAAGGGCTGGCCGTCATCACCTATGAACTGGTGGAGCTGGAAGGAGCCCGCGGCCGGGTGCGCTTCCTCCTCCAGTCCCAGGGAGCGGAAGGTCCGCCGGCTCCCAGGGCCGAAGGCGAGCTGCGTTTCGACCTGCGCCGCCCATTTCCCGAGCGGCTGGAGGTCCTCTACACGTCGCGCGCCGAACTGGAGACGCAGGGCCCCCGGCGGCTGGAGGTGGTCCGCCGCACGCGGGTGACGCTGGAGTCCGGCAGCCCCTTGGCCCCTGCGCACCCTGAAATGATTGCAGCCCCCTGGATATCGGAAGGGGAGCAGGTTCGCGCACCGTGAAGTCGGCCGCGCTTCCCGAGCAAGGGAACTATGGGCGTTGGCTTGGCTTTGGGCCGTGCCTGCGTATCCTGCCGCGCGTCATGGCCACCGCCCCCGCCCCCTTCTCCGTTTCGCCTCCCCACGCACCTGGCCTGTCGGCGGTGCCTGCCCCTCAGCACGAGCCAGGCACCCGGCTGCTCGTCGGGCTGTTGCTGGTGGCGGCGCTGGTGCCGCGGCTGGGCGTGTTCTTCGTCAACGAGAACCTCTTCGGTGACGCGGTGGTCCGCACGGAGCTGGCGGAGCGCTGGTTGCGGGCGCCGCACCTCATCACCGCCTACGGGGACGGGGCCTACCAGTTCGGTCCGTTGCACATGTACCTGGTGGGCGCGGCGCTGTCGGTGTTCGACCGGGAGGTCGCGGGCCGTGTGGTGAGCCTGCTGTTCGGCGTGCTGTCGGTGGTGCCGCTGTTCGCGCTGACGCGCCGCCTCTTCGGCTGGCGCGCGGGCGTGGTGGCTGGCCTGTCCTTCGCGGCGTGGGGCATGCACATGCAGTTCTCCACCACGGCCAGCAGCGAGGCGGTGTCCCTCTTCTTCATGCTGGCCACCTTCGCGCTGTACGCGGAGGGCGTGGATGACAACCGCTTCCTGCCCCTGTTCCAGGCGGCGTTGATGCTCAACCTGGCGTGCGCGCTTCGCTACGACGCGTGGATGTACATCCCGCTGCTCACGGTGGCGCTGTGCTTCAGCAGCCAGGACAAGGTCGTGTCGCTGACCCGGGCCGTGGGCTTCGGCCTGGTGTGCCTGCCGTTCCCCCTGTTGTGGATGCAGGGAAATGAGCTGATGCATGGCAACCCGTTCTTCCCGGTGATGGCGGTGGAGGACTTCCACCGTAACTGGGTGAAGTCGTCCCTGGGCTCGGGGTCGAACGTGCTCTGGCGGCTGCAGCAACTGGGGTTCTGGCCCGGCATCGCCTTGCTCACGCTGTCGCCTCTCGTCGCGCTGCTGGGCATGGCGGGCATGGTTCGCGCGTGGCGCTCGCGTCCGGACACGCGCTGGCTGGTGGCCGCGGCGGTGCTTCCCGCTGCCTACTTCACCTTCCGGGCGGCGGTGCTGCTGACCTTCGTTCCGCTGGGCCGCTTCACGGTGACGCAGGTCGCGCTGCTCCCCGTCTTCGTGGCCTTCGGCTTCGCCGGGCTGGTGGCGACGCGTGGAGGGCCCGTGCTGCGCAAGGCCCTGGCGGGCGTGACGGTGCTGGTCGCCGTGGCCGTGCCGGTGACGATGGGCATCTACACGTTCCGTGCAGATGGACCGCTGCAGACCACGATGCGCCCCATCAGCCCCACGTCCACGAATCCCGTGGCGCTGATGCAGGTGGCGAAGTTCCTGAAGGCGGAGGTCGCCGCCAAGGGTGGGGCCGCCGCGCTCGACATCGACCCGAACTACATGGACCTGCAGCTGGCCTTCTTCTCTGGCCTCCCCGAGGAGCGGCTGGCGCGCGTGCGCTGGGACACCTTCCGCCAGCGCATGCAGGAGGCCCGTCCGGAGGTGCTGGTTCGCTTCGACGGTGGTGAGCTGGCGAAGGCCGCGGGCGTGAAGCTGGAGGAGCGCTCGCTGGTGCTGGACGGCGTGGCCTACCAGAAGCTGGATGGCTTCACCGCGCCGCTGCACGTGTACCGGCGTCAGCCGTAGTGTGGTGACCTGGAGGGGTCCTCAAGCCCCTCAGGGCTCCGAGTCGTAGTCGTCGGGGTGATAGTCGGTATCCGGCGGCCGGTGGGCATCCAGCCATCCCTGGAGGATGAACTGCGCGGCCACCTGGTCGATGACCTCTCGGCGGCGGGCCCGGCTGACGTCCGCCTCGAGCAGGGTCCGTGTGGCGGCCACGGTCGACAGCCGCTCGTCCCAGAGCTCCACCGTCACCCCCAGCGACTGGGCCAGGGTGTCCGCGAACTTCCGGGACGCCTCGGCGCGCGGGCCCTCGCTGCCGTCCATGTTGAGCGGCAGGCCCAGCACGACGTGGGTCACCTCGTTTTCGCTCGCGACGGTGGCCAGCGCCGCGAGGTCCGCCTTGAGCGACGTGCGGCGAACGGTGGTGACGCCTTGGGCCGTGAGGCCCAGTCCGTCCGAGACGGCCACTCCAATGGTTTTGGTGCCCAGGTCCAGGCCCATGGTGCGCATGCCGCGGAACTTAACCGCAATCCTTCGTCGTGGACCGCTCCGTCCGCGCCTGGGGACGTGCCCCTGCTTCGGTGAGTGCTAACCGCCGGAATTCGCTGGGTGCCTCTCACGCCCACGGACGGCACCGCCGCTGCAATCCAGCGGTCCCGTCCGAAGGACGACTGCGCGGCGTCCACTTCAACCCCGTCGCGCGAGAGGGTTCATGCTCGACTTCCTCAAAGGTGCGGCCAACCTGCTGGCTGGCCCCATGTCCACCGCGGTGGATTTCGCGGGCAACGCGCTGGGATTGCCGCCGCTCATCACCAACTCCATCAAGGCCGCGGCGGGGGCCGCGACGGGCAACGTCATGCTGGCGGCCAGCGGCGCCATGGGCGTGGCGCAGGAGCTGTCGAAGAACCCGCCCGCGAAGACGGAGTACCACGCGTCCTCCTCGGGCAGCTCGAAGGCCGGCAGCGGCTACGCGCCCTCCGCGTCCTCGTCGCCCATCCTGAATCCGGGCAGCAGTCCGCTGGACCCGAAGATGCTCGACTACGCGGACGCCTTGAAGGTGCTGGAGGCGAACTTCCAGCAGTTGGACCTGCTGGACGGCAAGAAGAACGGCTCGCTGTCGAAAAAAGACCTGCAGCGCATCTCCACGGACTCCAGCCTGTCTCCCCAACTGCGGGACGCGGCCCGCTTCATGGTGGAGAACACGGCCCTCTTCGAGCGGCTCGACCGGCAGGGGCCGCTGGCGAGGATTGGCGTCTTCTCGCCGCTGTACAACCTCGACACCTTCTCGGTGCAGGACCTCCAGCGCGAGCTCAAGGCGGTGGATGCGGAGTTCGCGCGGTATGGCCGGCCCGTGCGCCCTGGAAGCGGTGGCACGACGCCTCCCGGGACGGGCGGCACGTCCGGCGGCGGTGGCTCCGCGCCTGTGTCGGGCAGCCCGCCGACGTCGGCGCCGAGCCCGCTGGACCCTGACTTCCACGAGTACCACGACGCCTTGCGCGTGCTGAGCGCGAACTGGGACACCTTCGATACCGCGGTGGGGGCCCGGGACAACGTGCTCACGCGCGACAACTTGGACGCCATCCTGAACAGCCCGGGCGCATCGTCGACGCTGAAGCGCGCCGCGCAGTTCTTCAAGGACCACCCCGCCTACTACGACCGGCTGGAGATGGCCGCGGGTGTGGGGCCGCGGGACGGCATCGTGGGCCGGCCGGATGTCACGGCCGCGCTGCGACAGGCGGACGCAGCGCAGGCGTCATCCGGAACGCAGCCCGCGAGTGGCGCTGGCGGAAGCCGGCCGGTGGGCGGCACTTCGTCGAATGTGCGGAGCATCGTCGACAACCCCAACATGAGCATCGAGGACAAGATTCAAGCCATCTTGATGTCCATCTCCAGCGACACGGACGAGGAGATTCTCGACGTGATGGAGCAGATGGCGAACGTGCGCGACCAGCGCGCCTCGCTGGGCAACGGTGAGGCGGACCGGAAGGCGGGCGCGAAGCTGGAGAGCAGCATGCAGGAGCTGGAGTTGCGCCTTCAGCGGCTGGTGGAGAAGCGCAAGGCGATGTTCGACCTGATGAGCAACATGTCCTCGAAGTTCCACGAGATGGCGAAGACGGCCATCTCCAACCTGCGGAGCGCCTGAGCCGTCATGGGACGCATCATCAAACACGAGGGAGCGGTGGCCATGCGGATGCAGCGCGGCGCGGTGCAGGGCTTGAAGGCGTTTGCCCGGGGAGAGGCGACGTGGGCCGAAGTGGAGGGGATGACCTTCGAGGAAGCGAAGGCCATTGCCCAGGTGGGGTGTGACCTGGCGGCGGCGGGACGTCTGGAGGAAGCCCGCATCCTCTTCGAAGGCCTGGTGGAGGGAAATCCGAAGGACGCGGCGGCGCGGGCGGCGTTGGGCACCGTGTACCAGAAGCTGGGCAAGCTGGATGACGCCATCGCCGAGTACAGCGCCGCGCTGGAGCGTGAGCCCGACAACCCGGTGGCGCTGGCCAACCGGGGCGAGCTCTACCTCCGCAAGGGAGAGCGCCAGGGCTTCACCGACCTGGCGAACGCGGTGGAGGCGGACCCGCATGGCGAGACGGCGGGCGGCCGCCGGGCGCGGGCGCTGGTGAAGGCCATCACCTTGGTGGCGGTGGAGAAGCTGAAGGAGGACTCGCAGCCGTAGCGGCGGAGTCGGGGGGCGTGGGGCCACCCGGCTGTCGGGGAGTGGCCGGGTGGAGGCAGTCGGCGGGTGGGCTCGGGGAGGAGGCGTGGCCGGAAGGGGAGGGGGGAGCCCGCCTGTCGACCGCTGTTTCAGGGCGTGGGAAGCGACGCAATCCGTTCGCCGATGGGCGGATGGCTCATGCCCTTGAGGACGACCCAGCGGGGGGGCTCGGGGTCCATCTTGTTGACGCGCGCGGCCTTCACCAGCATGCGCCGGAAGGCGTCTACGTCACCCGTGAGCCGCAGGGCATAGCGGTCCGCTTCACGCTCACGTTCCCGGGAGAAGGCGCCCGAGATGGGCTTGGCCGTCAGCACGAGGAGGAAGAAGAGCAGGGAGATGAGGGGCAGGTTGCGGATGTCCGCGAAGTGGGTGGCGCCGAACCAGCCCCGCGACGCGGACAGGCGCAAGAGGCGGTCGAGCGCGAAGAGCAGGGCCACCAGCATCAGCGATGAGGCGATGCGGGCGGGCCACTTCGACTCGTTCACATGGCCCGCTTCGTGTGCCACCGCGGCCAGCACTTCGTCCTCCGAGAGCTCCTTGAGGATGATGTCGTTGAGGACGATGGTGCGCGTGGGGCCCTGCCCGGCGAAGTAGGCTTGCAGCCGGCGCGAGGCGACGGAGGTTTCCTCCACGAGGACGTCGGCGAAGGTGATGTCCGCCTGCTCCATGAGGTCCACGATGCGGGTGCGTAGGGGCCCCTCAGGCAGTGGTTTCTGGTTGAAGAAGAGCCTGCTGCGATACGGGTCCAGCGCCCCGGAGACGAGGAGCAGCAGCGCCACGGGCACGCCCAGCACCAGCCACCACTGGCGCAGCTTGCGCGCCAGGCCGAACATGCCAATGACGAGCGCGGAGAGGGCGAAGGCCGCCAGCAACTGGGCCTTGACCATGTCATAGGCGAAGGTGGCGGGCGTCTGCGTGGACATGCCGTGCCGGTGCTCCAGCGTGTAGCTGAACCAGACGTCCACCGGCAGGTAGACGAGCGACACGAACAGGTCCGTGAAGAGGGCGAAGAGCACCGCCGCGCCCCAGCCGGGCTTGCCCCACAGCCGGTCCATGGCGTGGAAGAAGGCGCGGCTGACCGGCGCCGTCCGAAGGAAGCCGAGCCGCCGCTCCAGGCCCGCGGCGGCCGCCACGGCCAGACGGTGGAGCGGTTGGACGAGTACACCCAACATGAGCAGCATCAGGGCCAGGTTGGCGAACGGGCCCACTGCGGCCCGGATGTAGTAGGGCCGGTGGAAGGCGTGAATCTCCGACAGTTGCTCGGGCGTGAAGAGGGGCTCCATGGAAGCCCCAGGCTACGCCGTGCGCCCCGGCCTGCCCAGCCAGGGGCGTTGCTGCTGCGCTCAGGTATGGGGCTCGCCCATGGAGGAGGGCGCCGCCGACGCGGGCTCGCCCTCCGCGTCCGCCAGCAGCAGGGCCTTCACCTTGGCCAGGCTCTCACGCGTGCGGTCCACGAAGGTGCTCTGCGAGCCGATGCGCTCGGCCGTCTCCAACGTGCGCTCGTAGATGTTGATGGACTTGGTGAGCAGCACCCGAATCTTCTTCCGCAGCTCCTGCCGGTAGATTTCGGCCTCGCTGGCATCCAGCTCAGCGGGGGCGGGCGAGTTCACCATGTGCTCGTAGAGGTTCTCGTAAAGCGAACCAATCTGCGTCCCCGCGGCGGTGGCCCAATAGCCGTTGCCCACGCGGATGGAGCGCAGGTAGTGGCCCTGCGCGGACAGGAGCAGCTCGGCTTTGTAGTTGAGGTCCTGTGCGAGCTTGTCCGCGCCCTTCGCCGGGTCCAGCTTCACACCCTCGTAGTGGAGCCGGTACAGCTCGCCGATGAAGAAGTGGGCCTGGGCGGGGAAGTAGTCATCCACCTCGCCCTTGTCCTCCAGTGCGTCATAGGTGGAGAGCGCCTTGCGCAGGGTGACTTCAGCGGTTTCCGGCGAGCCGCTCTCCAACTGGCAGATGCCCTGCTGGACCTGCGCTTCGAGGCGGCGATTGAGGGGGAGGTCCTCTCGCGCGGCGATGATGCCCAGCAGCTTCGAGGCCTGTTCGTAGCGCTCCAGGTGGTAGTCCACCTCCGCCACGCGGAAGGCCGCGTCCAACGCGTCCCCCTGGCCCCTGGCCGGGTCCGACAGCTCGGAGAAGCGGTGACCGGCTTCCTCCCACTCCTTGAGGCGCTGGTGGGCAAGGCCCGCGTTGTAGAGCGCCGCGCGGCGGTGGCGGCTGTCGGGGAAGAAGTCCACGAGCCGGCCGAAGTAGCGCGCCGCCTGTTGGAAATCGTTCGCGGCGAAGGCCGACGTGCCGCCCGCGAAGAGCTCCTCGTCGTTGAGCTTGTCCAGCTCCAGGTCCGCCGTCACCGTCACCGCGTCGAAGTGGAGCTCCTGCCTGGGCGACTTCGCCTGCGGCTCCTCCCGCGCGGCGGAGCCCGTCGTCCGGCACCCGGACACGACGACGCCCAGCGCGGCCATCCACCACCACCGGCTGACAGGCTTCTGCTTCAGCGCTCTCCCGTTCACCACATCATCCTCCTGGACCGGCTCCCCCCTCCCGGACAGCACCGGGCACCGAGGGGTTCCCACCACCGTCATCGGGCCCGCCAGTTTAATGCGCCCGACCTGTGCGCGCTTCCCCGGCCGGCTGCTTCCCGCGGACGGCAGGACTGAAGAAATGCGGCGGTTTCGCACAAGCACCGTGCGAAACAGGGAAACGCGGCAGGGGCCCGAAGCGTGTGGGCCCCAGGCCGTGGTCAGCCGAGAGTCTCGTCGCCCACCAGGTAGCGTCCGGTACGCCACAGGGCGGAGATATCGTGCACATCCATCGCGAAGCGGGGCACCTGGACGATGGGGACACCCGGACAGGCGGCCTGGAGCTGGTTGATGCCGGTGCGGTCCTGCTCGGCCATGATTTGCTGCTCGCGCAGCGTCTCTTCCACCTTGGCGCGGCGGCTGGGCGTCAGCGTGGCCGCGTCCGCCCACAGCGCCTCCGTGGGCATGGGGTGCACGCGGTTGACCACCAGCGACACCACCTCCATGCGGTGCTGCTTGAGCATCTTGTGGAAGTGGATGGCTTCATCCATGCGCTCGGGGTGGGGGCTCGTCACCAGCACGAAGCCGGTGTTCGGATCCTCCAGCAGCTGGCGCACGCCCCGGGCGCGCTCGCGAAAGCCCTCGTTGAGCGAGGAGATGGCGAGCATGAAGTTGGAGAGCTCCTGGAGCATCTCCGTGCCGGTGAACTTGGCCAGGCCCCGCATGACATAGCCGCCGCGGTTGAACAGGGACATCCCCAGCTTGCCGGCCTTGAGCGCCGGGGTGAGGAGCCACTTCGCCGCGTCGTTGTCCAGGAAGTCCAGCACGCGGTTGGGCGCGTCCAGGAAGTCCAGCGCGTGCGCGGTGGGCGGTGTGTCCAGGACGATGAGCTCGTAGTTGCTGCTGCGGCGCAGCTCCCACAGCTTCTCCATGGAGATGTATTCCTGGCTGCCCGCCAGGGCCGTGGAGAGCGACTGGTAGAAGCGGTTGGACAGGATGCGCTCGCGCTGCTCGGGCGGAGCGACGCGGGTGATGAGCTCGTCCCACGTCTGCTTCATGTCCAGCATCATCGCGTACAGCGACGCGCGGGGCTGGACGCCCAGGGGCTCCAGCGCGGTGGCGGGGACGCGCGTCTCCGCGTTGCCCAGCGCCGTGAGGCCCAGCGAGTTGGCCAGCCGCCGCGCCGGGTCGATGGTGCACACCAGGCTGGAGCGCCCATCCACCGACGCGCGCAGGGCCAATGCGGCCGCCGCCGTCGTCTTGCCCACACCGCCGGAGCCCACGCAGATGAGGACGCGCTTGCCCGCCAGCGCGGGCGACAGGGCCGTCGTGCTCACGCCGCCCCCGTCACGAGAGGTTCGAGGTGCTCCATGACCTGTTCAATCGCCTTGCGCCCGAACTCGGGCGTGAAGAGCCGGGGGACAGGGTAGACGGGCGCGTGCAGGTTGCGCTCCAGCTTCGTCCCGGCGAGCACCGCCTGTGCCGCGCGGTCGTGGTGTGCCTGGGCCACGGCGAGCAGCTCCGGATGGCCCCCCAGGGCCTCCAGGTCCGCTTCGGTGAAGCGCTCCGGAAAGGCCTGGTTGAGCACCGCCGCGTGCGTGCGCAGGCTCACCTTGTCCCGCAGCGCCGCGTGGAGCTCCAGCGCTTCGTTCACCGGCATCTCCTCGGGGAGCGCCACCAGCACGGCGGCCGTCACCGCCGGGTCCACGAGGAGGTCGCGCATCTTCTGGGCCTCGCGGGCCATGGGCCCCGGCGGCACCGTCTGAATCAGCACCTGCGGCACGCTGAGGAAGGAGATGGCGTGGCCCGTGGCCGGCGCGTCCATGATGACGGTGTCGAACCGCCAGCGCCCGTCCGGGAGCTTCTCCTGCAGGTGGAACATGATTTTTCCCAGCAGCACCAGTTCCTGCAGGGACGGGATGAAGCGGAGGAACTGGCGCACCAGCCGGTTCTCGAAGACCGTCTTGTAGAGGGTCTCGAAGCGCAGGACCATGAGGCCGTACTCACGCATGGCCTCCTGGGGCCGCACGTTGACGGCCCAGAGGTTCTGCTCCAGTTGGGCCACTTCGGGCCCGGCCTCGGGGCGCTCCAGGAAGCGGCTGACGCGCTCCTGGGTGTTCACTTCGCACACCAGGGTGCGCTTGCCCGCGCGCGCCGAGCGCAGGGCCAGGGCCGCTGCGACGGTGCTTTTGCCGACTCCGCCCTTGCCGGAGACGATCCACAGGCGCTTGTCGAGTAGTCCGGCCATAGGTTGAGAGCGGCGAACCGTAGGAATCGTGTTCACGGGAGTCAACGCGTTTGGCCTCGGCTTGTTGCGCTGCTTGACACGTCGCGTTGCCCCCTCGCAGAGTGCGGCGTTTTCTTCAAGACTTCCAGATGGCCCGGTAGGGCTTTGCTCGCGAGGACGCGCGTTTTCATGCTCAAGAACAACCCGGTGATGAAGAAGCTCGTGGAAACGGGCGAGGAGCGCATCGGCAAGCTGGCGCAGCAGCTGCTCTCGAACGAGAAGTTCGTGGCGGCGGTGCAGACGCTGGTGTCGCGCTCCCTGGCGGCGAAGGGCACCCTGGACAGCGCGCTGCGCACGGCCCTGTCCGCCGCGAACCTGCCGTCCACCGCGGACCTGGAGCAGCTTCGTTCGAAGGTGGACGACTTGGAGCGTCTGCTCTCGTCCGTCGAGGGCAAGGTCGACACGCTGCTGGCGGCGAAGTCCCCGAAGAAGTAGTCCGCACGTCGGAAGCCGCCACCTTCTCGGTGGATGAGGAGTGCCCGGGCATGAGGCGCATCGCGTTCATCAATGAGAAGGGTGGGACCTGCAAGACGACCCTGGCGGTGAACACCGCCGCCTGGCTGGCCAAGGAGCGCGGCCTGCGGGTGCTGCTGGTGGACCTGGACACGCAGGGCCACGCGGGCAAAGCCCTGGGCGTGGACGTGCGCACCTTGCCGCGCAACGTGTTTCACCTGCTGACGGACACGTCGGTGCGCTTCGAGGACGTCGTCCAGCGCTCGGCCCTCGAGGGCCTGGACGTGCTGCCCGCGTACAAGGAGATGGCGGACTTTCCCGTCGTGGTGGCCGCGGATGAACGCCGGGCCCACCGGCTGGCGGACCGCCTGCGCGCGGCGGAAGCGGCGGGCTATGACGCCATCGTCTTCGACGCACCCCCCTCCATGGGGACCACCACGCGCAACATCCTGGTGGCCGCCACCGAGGTGGTGGTGCCGGTGGCGCTGACGTACCTGGCGCTGGATGGCTGCGCGGAGGTGGCGGACACCGTGCGCCAGGTGGGCGAGGCGGAAGGGCGGCCGGACCTCCGCGTCACGAAGGTGGTGCCCACGCTGTACCGGAAGACGGCGCTGGCCACGGCGATTCTGGAGCGCCTGAAGGCCTACTTCCCGGATGCGCTGGCGGCCACGCCGCTGGGCTACGACGTGAAGGTCGACGAGGCCCAGAGCCACGGTCAGACCATCTGGGAGTACGCGCCGCGCAGCCGGGGCGCGCAGATGCTGGCCGCCATCGCCGCGGAGTTGCACGGAGAGCCCGCCCCCAAGCGGAGGCGGGCCTCACAAAAGGCCTGAAGCGGCGCGGCTACTCCTGCTTCGGCGGGCCCTTCTGCTGCTCGGCCTGCTCCAGCTTCTTCTCCAGCTCGTCAAGGCGCTGGGTGAGCGAGGCCATGTCGCGGCCAAGCGCGGGCAGGTTGCCGGTCAGGTTCTCCACGACGTGCTTCACGCGCTCGTCGATTCGGCGCTGCCACTCCTCGAAGGCGCGCTGGCTGGCCTTGAGCAGGTCGGCCGGGCTGAGCCCCGCGGCGGCAGCGGTGTCCGCGGCGGTGGTGTCCTCGGCGGCGGCGACGGGGGCCTCGGGCTCTCCCTCTGCCCGGGGGGCGTTCTCGTCCCGGCGCAGGAGCTTGTCGAGGCGGGACTCGGCCTCCTCGCGGATGGAGGCGACTCGCGGGGAGACCTCCTTCTGGATGAACCCGGAGATGGACTCGCCGGGGTGGCGGATGATTTCCCGCAGCACCGACAGCGGCATCTGGTTCTTCTTCTTCTCCTCTTCGAAGATGATCTGCGCGAGGGTGACGGAGGTCAGGTCCTCCTTGGTACGATTGTCGACAATCCGTACCTCGGTGCCCTCCTTGATCATCGCTGCGATCTCATCAAGGGTGACGTATCGGCTCTCCACGGTGTCGTAGAGCTTCCGGTTCGTGTACCGCTTGATGATCTTCGGCTCCTTGCTCGGAGCGCCTGCTTGCTCAGCCTCGCTCATGTGTCTCTCCGCCCCTTTTGGGCTCGACATCAAGCCACGTGCCCCGCCTGAGTCTCGCAGGGGCGTTTCTCGTAGCAGAGGGGGTGGGGGCGAGCAAGCAACGTGAACCCGGCTCGCCGTGCCTACCCCGTCGTCCTATACTCGTGCTTCCAGCCGGGCCTGCTGAATGATCGTCAAGTGTGAGCGGTGCCAGACGCGGTTCAAGATCCCCGACGAGAAGGTGACCGAGAAGGGGGTCAAGGTCCGCTGCACCAAATGCCAGAACACGTTCCGGGTCACCCGCGAGGCCGCCGCTGGCGCTCCGGGCGAGCCGCCAGCCCCCTCCTCGGGCGGGCAGGTGGACCCTTTCGCCCAATTTGGGGTCGCGCCAGACCCCACGTCGGTGGACGTCACCAAGCCGGGCTACTTCGAGCTGGGCGTCGAGGCGAGCAGGCCGATGCCTGCCCGCCCCGGTCCTCCCGGGCCGAGCTGGAACAGCATGGACGGGGACCTGGGCTCGGAAGACGGTGTCTTCCGGGAGCCCACGCGAATCACGTCGCTGCCGCTGCCTCCCGCCGCGCGTCCGCCCGATGCGCCGGTTGGCCGCGCGCCACCGCCGGGCGCCTTCGTGGTGCCAGGTCCTGAGCGTTCGGGGCGTGCCCCCGCCGCGGTACCTGCGCCCCCTGGCCCGGGAAGCGCACCTGCGCGAGCGGCGGGGGCCCGAGGTGCGGGTGGCCCCGCTGGCATGGAGGACCGCTCCATGCCTCCCGTCCCCGAGGCTGCTGGGCCCTCCGTGTCCCCGGCCAGTGCTCGCCGCGCCGCAGCGCCGCCGCCGGTGGCCGACCCGTTCTCGGAGCTCTTGGGACCGCCTTCGCCTGCCGAGCCGTCGGCTGCGAATGCGCTCCGCCGAAGCGCGATGACGCCGCCTCCGGGGGGCGCGCCCGCGGGCGCCGTGGCGCTTGGGACGATGCGCCCAGGCGCGGCTCCGCCTCCCGCTGCTCCGCCCGCTTATGGTGGGGACGACCCGTTCGCGTCCATCGACATCGATGATGCGGCGGCGATGCCAACGATGGCCACGGGGGCGCCGCCTCCGGCGGAGAACGACCCGTTCGCGTCCATCGACATCGACGATGCGACGGTTCCGTCGGCGGCGCCCGGGCTGCCTCGGCCCGTGGGGAGCGACCCGTTCGCGTCCATCGACATCCATGCGACGGGGCCCGCGAAGTCCCCGAGGGTTGCCTCACCTTCAGGAGGAAGCGGTCCTCTCGCGGCGGCCGACATTCATGCCGCTGGGCCTGCGAAGTCCCCGAAGGCTGCGGCACTTTCAGGAGGAAGCGGTCCTCTCGCGGCGGCCGACATTCATGCCGCTGGGCCTGTGAAGTCCACGGCACCTTCAGGAGGAAGCAGTCCTCTCGCTGCGGTCGACATTCACGCCGCCGGGCCTGCGAAGTCCACGTCGCCTTCAGCGGGGAATGGCCCTCTCGCGGCGGTCGACCTCCATGCAGCGTCGCCAGCCGCTGCGGGCAGTAACGACCCCTTCGCCGCCATTGACCTTCGGGCACCTGCCGCGTCGACTCGGAAGGCCGAGCCGCCGCCTGCCGGAAGCGACCCGTTTGCAGCCATCGACATCCATGCCGGTGCTTCCGCCGCGTCCGGCAGCGCGCCTGTTCCAGGCGGGAGTGACCCGTTCGCGTCCGTCGACCTCCACGCCGAATCCTCGGCCGCGATACCACCTCCCGCGAACCCCCGAGACTTGTTCGACCTCGGCTCGGACGTGGGCGGGCACGGTGAGGATTCCGGCCTGCTGCCCACGGACACGGGCCGCGCCGCGCTGTTCGGGACCTCGGATGCCTCCGATGCCTCCCTGCTTGGCGATGTCCCCCCCGCCGTGGATGACGCGGAGGCCTTTGGCGTCACCCTGGGGCGGGTCGGGGCACCCAGTGGCGTCCAGCGCGAGGTGCTGGACATGGACGGGCTGCCGTCGAAGCCCGTGGTCACCGTGGCCAAGCCCACCGCGCGTCCCGAGGACGTGGGCATCCCGCAGAGCCGCCCGTCGAGCCGGCTTCGCAAGGCGTTGGGCTTCACCGTCAACTTCGTGTTGGCCGCGGCCCTGGTGGCCGTGCTGGGCACGGTCGGCCGGGTGTACCTGAGCGAGGGCCGCCTCGACGTGTCGGCCCTGTCGCTGGACTCCCTGCGCGCGCTCTTCGTGCCCGCGCCGAAGCCGCTCGTGGCCGTGGATGTGACGAACGGGCTGTACGAGACGCGCGAGGGCAGGTCGCTCTTCTACGTCCGCGGGGACGCGGCGAACTACTCGGACACCGCCGCCCGCATCCGCGTGCGCGCCGCGCTGTATGACGGCAGCCAGCGCGTGGCCTCCGCCGAGGCGCTCGTGGGCGGGGTCCCCACGCCCGAGGAACTCTACGGCGTGGGCTCACCCGACGCGGCGGTGGCCCTGCGCCAGCGCGTCGACGAGGCCGCCGTCTCCGTGGCGCCCGGCGCCAAGGCCCCCTTCGTCGTCATCTTCCCCGAGCACCCCGCAGACCCGGGGGGCTACCGGCTGGAGCTGACCCTGGAGCCCGAGCGCTCCAAGTCGGCGGAGGCCGCCCCCCGGACGGAGTGAGCCACCATGCCCACGCAGGAGGATGCCCGGACCGTCGCGCGCTTCATCCACGCCTTGAGCGGTGGGGCGGAGGTCCGTCGCAAGGCCGCCGCGCGGGAGCTCGCCTGGAGGGATCCGCTCGACTCCAACGAGCTGGTGGGCCACCTCATCGCCCTCTCGCGCGCGGGGTGGGGGCCCGCCTCCTGCGCGTTGTCGGACTTCATGGCCGCGCTGGAGCAGGAGGCCGAGCACATCCCTCACGTGGAGTCGCTGCGGCGGCTCGCGCACGTCCAGTCGCTCGACACCGTGGCGGACCTGTTCGCCCAGGGCCCCGCGAAGCTGGAGATGGACCCGGACGCCGCCGCCCGCGCGGACGCCAACGCCTTCTCCCAGTCGCTCGGGCACCTGAAGCAGCAGGCCCGCCTCACGAGGGACCCGGACACCCTGTCCCGCCTGGCCACCGTCAGCAATCCCACCGTCCTGCGCAACGTGCTCATCAACCCCCGGCTCACCGAGGAGTTGGTGGTCCGCATCGCCGCGCGCCGCCCGGCCCGGCCCGAGCCGCTCATCGAAATCTGGAAGTCACCGCGCTGGTCCGTGCGCCACGCCATCCGGCGCGCGCTCGTCCTCAACCCCTACCTGCCGCCGGAGACGGGCGCGAAAATCGTCCCGCTGCTCAACACGGCGGACTTGAGGGAACTCGTCTTGAACGCCGCCCTCCATCCCGCCCTGCGCGCGCAGGCCTCCCGGCTGCTCGCCGAAGGGAAGGGAACAGGGCCTGCGGCCGCGTCACGCATCCCCAAGCATCGCGGGTATGACTGACGGGCATCGCATCCTGGGGAGGGGAGGGGCCTAGCGGCGGCGCGGGTGCTCGGGCTCCGTGAACTCGGCGTCCGTGGTGCTGCGGCGGCCCGGAGGCAGCGGCTTCGCATCCACCAGGTCCTCGCCGCGCGACGCCTTGCGGAACGAGTACACGAACTTGCCCACGGCATTGCCGAGCTGACCCATGCGGGCGGCCGAGAAGACCACCAGCAGGATGAAGCCGAGGACGATGATTTCTCCGAGGCCGAGGCCCAGCATGATGGAGCACAGTGCAGCAAAGGGCGGGGGGAGGCAAGCCATGCGTCCACCGCCGCACGCCCGGTTGGACTTCTGCTGCACGGCGGCGGCCACCCGCGCAGACTGGAGGGCATGCTCCTGCTTGCCCACCGTGGCGCCAGCGCCGATGCCCCCGAGAACACCCTGGAAGCCTTCGCCGAGGCGGTCCGTCAAGGCGCGGATGGTGTGGAACTGGACGCGATGCTCTGTGGCTCGGGGGAGGTCGTCGTCTGCCACGATGAGCGCCTGGAGCGCCTCGCGCGGCTGCCGTGGGAGGTTCGCCTCACCCCGTGGTGGAAGCTCCAACGGGCGGACGTCGGCTCGCCGCTGGGCTTCGCCCCCGCCCGAATCCCGCTGCTGGAAGAGGTGCTGGAGGCCCTGCCACCGCAGTTCCTGGTCAACATCGAGCTCAAGTGCGAGCGCGCCGACGACGGAGGCCTGGCGGAGCAGGTGGCGCGGCTGGTGCGCCGGCGCGGGCTTGCGGGCCGGGTCGTCATCTCCAGCTTCAACCCGCTGTGTCTCTTCCGCCTGGCGGCCGCGGCACCGGAGCTGCGCCGGGGGCTGCTCATCGACCCGGACAAGTCCTGGGCCCTGCAGGCCTACGGGGTGAGCCCGCTCGTGTCGTCACACTCGGTCCACCCCTTCCACGAGGCCTGCACGCCGGAGCGGGTGGCCGCATGGCGCGCGGCCGGGATGCGCGTGGCGGCGTGGACGGTGGACGACCCCCAGCGCGCCCATGTCCTGGAGCGGATGGGGGTCAGCTACCTCATCACCAACCGGCCGGGGGCGGTCCGTCAGGCCCTGCACCCCGCCGCGTAGCGCTCAGAAGTCCAGGCCGAGCGTGGTGTTGAAGGCGAAGACGGCCGGCAGGCCCCGGTCCACGGTGCTGCCGTTCTCCTCGTAGGAGACGCTGCCCGTGCGCGTCAGCGACAGCTCCGCGCCCAGCTGGAGCACGCCGCCAATGAAGCGGACGCCGCCGTAGATGCGCTGGTTGATGTTGCTGCCAAAGGAGACCTTCCGGTACGCGGCGGTATCCGTCAGCGCCGCGCGCGAATCGTCCCCCGTCGTGTCATCGAAGCTGCGGTCCGGGTTGAAGTCGATGCGGCTGGACGTCGCGCCGACGAAGCCCAGGTCCAGGCCGCCGTAGGGCGTCAGCGTCACCATGCCGCCCAGCGGGAACTGCTTGCCCACGCCGAAGTCCAGGCCCATGACGGTGAGGCCCAGGTCCCGGGCGCCGAACAGCTTCGTCACGTGTCCGCGCACGCCGAAGTCGGGCAGGTAGGTGAAGCCCTCGTTGGCGGCCCACTTCAGCTCGCCGGTGGCCACCACCTGGCTGCTCTTCTCCACCCAGCCGACGCGCCCACCCAGCTCCAGCGAGAAGGGCAGGCCCTTGCGCGCGTGGAAGGAGGGGATGAGCACCGTGGAGGGCTGCTCGTTCTGCGTGGGGATGTTCACGCTGCCGGGCAGCGACACCACGGAGAGCTCCGCGTTGATGGCCCAGGCCGAGTGGCCCGTCGTCTCCGGGGGCATCAAGTTCACGGAGGTGATGGCCGCGCCCATGATGCGGGCGAAGGCCTGGAAATCCGCGTCGGCGGACGCCACGGGGTTGTCACCCGTGGGGTTGCCGAACCGCGCGATCTGCAGGTCATTGGGCGCCGCGACAACGGACGTGCCTGCCGCCCAGGCCGCGAGAGCCACCCACCGACTGAACGTCCGCATTCGAGTCACCGCCTCCAGGGCGCGCGACCGGCCGGTAAGGCGCCCACCGCGCCGGACGGTAACGCCTGCTCGCAAGGAGCGTCAACAAAACGGGCGGCCCCTCCCGCGGTCTCCTCTCAAGGAGTCCCGCTGGAAAGGCCGCCCGGAAGGAGGCGGCGCGCCAGGTGGGCGCGGGGCGCCTACTGCGGCTTGTTGGCGGGGCTACCGGCAGGCGAGGCCATCTTCTGGGCGACCTCGGCCGGGCGGCGGCGGATGACCAGCGTGCGGCGGCTGGCGAAGTCGTTGTCCTCGCGCGCCACCACCAGCACGTTGTTGTTGCCCTCCTTCAGCGCGAACTCCGTGGAGAACTTCAGCGTGTTCGGCTCGGCGCCCTTGGGGTCCACGCCCTTGAAGTAGACCTTCTGGTCGTTCACCAGCACGTAGACGTCCAGCAACCCGTGGGGGTCCGTCACCACGCCGGAGAGCGTGAACTTGTCCCCGTTGGCCACCATGCCGCCAGCGGCCGGATCCACGTCCAGGCGGATGTCGGGCGGGCGGTGGTTGGTGGCCAGCGTGGCCTTCGGCGTGGTGGCCTTGCCCGTCTTCAGCTCCTTCGCGTCCTGGCTGCGCACGAAGGCGAAGCGGTCCTTCTCCAGCTCCACGCGGTAGTAGCCCTTGGTGACCGCCTCGGCGGGCAGCACCGTCGTCCCGCTCAGCTTCGCCACCGCGCGCGCGCCCTGCGCGGGGGCGCCATACAGGTCCACCTTGTCGCCCACGCGGACGAGGCCCTTCTTCGGCTCCATCGTGGCGATCGCGGCGTCGGTAACGGGCAGCTCCAGCTTCTCCATCACGAACTCCTCGAGCGGCTCGTCGATGATGGCCAGCTTCAGCGGGAAGGTGTTGCCCTTGAAGCCCTTCTTCACCTCCAACTGGAAACGCGCCGTCTTCGTCTCACCGGGCTTCAGCTCGCCCAGTTTGAAGCGGCCCTTTTCGATGAAGATGTTGGCGTCACCGCCATTCTTGATTTGCGTGAAGGAGTCGAGCGCCGTGCCGGTGCCCGCGTTCGTCACGTCGAGCAGCACGGAGACCGTCTCCCCGCGCTGCACGGTGCCGTCGCCGTTGCAGGTGGCGCAGTCGTCGATGACCTGCCAGTTGAAGGCGAAGGCGGGGCGGGGCAGCTCCACGAAGTTGAGCTCGGCCACCCGCGTCTCAGGCAGGGCGCCGTGGTCATCGAAGAAGCGCACCGTCACGTCGTCGCGGCGGCTGGTGAGGTCCTTGGGCAGGCGCACCTTCACCTTCCACGTCTTCTTCTCACCCGGCGCCAGCGCACCGAAGAGGAACTCGCGGCGGTCCAGGAAGGCGTTGTCGCTCTCCGTCCAGGCGCGCACGCGCTTGAGCGGCTCGGTGCCACGGTTCTCCGCTGTCAGCGCCATCTCCATCACCTCGCCCGCCAGAATCTTCGCGTCCGGGCCCGGCGTCAGCGACACGGCCATCTGCACGTTCTTCGGCGTGGGACCCGCGCTCCAGTCCACGCCCAGCGCGGCGATGGCGGCGTTGATGCGGGACTCCTCCTCGGCGCGCTTCTGGTCGATGAACGCCTTGCCCTGCTTGAGCTGCTCCTTGCGCGTGGTGGCTGGAGCGCGCAGCACGAAGTCGCGGGCGAACTGGACCTCGAAGTCCTCCTTGATCTCCTCCTGGGCCTCGGCGTCGAGCTGGTCGTCCAGGTCCTCACCCATGCCAGCCACGTCCACGTCCAGCAGCGGGTCCTTGTCCCCGTGCTTCTTGGCGTTGGCGGCCGTCTTCGGCGGGGCCTTGCCCTCGTCCTTCTTGGCGGTGGCCTGGGCCTGCTTCTCATCCACCTTCAGGTACTTGAGGCTCTCCAGCGGCTTCTCGCGGTTGAGCACGTCCTCGCGCTTCTTGGCGACGGTGCTGGAGTCCGGGTTGCCGAAGTGCTGATCCAGGTCGGCCTCGCCCATGGAGCGGCGCGGCGCGAACACGTCCACGCGCTCATCGGTGGCGCGGGTGGGGACCAACTGGATGTCCGGGACGATACCGACCTCCTGGATGGAGACGTCGCCCGGGGTCAGGTACTTGGCGATGGTCAGCTTCAGCGCGCTGTCATCCGGGAAGTCGTACAGCACCTGCACGCTGCCCTTGCCGAACGTCTGACGGCCGATGATGGTCGCGCGGTCGAGGTTCTTCAGCGCGCCAGCGACGATTTCGGACGCGGAGGCGCTGCCAGCGTTCACCAGCACGGCGATGGGGTAGCTGTCCTCTCCGTCCGTGGCGCGCGCGCGCTTCTCCTCGCGCAGCTTGTCGGACAGGCCCACCGTCGCGACGATGGTGCCGCTGGACAGGAACGTGTCGGACACCTGGATGGCCTGCTCCAGGAGGCCGCCCGGGTTGCCGCGCATGTCGAGCACCAGGCCCTTGAAGCCGCCCTTCGCGTCCGCCTGCTTGCGCAGCTGCGTCAGCGCCGCCTCGAGGTCGCGGGTGGTGTTGCCCTGGAAGTTCTTCAGGCGGATGTAGCCCACGTTGTTGGAGAGCATCTTGTGCTGCACGCTCTCGATGGAAATCATGGCGCGCGAGAGCGTCATGATGCGGGGCTTGTCCCAGCCGTCGCGCTCCACGGTGATGGTGATGCGGCTGTCCACCGGGCCGCGCAGCTTCGACACGGCCTCGTTGAGGTCCATGTTGACGGTGGACTCCTCGCCAATCTTCTTGATGCGGTCGTCCTTCTGGATGCCGGAGCGGTGCGCGGGCGTCTTCGGGATCACCTTGACCACGGTGAGGTTGCCCTCGCGCATCTGGATGACGAAGCCCAGGCCGCCGAACTCACCCTTGGTGGACAGCTTCATCTCCCGGTACAGCTCCGGGCGCAGCAGCACCGAGTGCGGATCCAACGTGGACAGCATGCCGTTGACGGCCGCGTACTCCACGTCGCGCGTGTCCTCGATGGGCCGCATGTTCTTCGACAGGAAGTCGAAGACGTCCTTGAGCGCGAAGGACATCTTCCACAGCGAGTCCACGTGGGCGATGTCGAACTCGCGCTGCTTGCCGTTCACGTTGACGTTGAGCTTGCCCGTCTCCGCGTTGCCGTCCACGAGCACGTCGGGAACGCTCTTCTCGACGTACTCCAGCGAGGCGATCATCATCTCCTTCGGCTTCACCCGCTTGGGGTCGACGTAGTTCTCCTTCACGTAGAGGATGACCTTC
Organism: Myxococcus virescens; assembly: GCF_900101905.1. Taxonomy (NCBI): domain Bacteria; kingdom Pseudomonadati; phylum Myxococcota; class Myxococcia; order Myxococcales; family Myxococcaceae; genus Myxococcus; species Myxococcus virescens. The sequence continues at coordinate 542,342 of NZ_FNAJ01000004.1, read as the reverse complement.
GTCAGGACGCGCAGGCTGTTGAGGTCGTGCGGGGCCTTCTCGCCTTTGACGGTAGGAAGACTGCCGTCCCACGAGCCTTGCCCGGCCTCGGCTGCACCCATGGTCAGCGGCAAGGGAGCCCGGTCACTGCCCACCAGGGCCCAGGCGCCGAGGAGCACGGCAACGGCTGTGATTCGGCGGAGGAAACGCGGCATTTGGTTCATCCAAGCTGGGGCGCGCTGTCCGGCACCCCGGGTGTGGCGAGAAGCCTTGAGATTTCGACCGTTTATACCGAGTAGGCGAACACTGTAAGCGGCCGGGCAAGCCTAATCACGGGCTCCTGGTGCTTCAAGGCATCGCCTCTCTGCTGGTGGAGCAGAACGTCCCTGGCGGGCATTGCGTTCCCGGTTCCCCGGGTTCGACACCCGGCTCGGGCGTTTATTTCAACGCAGCGGTAGTGGACTCCCCAGGGGGGGGCGCCAGCAGCCGGGCCTCGCGCAGCCCGCCATAGAGCAGGGTGCCGGCGACGATGGCCACCGGGAGGAAGAAGGCGTTGAGGATGGGGACCCAGAGCAGCACGTAGATGCCCGCGCCCAGGCCCAGGCAGAGCGCCCGGCGCTCGCGCAGCATCCGGCGCACCTCGGCGAAGGGATACAGGTGACGCGTCATGGGGGCGGCCAGGTACTCACCCGCCATCCACGTCATGGTGTACAGGCTGGCGAGGACCGTCCACAGCACGCTGCCCACCCCCGGTATCAGGTGGAGGGGCAGGAGCACCGCCAGGCCCGCGAGGAGGAAGAACAGCCGCGCGAGCGTATGGGCGATGCCGGTGACGAGGCCCCGGACGAAACCCGCCACGGTGAAGGAGGTGCCCGGGCCGCCGCCACAGGCCTCTTCGGTCAGCTCGGACAGTGGATCCTGGAGCGGGGCCAAGAGCAGGGGCGGCAGCACGTTGGCGCCCACGACCCAGAGCACCAGGCCGGACAACACCAGCACGGTGCTCCAGGCGGCCTTGCCGTACCAGCTCTCCGGGCGGGCCCAGACGGATTCCAGGGCACCGGGGGCGTAGCGCCACAGCAACCAGACGAGCCCCACGAGGGCGGCGGCGGTGACGGCGGCACAGAGCGCGGACAGCAGGAACAGCCGACGGTCGCGCAGGATGAGGGAGAAGGCCCGGCCGAGGAGGCCCATCCCCTGGAAGAAATCGGACAGGCGGGGCTGGGGGGAGATGGTGGGGAGGGTGGAGTGTGGGCTCATAAAGGCCAGTGCGCAAATCCGGGCGGGTCCAAAAGTCTAGGTTATATAGGGCGCGCCCATGTCACTCGACCTCAAGCGCGCGGCCTCAGAGCCCATCTCCTCCGTCGACATGCTGTTGGCTGGATTCCGAGCCGCCGAGAAGCCCAGCGGTGCGCACCGTCTGGGGCTCGAGCATGAGAAGTTCCTCTACCCGGTGGGCGCCGCGGAGCCTCCGACCTATGAAGGCGAGCGGGGCGTCGGGGCGCTGCTGAACCGGGTGGCCTCGGCGGGCTACACGCCGTTCCGGGAGACGCCGGAGTCGCCCGTCATCGCGCTGCAGCGCGGTGGCGCCACCATCTCCCTGGAGCCCGGCGGCCAGGTGGAGCTGTCCGGAAGCCCCTTCGTCACCGCGCGCGAGGCGCATGCGGAGAACCTGACGCACCTGTCGGAGGTCTCCTCCGCCGCGAAGGCGCTGGGCTTGCGGCTCGTCTTCCTGGGCTACCGCCCCTTTGGCACGACGGCGCAGATGCCGTGGATGCCGAAGACGCGCTACCTCATCATGCGCCGCACGCTGCCGGAGCGCGGCCGGCTGGCGCTGAACATGATGTTGATGACGTCCACCGGCCAGGTGTCCCTGGACTGGGCGGACGAGGCGGACTGTGTCCGCAAGACGGTGGTGGTGGCGCGGCTCGCCCCGCTGATGAATGCGTTGTACGCCAACAGCCCCATCGTGGAGGGCAAGCCGTCGGGTTACCTGTCCTTCCGCAACCGCGTTTGGGACGAGGTGGACCCCACGCGCTGTGGTTACCTGCCCGCGTTCTTCGACGGCTCGTTCTCGTATCGCGCCTATGTGGAATGGGCGCTGGACGCGCCGCTGCTCTTCCTGCGGCGCAACAACGAGTACCTGTACCCGAAGCTGACCTTCCGGCAGTTGATGAAGGAGGGCTTCGAGGGCAAACCGCCCGACCTGAACGACTGGACGGACCACCTGTCCACGCTCTTCCCCGAGGTGCGGCTGAAGACGGTGATCGAGGTGCGCGGCGCGGACTGTGTGAATCCCGCGATGACGGGAGCGCTCGCCGCCCTCTGGCGCGGCATCCTGTACGACGCCACCGCGCTGGAGGAGGCCGAGCGCCTGTTGCCGAAGCTGACCTACGCCGAGCACCTGGCTTTCCATGATACGGCGCGGCGCGAGGGACTGGGCGGCCGGCTGGGTTCGCAGGAGCTGCACCGCCTGGCGGCGGAGATGCTGGCCATCTCCCGCCGGGGCCTGATGCGGCTGGATGCGCAGGATGCGCCCCTGCTGGATGCGCTGGACGCGGTGGCCGCGTCGGGGCGCTCGCCCGCGGTGGCGGTGCTCGAGGCGTGGGAGAAGAATCCCCGCCCCGAGGCGCTGCTGGACGGCTTCAGCCTGTGACATGGAGGCGGGCTAGAACTGCCCGCCAATCATCACATTGCCGTTGAAGAGACTGCCTTTCTCGTCGGCGTTGGTGACGGGGTTTCGGAGGAGTCCCTCCCCGCCGACGAACCGGTACGTGGCGCGCGCGCCGGCCACCAGGTTGCCGAAGCGGTAGTCCAGGCCCGCGGCCAGCGGGAGCTCCGTCTGCCAGTCATTGTTGTAGAAGCGGTCCGCGCCGTCCGAGGGGTTGAGGTAGCTCAGGCCGACGCCCGCGCCGACGAAGGGGCGCCACTTCTCGTCGATGAGCGGCCCCGCCTTGGCGAGCAGGGTGGCGTTGTGCCGCCAGACGCCTTCCCCATCGCCGTTGTCGCGCAGGCGTGAGTCGTCGATGGGGAAGCGCTGGCCTTCGTAGCCGACCTCGACGCCGCCGTACTGCCAGGGATAGGCGCTGGCGTTGATGCCCAGCAGCGGGCCCACCTTGGTGTTGCTGCCGAGGTCGCCGGTGAAGTCGCCGAGGCCCAGTCGCACGTCGATGCCCACCAGCGGCCGCTCCTCGACGCGCAGCCGCTCGCCCACCTGCTGTGCCTCGATGGCGAAGGCGGGTCCCGCCATGCCCAGCGCCGCCGCGGCGACTCCACCCACAATCGAACGTCGCATCGCATTCCTCCCCGGAAAATCAGTCACCGGAAAGCTGGCCATCTGTCGCCACGGCTACAGAGAGAGAGCCGCAGGGACGCACGGTGGCCTGGATGGCCGCAGGCACATCGGCCCATGGGGCGAAGGGCGCCGTGACTTGTGCGCGGGCGAGCGAGCAGGGGCTCAGCGGCGGCCGAAGAGCTTCTTCAGTCCGGACAGCACGCCACCTGGGCGTCGCTCCGGCTCAGGGACCAGCGGCGAGCGGGCGATGAGCGCGTCGAAGGTCGCGTCGTCCAAGTGCTCCGCGGACAGAGACACCGCGTGCCGCTTCACGCCCGGCAGGGTGGCCTCGAGCGACAGGGCCCCATCGACTGAGAGCGCGAGGTGCAGCTCCACCTCACCCGCGCGCTCCACGTTGAGGGTGAGCCGGCCGAGGTACTCGGCGTCGGACGCCTGCGTGGCTGCCCCCTGGAAGAGGGCCAGCTCGAGCGGACCCGGCACAGTGGGAAGCACCAGCGTCTTGGTGGCGGGCAGGCGGGTGTTTCGGTCGAGGACGCGGCGCAAGGTGCCACCGCGCTCGGCGACGGCGAGCGGCGAGGACAGCACCTCGGAGACAGTGGCCGCGGGCTTGCCGGCTGCGGCGAGCAGGAGCCCCTGGCCGAGCAGCGCGGCGCCCAGGGCCACGCTGCCTCGAGTGTCCACGTCGTCGCGCACGCTCACGCCGAGGCTCTCTTCGAGCCGGCGGCGGACCAGGGGCGCGGCGCTCTGCCCGCCGACGAGGAGCACCGCGTCCAGCCCCTGGGGGGAGAGCGCGTTGGATTCGAGCACGTCGCGGACCACGGTGGTGACGCGCTGGGCGAGGTCGGCGGTGAGGGCTTCGACTCGCTCCCGGTTGATGGGGGGCACGGTTCCCGAGGGGAGGGTGACGTCCACCTGCTCCTGGCTGGAGAGGGCCACCTTCGTGGACTCGGCGGCGGTGCGCAGGGGGGCCCAGTCGAAGGGATGGTCCGGCTTGGGCACGCCCTGTTCCGAGAGGTCGCTGGCGATGGCCTCGGCGATGCGCGCATCGAAGTCCATGCCGCCGAGGGTGGCGTCGCCTCCGGTGGTAATGACCTCGAGGTCATCGCCTGTGACTTGCACCACGCAGACCTGGAGGCCGCCACCGCCCAGGTCCACGACGAGCACCCGCTTTCGCGCGAGCCCTCGGCCATGTGCATACGCGAGCGCCGCCGCCGCGGGGGCGATGAGGATGCGCTGGGCATCGAGCCCCGCGAGCGTGGCGGCTTCGCGAAGGGCCGCGCACTGGCGGTCCGTGAAGTGCGTGGGGGCACAGATGACGGCGCGGGTTGCCTTGCGGCCCAGGTGCGTCGCGGCGGCATGCTTCAGCTCGCGAAGCAGCATGGCCGTGAAGAGCGTGGGTGAGATGACGCGGCCCCGGACCTCCACGGCGGAGTCCCCATTCGTGTCCGTGGTGACGGGGAAGGGGAGCAACGGGGCGAGCCAGCGAAGTTGCGGAGAACGCGGCTTCAGGCCCAGCAGTCGCTTGAGACCGGAGATGGCACGGCGGGGGGCACGTTGGCCTTCCGTCTGAGCCGTGGCGCCGACGACGAGGTCGCCGGTGCCGTTCACCGCGATGAGCGCGGGAAGGTCCGTGGTGGTGGTGCCGGGGAGGGGAATGAGCTTGGGCATCCCGTCCTGGACGACGGCGACGCGCGCATGTGAGGTGCCCAGGTCGATGCCCAGCACGACCTCGGGGAGCGCGGGCGTCGAGGCCGGTTGAGGAATGGGGACCTCGAGCAGGGCACGGCGGCGGTTGCGTGGCACGTCCGCGTCCTGAGGGACGGGGTGCGTGGGCTCGGATTCGGTACGGACTGGGGCTGCTTTCGTGTTGGACAGAGAAGCATCATCCGAGGCCACGGGGGGGAGCACGCTTTCGGGAGCGGCGGTGCGCCCATGCGGCTCGGCAGTCGCGTGTGTCGGCTCTGGGGGTGGACTCGACTCGGCCGCGGGGGCTGCACTGGCTGCCGCCTGGGGCGATGTGTCACCTGATGTGGAGGCGTCCTGCGAACGCTCAGCGGACTTCGCACCCGGAGCGGCGGGCGCCGTCTTATCGACGCCAGGTGCGCTCGGGAGCGCGGCCATCGTCTGTGCGGATGAAGCCTCGCCGGGAGCACTGCCGGACGGGTCATCCGTGTTGGCCGTCGTCGTCGATTCGGACGCGATACCCGGGCCACTTTTTTCAGTGGTCGGCGCTGCTGCTTTGGGCTCGGTCGCTGCCTCGTTGCTTGCCTCGGCGACGGGCGCATCGCCCAGTGGTGACGTCGCGGCGGGGGGCTGCGCGGTGGATGCGTCACCTGTTCCGGCGTCGGACTGTGCATGAGGGCGCGCGGCCGTCTCGGACGCCTCCGGGGATGCTGCGTGACCTGCCTCGGTGGTGGGCTCGACGCTTGTGGTCGAAGTGGCAGTTGGCGTTTCAGTCCGTACTGCGCCGCCTGCTTCGGCATCGCGCGTTTCGCTCGCGGGCGCCGCCGTCCCGGAGGATGTCGTGGGTGCTTCGTTGCCCTCATCGGTGACGGGCTCGACGCTTGCGGTCGATGCCTCTGCGGTTGCTCGAATCGTGGATGTATCGCTGCCCTTGGCGGTGGGCTCGGAGCTCGTGGTCGCAGATGTCGCTGAGGGTTCCGTGGCTGCTTCGTTGGCGGGAGCAGTGCCCGTAACTGGCGTCGTCGCGGAGGGTTCCGTCGTTGCAGGCGTGCCAGCTTCCGCGACGATTGGGGTGTTCGCCTGAGAGACAGATGCTCCGTGGGGCGCCGCTGCATCTGCATCCGGCGCCGGGGCGGAAGAGTCGTCACCGACGGCTTCGTCGAGTTCAGCGGGCGCGGGTCCACCAGGACCATGCGGGGAAACAGGGACCGCGGAGGGCTCGGCTGCTGCATGCGCATCGTCGCCTGTCTCCAGCGCGGGCGGGACACGAAGCAGCGTTTGAGGCGGCTCCACTGGCTCGCTCGAGGCCAGCGCGACGGAGGCTTTCGCCGTCAGGTCCGGAGTCGCGGTCGCTGTCGGCGCAGTGCCGGCGCCGGTTGACGAATCCTCCGGGACGAGTGGCGCTTTGGCGGGCTCACCGAGGCCGTGTCGCTCGGCTACGGCATTCGCATTGCCACCTTCATCCTCGGACGCCGCGAGGCTCGCGGTGATGGCGAAGTCGAGCCCGTCACTCGAATCAGCTTCAAAGCGCGGAGCGACAGGTCCCGGACGCGCGTCCGCGTCTTGAGTGCTCGGAGCCCCTGAATCAGTGAAAGCACTCCCACCGAACGCGTCAGAGGCATCAAGTGAGCCCGTGTCCGCCTCACCGGACACCGCATGCGCGTCCGTGCTGGACGCAGGCTCATCCGGTACTTGCTCGGACTCGGAGGACGGAGCAGCCGTGCCGGAGTCCGGCACTTCCGCGCGTGCGTCATCATCCGCCGTAGCTGTCTCGGAACTGGGCGTGAGTTCCGGCACCGCCACCGTGCTCGCGAGAGCGGCTCCGTTGGCAGCCACCGTGTCAGGAACTCCCGTCGGCGTGCCTTCGACGCGCGCCTCCTCCCGCGAGGGCTCGCGGGGGGGAACCGAGGTACGCACCGCATTCGAAACCTTCGCGCCGGGTGTGCGGCGAACGAGTCCCGGGGGGGGAGCAGGGGCCGGAAGAGGGGGCGTGACTTGGGCGGGAGCTTGTGGCTCCACGTTTCCGGTACGTTTCGACACCACCCGGTCGATGAGCGCCTTGCTTGCTGCGTCCAGCTTCACGAAGCGCACCGTCATGCCGGTACGCCCGCCCACCGCGTCCACCTGGGCCTTCACGACGACGCCTTCGCCGCGAAGCAGGCGTGTCCCATCTGCAAGGACGAACTCGAACGCCAGCCCGGTACCTTCGGGCTTCATGGCGCGCGTGGCAACGAACACGCCGCCGCGCGCCACGTTCAAGCCGTACTTGTCGATAAACTCCTCCTCCGTCGTGTACGGGAGGCGGATGCGAAGCGGGAGGAGCTTGGACGCTGTCCCGCTCATTTCAAGGGAATCCGCACATCCCCCCCGGAGCCCTGAAGCAACAGGTGTAGCCCGTCGTCCCGAAGGGCCTCCGGAGGAAGCTCGAACAGGAGGACCACGTCGGTGCGCTCATCCGGAGCCCAGGTGCGCCGAAGGGGGCGGGTGCCCCCGACGACCTGGGCATCCCGGGCCACGGTGTACGACTGGCCTTCAGCCCCGAAGAGCTTCGCCCCGTCCAGGTCCAGGGTGAGCGGCGCGCCGCCCACGTTCTGCGTCATGAGCTGCACGCGGAAGAACAGGTCCTCGGAGGTCAGGCTCACCTTCCCCGAGCCCTTCACCGAGTGCGACGCGTCCAGTCCGGTGAGCTTCACGGACAAGGTCTCCAGGCGCACGGCATCGTTGGGAGAGGGAAGCTCCCATGCGCGCTCGGTGGGGACGTTGATCCCCGCGGCCAGGCCCGCGAGGTTCGCGTTCGGGTCTCCGCGCGTGGCCTCGGGGCCCTGGGAGGGACGGCCGCCCTGGTTCACCCGGTCCACTTCCTGGCGGAGCTTCTGAAGCGTCCGGTCGTCACCCGTACCCGCGTAGTCAGGCACGGCCTCCTCCTTGCAGCCACCCAGGACGAGGGTGGCCGCCAGGAGCGCTACGGAAGCGGAGGCCCGGTGGTTCATCACGCGGTGCCCACGCCCTTCACCAACTCGTACAGCTTCTCCAGCGCCGCGGGGAGCTTCGAGGCATCGGGCCCGCCGGCCTGCGCCATCTCCGCCTTGCCGCCGCCCTTGCCGCCGACTTCCTTGGCCATCTCGCGCACCAGCGCGCCGGCGTTGATGCCCTTGGCAACGACGTCCTTGGTGGCCGCGACCAGGATGATGGCCCGGCCGTCCTTCTCGCCGCCGATGGCGACCACGCCCGAGCGGATGCGGTCACGGAGCTGGTCCGCCATGCCGCGCAGGACGTTGTCGTCCGCCGCGTCCACCTGGGTGGCCAGGACCTTCATGCCATTCACATCGCGAGCCTGCTCCAGCAGGTCCTTGCTGCTGGCCGTCTGCGCCTTGACGGCCACTTCCTCGACCTTGCGCTCCAGCTCCTTCACGCGCTTCTGGGTCGCCTCGACGCGCTTGGAGACTTCCTTCGGGTTCGACTTGAGCAGCTCGGCCACCTTGCGCAGCTCGTGTTCCTGCTCGCGGACGTACTGGAGCGCGCCGATGCCCGTCAGCGCGACGATGCGGCGCACGCCGGACGCCACGCCGCTCTCGCTGGCAATCTTGAACAGGCCGATGTCACCGCTGCGGCGCACGTGGGTGCCGCCGCACAGCTCGGTGGACTCGGGGTGTACGGTGACGACGCGAACCGTCTCGCCGTACTTCTCGCCGAACATGGCGACGGCGCCGGACTTCTTCGCGTCCTCCAGGCTCATGATGCGCGTCTCGGCCCCCGCGTTGTCGCGAATCCAGCCGTTGACCAGGTCCTCGACCTGCTCGAGCTGCGCGGACGTGGCGGGCGAGAAGTGCGCGAAGTCGAAGCGCAGGTAGTCCGGCGCGACGACAGAGCCCGCCTGCTTCACGTGCTCACCGAGCACGAGCTTGAGCGCCTTGTGGAGCAGGTGCGTCGCGGAGTGGTTCGCACGGATGGACTTGCGGCGCTCCGAGTCCACACCGGCCTGGACCATGTCGCCGACCTTGAAGGTGCCCTCGGAGACTTCCACCGAGTGGACCACGAGGCCCGGCACGGGGCGCTGCGCATCGGTGACCTTGGCCACCGCCTTGCCGCCGTGGCCGACGATGCGGCCGGTGTCGCCCATCTGGCCACCGGACTCGCCGTAGAAGGGCGTGCGGTCCAGGACCAGCTCCACCGTGTCGCCTTGCGTGGCCTGCGTGACTTCGGCGCCGTCCTTGACGATGGCCCGGATGCTGCCTTCGCCTTCGTGTCCCTCGCCCTCATAGCCGAGGAACTCCGTCGTCCCGAGCCGCTCCGCCAGCTTCAGGTAGACCTCGCCCGTGGCCTTGTCGCCAGAGCCCGCGAACTTGTTCTTGTCCGCCTCTTCCTTGAGGCGCTCCTCGAAGCGGACCAGGTCGACGTCGAGGCCGCGCTCCCGGGCGATGATTTGCGTGAGGTCCCACGGGAAGCCGTAGGTGCCGTGGAGCAGGAAGACGACGTCGCCGGAGAGCTGCTTGCCGCCGGCCTGCTGCAGCTCGGACAGCTCCTCCTCGATGAGCTTGAGGCCGCGGCTGAGCGTCTGGCGGAAGCTCGTCTCCTCGTGCCGGCAGACCTCCAGGACGAAGGTGCGGCTCTCCCGGAGCTCGGGGTAGGCGTCGCCCATCAGCTCGATGACGCGGTCGACGACCTTGAAGAAGAAGACGTCCTCCAGGCCCAGCTGCTGGGTGCCGTGCCGGATGGCGCGGCGCATGATGCGGCGCAGGACGTAGCCGCGGCCCTCGTTGGATGGCTGGACGCCGTCCGAGATGAGGAACGCCGCCGCGCGGCTGTGGTCCGCGACCACGCGCTGGGACGCGCCGGACTCCTGCGAGTAGGGCTTGCCGCACAGCTCGCTGACGGTGGCGAGGATGTTCTGGAAGAGGTCCGTCTCATAGTTGGACCGCTTGCCCTGGACGACGGAGGCGATGCGCTCCAGGCCCGCGCCCGTGTCGATGGACGGCTTCGGCAGGGGGATGAGGGGCCCGTCCTTCTCCTTGCGCTCGAACTGCATGAACACGAGGTTCCAGATTTCGAGCCACCGGTCGCAGTCACAGGCGACGCCCTGACACTTCTTGCCCTCGGCCTCTTCGACACAGGGGATGTCGTCGCCCTGGTGGTAGTGGATTTCGGAGCAGGGGCCGCAGGGGCCGGTGTCGCCCATGGCCCAGAAGTTGTCCTTGAGGCCGAGCTTGTAGAGGCGCTCGGCGGGGACGCCCTGCTTCTTCCACAGCTCGTAGGCCTCTTCGTCCCAGGGGGTGCCGCCCTCGCCGTTGAACACGGTGACGGCGAGCCGGTCGGTGGACAGGCCGAGCGTCCGGGTGACGAACTCCCAGCCGTACGCGATGGCGTCGGCCTTGAAGTAGTCGCCGAAGGAGAAGTTCCCGAGCATCTCGAAGAACGTGTGGTGCCGGGCGGTGAAGCCGACGTTGTCGAGGTCGTTGTGCTTGCCGCCGGCGCGCACGCACTTCTGCGACGTGGTGGCGCGGCGGTAGTCGCGCGTCTCACGGCCGGTGAAGACGTCCTTGAACTGCACCATGCCCGCGTTGGTGAACATCAGCGTCGGGTCGTTGGCGGGCACCAGGGAGGAGGACGCCACACGGCGGTGGCCGCGCTCCTCGAAGAACTTGAGGAACGCCTCGCGGATCTCGGAGGCGGTCAGGGCGGAAGGCATGGTGTGGGTATATGCCACAAGAGGCGGCTTCGCAGGAGTTCTTGGAGGTTGCATGAGGTGCCGGACGACCCCGGGAATACCGGGCTGACCCGGCCGTGGCCCGGGATGGGGGCCAGCGGGACGCGGGTTGTGGGAGTCAGGGCGATACCGGCGGCGCATCAGGTGCGAGACGTGGGCGCCAGCATTGCCCTCGCTGTTTCGGCTCCAAGGATTCCCGCCAGGCGGGTGACCTGACCGGCGTGCGCTTGAGCGGCAGGTGAGGCCGTACCGTTGTCACGGGCCACGGATGGCGCTCGGCTTTGCCCAGCCCTCTCGCCGTGAGTCATTGGCGTATTGGAGGCCCGGTGCTTCGATTCGCGTGGCCTGCCTTCGTTGACTGCGTGACGGTATCCAAGGGTGAGGGATGCAGGTTCCGTGACTGCCCGGAGGGCTGGAGCGCGTAGCGTGTAGTCAGTCGAGTACACGGACTGCCACTGGAGTGAGGCAGGACGTTTTCGGAGGGCAAGGCGACTTCGATGGAACCAAGGCTTGTTGCCCAGGTTCCGTGCTCGCGTGTGACCTCATTGCCTGATTCGGCGACACATGAGTCGTCGCTGCAGAGGGAACTCGGGCAGGCGGCGTCGTTTGAGATTGCCGAAGAGGACGGAGCCTTCCTGATGTTTGTCTGGGGCAGCTCCGGCAACTGCTTGGGCGATACATGGCACCCAAGCCTGGAAGGTGCGATGCATCAGGCTTGGGTTCAGTATGGCGTTCACTCTGGCGCATGGGCGATTGCGCGATACGCCAGGGACCGTTCAAACCGAGTGATGGTGGCCTCAACAAAGTGTCTGCTCGCGATGGGGTGAGGCGAGGACGGAGCGTCTCGCGCCCTACGGCCCATCGCGGCTGCTCGCCGTTCAAGTACCTGAAGAGGCGTTCCCGAAACGACTCAGCATTTCTTCCACGTACTGGACGCCCCGAGCCGTGATGGCTTTACCCTTCTGGGTGTCCTGTGCGTAACCACCGTGCAGGCGGAGCGCCTTGGCCGCGTTCGGTGCGGCGTAGGTGACACCCAGCTCCCCCCAGAAGCGCGACGTCGTTCCAGAGGTCACCTCGAACTCCGCATCCAGCGAGCGTGCGAGATAGAGGGGGATGAGTGACCGCACGAGCTGGTCCTTCTGCTTGCCTGCCGAGATGAAATCCTGCTGCCGCGGATGGCTGCGCAGCGCGGAGAGCAACTGGTCCACGGCCGTGCTGCCATTCCCGGTCGCGGGCGAAGCGGTCTCCTTCGCGGGGCGGGCTCGCTTCTTGACCTTCGTAGTCGGGCGGGCCGTCCGCTTCTCCGACTTGTCTCCCGTGCTGCTCTGCGCCTGCCGTGCTGCGGGCTTCTTCTTTTTCGTCCCCGTGCGAGGCGCCTTCGCCGTCACCTTTCGGGAAGGCTCAGGCGTAGCGGCCTGGGCAGCCGAAGGTGCGACAGCGTCGGTGGTTACCGCACCACGCGGTGGGGTGCGCTCTGCCACGGTCGGCTCCGGCGGCGGCGCGTCGGACGGCTGGGAGACGACTGGCCTGGGGCGCGGCGTGCGCTCGACCACGGTCTGCTGCGTGGCGCCACGGGGAGGAGGTGACGGGAAGTCCGAGGCCCGGGGCGCGGATGTGTCTCGGGACTCCTTGAGCCCGAGGCGCGCGCGCACCTCACCCACGATACCGCCCAACCCCACGTTCTGGAGCAGACCTTCCAACCGGGACGTGAAAGACACCTGGTGAGCCCTCCTGGAGACGCGCACATTACCCCATGAAGGCCACATCCCCGAGCGGATGGCTCGATTCCTGCCGGTCCTGCTGCCGTGGAGGGGGCGGGAGGCACCGGTTGTGGGGCCTCAGGGGCCGAGCCCGAGCCGCTGTGCCGTGGACATGCCGCCCGGGTTCGCGCCCCGCGCCGTGCCCTTCCCAGCGCATCCCCAGGTCTGAACAGACACCCGGACGGACAGAGGCGGGGACGGCCCTCCAGGGCGGGAGTGGCCATGACCCACTGTCTTCCATGTGCAAGGCCATGCAACTGTTCGCCAATCGTCAGACGGCGTTAGACTCTCCGGACTCCTTCCCTGCGCATGCAGCTGCTTTCCTCCGCCCTCGTCCTGTTGCTCCTCGCGCCTTGCGCGGCCCTGGCTCAGGGTGACTCCCGTATTGCCTTCCTGGGCAAGCAGCTTCAGAAGAGCAAGGACCCGCGCTCGCGTTCGCAGGCGGCGCTGGTGCTCGGCGCCACGGAGGACCCGGAGGCCGTGCCGCTGCTGTGCAACGGATTGAAGGACGAAAGCGAGCTGGTGCGCGCGGCCGCGGCGAAGGGGCTGGCGAAGCTGCTGGAGCCCGATGGGCTCGACTGCCTCCAGGCCCACAAGGCGGACGCGGACGCGTCGGTCCAGGCGGCGGTGCGCGAGGCCGTGGGGGCCCTGAAGGAGTACCAGTCCCGCCCGCCGCGCTTCTACGTGCATCTCGAGGCGGTCAAGGACCGCACGGGCAAGCTCCCCGCCGACCTGGTGAAGGCGACGGAGGCGCGGCTGCGCTCGCGGCTGATGCGGAGCGGGGCCCAGCTCGCGCCCGCGAAGGAGACGAAGGCGGCGGCGAAGGGCACGCTGAAGAAGCTTCGGGTGCGGGGCTACCGCATCACCCCGGAGCTTCATGCGACGGACGGCGGCGGACTGCGGGTGGCGCTGGTGTGCCTCACCTACCCGGACCTGTCGCTGATGGGGCAGGTGGAAGTGAATGCCGCGGGCGCTCAGCCTGGCGATCTCCTCAAGGCGCTGGTACCTCGCGCGGTGGAGGAAGCGGCGGAGACCTTCGAGTGGAGCAGCGAGACATGACGACGACCACGGCGCCCCTGACGCCAGCCAAGCGGCGCTGGCGCAACTTCCTTCTCGAAACGGGCTTCCAGCTCAAGCTGACGGCGTACATCGTCTCGGTGACGCTCGTTCTGTCGGCGCTATTGGGCGTGTTCCTCGTGAGAGGCGCGCAGGCGCTGATGCGCGAGACGGCGACGGCGGTGGAAGCCCGCTCCCGCGCGGCGGAGGTCAGCCGCGAGCTGTCCGGCGCCACGCTCTCCAACGAGCTGCTGACTCGGATGGACGACCCCACGTTCGAGGCGAGCTTCCGCGAGAAGGCGGGGGCCATCGACGCGGCCTACGAGGCCGAGCGTGCCGCCATCGTTGCCCAACGCGCTGAGCTGGAGCGGCAGCAGAAGCTCACCTGGTGGGCGCTGGGGGGCTTTCTGGTGGCCTTCATCGCGGTGGTGGGATTGGGGACCATCGTGGTGACGCACAAGGTGGCGGGCCCACTCTTCCGCATCCGCCGCATGGTGCAGGAGGTCCACGACGGCCGGCTGCGTCCACCCCAGCACGGGCTCCGGGATGGCGACGACCTCCAGGACCTCTTCGATGCCACGCGGAAGATGGTGCAGCGCCTCCGCGAGCAGAACGAGGAGGACGCGAGGACCTTGGCGAACGTCCTCCTGGCCGCGGAGCGCACGGGCGCTTCCCCCGAGCTCCTCTACGAACTGCGCGCCCTGGATGCGCGCTATCGCACCCGGCTCGAAGACTGAGCCCTTCCGGGGCTCACCCCCAGGACCGCGCGGGTCCTGACTCCACGGTGAGTCCCGTCTCTTTCAGCATCGCGTGGATGCGCAGGCGCGCTTGGGCCCACGGAAGCGCCTCGACGCGATAGCCCTCCAGCGCGTTCATCAGGTGGCCACGGTAGCTGGGGTGTCCCGGGTCCGAGATGATGACCACGCCCCGGTCCGTCGTCGCCCGGATGAGCCGGCCCACGCCCTGGCGCAGTTGCAGCAGGGCGCGGGGAAGCCGGTAGTGGAGGAAGCCCATGTATTCGCCGCCGCTGCGAGAGAGGGGCTCCTCGCGCGCGGCCACCAGCGGACGCATGGCGGGCTCCAGGGGCAGCTTGTCGATGAACACGCAGCCGACGCCGCGACCGGGGATGTCCACGCCCTGCCAGAAGCTCTTGGTCCCCAGCAGCACGGTGCCCGTGTCCTTCTCCTGCCGCGCCGCCAGCGAGCGGCTGTGCCCGCGTGACTGCCGCAGCACCTCGATGCCCAGTGGGTCCAGCCGTCCGCGGACGCTCGTGCCCACGCGATCCATTCGGCGCGTCGATGCGAACAGCCCCAGCACCCGGCCTCCCATCGTCTGGGCCAGGCCCGAAATCCGGAGCGAGGCCCACTCCACGAAGGCTTCCTCGTGCGCACGAGGCGCATCTGTGACGAGCACGACCAGCGCCTGCTCATGCAGCTTGAAGGGCGTGGCCGCGCGGACCAGTCGGGGCGCAGGTCGGCCTCCACGCCCGTCGAGCCCCAATCGCCGGAGGACGAAGGGGAAGCCGTCGCCAGTGCCCAGCGTGGCGGACGCGAGCACCAGCGTGCGCTTGCTCTCCGCGAAGTCCTTCGACACGTAGGCGGAGACATCCACTGGCTGGGCGCTCAAGCTCCACCGCTGCCGCTTCGGTTCCGCGGTGGCCGCGTAGCACCGTCCTGGCGCGGCTTCTCCGGACAGTTCGCCCGCGAGCACCGCCAGTTCGCCAAGCTCGGTGTTGGCACCTGACAGCTCCCGCTCCAGCGCGGGTTGTCGAGCCGCCAGCTCAGGGAGAGCGGCCAGTACGCGCACGGACAGCAGGACATGCAGCGCCTGGAGCGCGCCGCGCACGCCTTCCAGTCCTTCGCGTACCGGCTCCCAGGCGGGCAGGGCGCGCACGGTCGCGGTGATGCGCAGCTCCGGAGAGTACGCACTTTCATCCGGGTCTTCGCCCACGGCTGTGGCGGTGGGCTCGCACAGCTCCGTCACGCGCGCACCGAGGTCACGTGCGTCGTCAAGCAACCGGCGAAGGCCATCCTCCACCTCGCCCATCAGCGACCGCGTCTCCGTCCGGCGCGAAGCGCTCAGCGCCTTGCGTAGCTCGGCGAACAGGCCGCGCCGTCCGTCCCTGCCATGCAGCCGCTCGGTGAGGCGGAGGAAGGCCAGGTCCGACAGCTCCAGCGTCAGCGCAGTGGTGGCGACATCCTCCACCTCGTGCGCCTCGTCGAGGACCAGGTGGTCCAGCTTCGGGTAGCGCGCGGGCCACGCGAAGGCGAGCGACTGGTTGATGACCAGCACGTCCGCCTCACGGGCCTGCGCCACGGCCGAGTGATAGAAGCAGCGGTGGAAGTGCGGGCACTTCTCGCCGAGCGTCGTCGATGCCTCGGAGCGCACGGCGGGCACCAGCGCCATCAGCACCGGGAAGCGCTCGCGGAACCAGTGGCTCAGGCGGTCCAGGTCTCCTTCGCCACTGCGGCGCAGGTACGCACGCAGATACGCCCGGGGGGCGCGCGCGGAGTGCCCCATGCCGGGCTCCACCCGAGTGGCTTCCAGCGCGCGGCGGCGGCACAGGTAGTTCGTCTGGCCCTTCAGCAGGGCGTAGCCGAAGGCGCCCTTCGTGGCGCGGTGAAGCCGAGGCAGGTCCTTCTCCAGGAGCTGGTCCTGGAGCGTCTTGGTGTGCGGCGCCACGCCGACCTTGCGTCCGTTTCGCGCCGCGAAGAGGGCGGCGGGAGCCAGGTACGCCAGCGACTTGCCCGTGCCCGTGCCGGCTTCCACCGCGAGTTGCCCGCCGTCCGACAGCGCCCGCGCCACCGCCTGCGCCACGTCGAGCTGCGCGGCCCGGCTCATGAATCCTTCACCGGCCTGCTCCAGCGCGCCGCCAACGCCCAGCAGCGCTGAGACCTCGTCCGGACGCACGGGGAGCACGGGGGCATCCGCCTCTGGCTCGGGTAGCGCCGTGGCGCCTCCCGCGCGCCGCCGCTCCGGCTTCCCACGAAGGAAGCCCTGGGCCTCCAGCGACAACGGCGCAGCTTCTTCACGGCACGCGGCGGCCAGACGCGACAGCAGGTCCACCAGCGGCCATTCCTCATAGTCGAACGCGCCGCTCGCGCCGTCCTTCAGGCCCACGCCCTCCATCGCCAGGCGCAGCTCCGCGCCCTTGCGCGGGTCCAACGCGGCGAGCAGGTCCACCACGTCATCGCCACGGCCCTCGCGGACGCAGCGCTCCATGGCGTGCACCAGCACCGAGTACACCGCCTCGCAGTCTGACACCGCGCGGTGCGGCTGGCGCAGTGCCAGCCCGCCCCAGCGCAGCAGCGACTCCAGCGAGTGGCTGGGCAGCTCTGGGTGCAGGTAGTGCATCAGCTCGCACGAGTCGAGCACCGGGGCGCGGATGGGCCCCAGCAGGTCCGGCAGGAAGCCTTTTTCAAAGGGCGCGTTGTGCGCCACCACCGTCCAGCCGGAGAGCTTCTCGCGAAGCTCGGCGATGTCGGTGCCGAAGCGCGGATGCCCTTCGAGGTCCGCGTCCGTCAGGCCCGTCAGGCGCCGGATGGTGAGGGGGAGGGGCCGCGACGCCGAGTACAGGCGCGCGAAGCGTTCCACCTCGCGCCCGTTCTCGAAGAAGATGCAGCCCAGCTCGATGACCTCGTCCACGCGCGGATCCAACCCCGTGGTTTCGAGGTCGAGGAACACATGCCGGGTGAAGAGCTCCGCCGCGCCGCCCATTCAGGCCTCGGAGACTACTCCTCCCGGCGGCGCTGCCTAGAAATCGACCAGCGTCCGTCAGTCGACCATGAAAACGCCGGAAATCATCTTGTTCATGGCGCAGCCGTACACCAGCTTGCCGGACTCCTTTGGCGTGAAGGTAATCTCCACCGGCTGGTTGAGCGGCAACGGCGTGTTGATGTCGTAGCCGTCCATGACGACCTCGGTGGCGCAGGTGTGGTCCGTCTTGCGCGTCACCACCAGCTTCACCGGCTCGCCCTTCTTGAGGCTCACCGGGCTGGGCTCGTAGCCCTTCTCGGTGACGGAGAGCTCGACGATGCGCACGCCGTTCTCGCGCTTCTCGGGGACCGCGGGCGCCTTCGTCGCGTCAGCGTCCTTCGTGCACCCTTGCTGCGTGATGCCCACCATGGCGGCCGTCGCGGCCAGGGCGAGCCAGGGCTTGATGATGCGGGAGATGAACTGACGCATGGATGTCTCGGCGGTGTGGGGCGTACGCCCCGCGGGGATGGCCCTCAGGCCTCGTCCGCGGGGGCACTCTCGTCGGAGGTGGAGGTCACGGGCTCGAAGCGCAACAGGGCGTGGAGCGGGACGAAGACTTCGTGGCCCTCCTCGCCCAGCAGCAGGTCGAACCGGCCCACGCGCATCAGCGGAAGCTGGAGGGTGATGCCGTTGCGGAGCACCATCCGCACCGTCTGCCCGATGTGGTCCAGGAAGGCGCGCGGGTCCGAGTGGGGGCGCTTGTCCGGCTGACGCGCCACCGCGGACGGCTTCTGCGTCAGCTTGGCATCGCGCTCCAGACCGGGCAGCAGCCGCTCCCAGTCCGAGCGCCGGGCCAGCAGCACCACCTGGAGCTTCTCCAGGCGGCCCGTGCGCTCCAGCGTGAAGGCGATGGGCTCCTCGGCCTGCAGCGTGTCCAGCAGGGAGCGCTCCGCCAGCACCACGGAGACTTCTGCCTTGTCGCTGATGAGCCGGGCCAGGAAGTCCGCCACCACGGCGTTTTCGACCTCGCCGCGCGCCTGCTTGATGGCCGCCTTGCGCTGGGTGCGCTCCTTGCGGGCCATGAACTCGGCCACCGTCATGCCGCTCTGGAGCACGCCGAAGGCGTCACCCAGGGACAGGCTGGGCGTCTGGCCCATCAGCTCGTACACTTGGTCGAAGCGCTTCGCCTCCTCGGCGTGCAGCTTGCGCCAGATGCGGCACTTCATCTTCCCTTCCAGCTCGCCCTTCGCGATGCGGGCGGGGACGCGCTCACGCACCGCCAGCGCCTGAATCTGCTCGGGCGTGGGGGGCGGCCGGGGCGTGGACGGCCGGAAGCCGCCGGGGCGTCCGCCGAACCCACCACCGGGGGCTCTGCCCGGAGGCGCACCCGTGCCAGGGCCGGAGGGGCGAGGAGCCAGCGGGCGGGCGCCAGGCGTCACGCTCGTCGTCGGGCGGGGCGCGGGAGCCGCTGTCGCTGGCGCTGCCACCGGGGCGGGGCGGGGCACCGGAGCGGTCCCCGTGGGCGCGGGACGAGGCGTCGGCAGGGGCGCCGAGCCAGCAGCAGGCCGGGGCGTGGGCGCCACGCCCGTGGGGCGCGGGGTAGGCGTGGGGCGCGGCGTGGGCGCCGGAGTCGGGGTCGGAGCGGCAGTGCCGGGCGTCGTTGCCGGGCGCCGGATGACTTCGACCGCGGGAATCACCCGCCGTGTCTTCCTGTCGTTCACAGTCGTACGTTACCTGATGCGAGTTTTCCGGGCATGCCCGGCTTTACGGCTGGAGGGATGCTGAAAGGTCGACCTTCCACCCGGACGGCTCACGGACCATCCGGACCTCGTGGGAGCTTTCTCCCGCGCGCACGAGCACTGTCGCGACGTCTCCCTCCTCCCGGACCAGTGAGACCTCCGTAACATCCGGAGGCGGAGGGACATTCGCGAAGAAGAGGGCCATGGGCTCCGGTTTTTCTTCACCCCCGGATGCCTCTCCCACCACCTGCGCACGCTTCGCCAGCGCGTCCTGGGTGGGCTTGGACAGCGCGCCCCACGCCTGCTGCAGCTCCCCTCGCTTCACCAGCCGGTGGAAGGACGTGTAGGCGTCCTGCGGGGTGCCGAAGCGCGGCCGGTTGCAGCCACCCAGGCTCAGCAGCAGGACCAGCGCTACCAGCCAGGGCATCGTCGCGGAGAGACGCATGGGGACAGGGGTTTAGGTCAAAGCGCCGCCGGGGGAAAGCCCGAGGTTCGGACATGTCACGCGGCGTGCTGATGGACGCGATTGCGGCCTGCTCCCTTGGCCGCATAGAGGCTGGCGTCGGCAGCCCGCAGCAGCGCCTCCGCGCTCGGGAGGTCGCCCGACGGCACCGTGGCCACGCCCAATGACGCGGTCAGCCGCACGCACTGCGGCTTGCCACTCCCGCCCACATACTCCAGTTCCAGGGCGGCGATGGCGTCGCGCACCCGCTCGCAGACCCGGAGCGCGTCCGCGGGACCTGTCTCCGGGAGCAGGGCGATGAACTCCTCGCCGCCGTAGCGCGCCAGCAGGTCCACTTCCCGCAGCCGCGCCCGCGCCGTCTGGGCCACGGCCTTCAGCACGTGGTCTCCGAAGGGGTGCCCGAAGCTGTCGTTGATGCGCTTGAAGTGGTCGATGTCCAGCATCACCAGGGACAGGGGCGCTCCATAGCGCCGCGAGCGGGCGAACTCGTCGTTCAGCCGCTCTTCCAAGGCGCGCCGGTTCGACAGGCCAGTGAGTGCATCCGTGCGGGTGAGCGCCAGCAGCTCTTCGCGCCGCGCCGCCAGCTCCTTGTTGGCGCGGTCCAGCTCCCGGTTCTTCTCCACCACCGCATCCTGCAACGCCTTCAGCCGCAGCATGGACTTCACGCGGGCCGACAGCTCGAGCATGTCGAAGGGCTTCACCAGGTAGTCATCCGCTCCCAGCTCCAGTCCCTCCACCTTTCCCGCGGCCTGCCGGGCCGTCATGAGAATCACGGGGATGAAGCCGAAGCCGTCCTCGCCCGCGTTCGCCTTGATGATGCGGCACACCTCCACGCCACCCAGTCCCGGCATCTCCACGTCCATGAGGATGAGGTCGGGGCGGGACTCCCGGATGGCGGACAGCGCCTGGGCGCCGTCATGGGCCTCGGCGAAGACGTAACCGTGAGGGGCCAGTCCGTCGCGCACGTGCCGGAGATGCACCGGGTCATCGTCCACGAGGAGCACCGTGCGGCCACTGAGTTCCCCAGCGGGGGGGGCACGGCGGGCGACCTCCAGCGTCCTCTTCCGTTCGCCATCCGCCATGAATGTCTCGCCCCCGGGTGCAATCGTCCCGCGCGCGGTGCGGGGTTGCCCGCCATTCTCACTGCCCGCACCTGGGATGCAAGGGGCTCGGCGCGCGCCCGCGGCGCGACGTCAGGCAGGCTTCAGTAGCCGCGCCCGGTACACGGGCTCCCCGCTGGCCAGGTAGCGGCGCTCACGCGTGGAGGGCACTTCCTCCGGGTCATAGGGATGGAAAACACCTGAACCCAAGGGGTTCTTGAAACCAGCGGATTCCAGGATGGCGAGCATCGTCACGCCGCGGTCCTGGACATCGGTGCGCATGTCGAAGAGTCCACCCGGTGCGAGCTTGCCGTACAGCAGTTCGGCGAACGCGGGCTGAATCACGGCGCGCTTGGCGTGGGAGCGCTTCCACCAGGGGTCGGGGAACTGGAGGTGGATGGCGGCGAGTGAATCGGGCGCGAAGATGCGGGGCACGATGAAGCGCGCGTCGGATTCGATGACGCGCAGGTTGCGCAGGCCCGCCTTGTCCGCGCGGTCCTGGGTGTCGCGCGCGTACTTCTTGCGCCACTCGAAGGCGACGAAGCGTACCTCGGGGTGGCGGCGGCAGTACTCCAGGGCGTGGCCGCCCGCGCCGGAGCCGATTTCCAGCTCGAGCGGTCCGCTGAAGCCGAATTCGGCGTCCCAGTCCGGCGGGGTCTCCAGGGTGACGAACTTGAGGCCGACGGGCTCGGGGAGCAGGCGAGGACGGGACATGGGCGGGCGCCACCAACCATGGCGACGACGGGTTTGGCCAGGGAAAAACGCGAGGCCTGGAGTATACGGGAGCCCATGAAGGTCTTCCCTGCGGTGGCGGACGCGGGCCGGGCGCTGGCCGGACAGGCACTCGCGCTGGGCAACTTCGACGGTGTGCACGTGGGCCATCAGGCCCTCTTCGCGGAGGCGCGCCGCCACGGGCGGGCCGCCGCCTTCACCTTCCATCCCCATCCAGGCAAGGTGCTCCAGCCGGAGCTGGCGCCGAAGCTCATCACCCTGCTGCCGCGCAAGCTGGAGCTGTTCGAGGAGCTCGGGTTGGACGCCGCGGTGGTGCAACCCTTCTCGCGCGAATACGCGCGCACGCCGCCCGCGGACTTCGAGGCAGCGCTCTTCGACGCGCTCGGCGTCGCGCACGTCGTGGTGGGCAGCGACTTCACCTACGGCTCGGCCCGGCGCGGCACCGCGGAGACGCTGCGCGAGGCCGCGGCCCGGCGTGGCGCCACGGTGCACGTGGTTCCGCCCGTCACGGTGGATGGCGTGGTGGCGTCGTCATCGCGCGTTCGCGAGTACATCCTGGAGGGGCGCGTGTCCGCGGCGCGGCGGCTGCTGGGCCGTCCCTTCGATCTGGACGGCACGGTGGTGACGGGCGCGGGGCGGGGGCGAGGCATCGGCTTTCCCACCGCGAACGTGGATACGCAGAACGAGCTGCGCCCCGCACCGGGGGTCTATGCCATCCGCGTCCATCTGCCGGGCGAGTCAAAGGGCACCTGGCATGGCGGTGCGGCGAACATCGGTGTGAAGCCTACCTTTGGCGGCACGGAGGTGACGATCGAAGCGCACCTGCTCGACTTCGCCGGTGATCTGTACGGGAAGGAGCTGCGCGTGCAGTTCCTCGACCGCCTTCGCCCCGAGCAGCGTTTCGGTTCGGTGGTGGAGCTGACGGGGCAGATCAAGCGTGACGTGGAGGCCGCGCGCGCCGTGATTGCGCGCGAGGAGAGCTGAGCAATTTTCCCGTGTCCGTTCAACGGTTTGTGACAGCAGGGGAGCAGGCGAGGGCGCCTTGACGCGCGCGCGCGGCTCCCCTCTAATTCGCAATCAGGAACCGTGCCATGGGGTGAGGATCACCCGGGCACCGCTCCAGCGTCTTTGAGCTCGGAGGCGGGCCCCCGCCCGCTTCTTTCTTCTTCAAGGAAGAGGCATCAACGAATGTCCGGTCGACTCGGTGAACTGCTGGTTCGCGAGAACCTCATCTCCGTGCAGCAGCTGCGCAAGGCCCAGGAAGAGCAGCAGAAGAACGGCACGCGCATCGGCACCGCGCTCGTCAAGACGGGCGCCATCGAGGAGTCGAAGCTGACCGACTTCCTCTCCAAGCAATACGGCGTGCCGGCCATCAACCTGAAGGACTTCGACGTCGAGCCGGACATCATCAAGCTGGTGCCGAAGGAAGTGGCGGAGAAGCACCTGGTGGTGCCCGTCAACCGCGCGGGCCCGTCGCTCATCGTGGCCATGTGCGACCCGTCCAACATCTTCGCGGTGGACGACCTGAAGTTCCTCACCGGCTACAACATCGAGACGGTGGTCGCCTCCGAGGTCTCCATCCGCGAGGCCATCGAGCGCTACTACGCGGAGAAGGGCCCGTCGCTGGAGGACATCGTCGGCGACGTCGGTGACGACATCGAGGTCACCAAGGAAGAGACGGAGAACATCGATGAGATGGCCAAGGCCGCGGACGACGCGCCCGTGGTCAAGCTGGTGAATCTCATCCTCATGGACGCCATCAAGAAGCGCGCGTCCGATATCCATGTCGAGCCCTACGAGAAGGACTTCCGCGTCCGCTTCCGCATCGACGGTGTGATGTACGAGGTGATGCGCCCGCCGATGAAGCTGCGCAACGCGATCACCTCGCGTTTGAAGATCATGGCCTCGCTGGACATCTCCGAGCGGCGCCTGCCGCAGGACGGCCGCATCAAGATCAAGATGGGCGGCGGCAAGGAGATGGACTTCCGCGTGAGCGTGTGTCCCACGCTCTTCGGCGAGAAGGTCGTGATGCGTCTGCTCGACAAGAGCAACCTCCAGCTCGACATGACGAAGCTGGGCTTCGACGCGCAGCCGCTGGCCTGGTTCAAGGAGGCCATCGACCGGCCCTACGGCATGGTGCTGGTGACGGGCCCCACGGGCTCGGGCAAGACGACGACGCTGTACTCGGCGCTCTCCAGCCTCAACGGCCTGGACACCAACATTTGCACCGCGGAGGACCCGGTCGAGTTCAACTTCGCCGGCATCAATCAGGTGCAGATGCATGACGACATCGGCCTGAACTTCGCCGCGGCGCTGCGCTCCTTCCTCCGCCAGGACCCGGACATCATCATGATTGGTGAGATCCGCGACTTCGAGACGGCGGAAATCGGCGTGAAGGCGGCGCTCACGGGCCACCTGGTGCTCTCCACGCTGCACACCAACGACGCCCCGGGCACGGTGAGCCGTCTGCTCAACATGGGCATCGAGCCGTTCCTCGTGACGGCGTCGCTGAACCTCATCCTCGCCCAGCGTCTGGCGCGCCGTCTGTGCCCGGCCTGCAAGAAGCCGGCGGAGAACGTGGACGAGCAGGCGCTCATCGACGCTGGTGTTCCGCCGGACAAGATTGGCACCTTCACGATGTACGAGAAGGTCGGCTGCCGCGACTGCAACGACCGTGGCTACCGCGGCCGCGTGGCCATCTACGAGGTCATGCCCTTCTGGGACGGCCTCAAGGAGCTGGTCATCAACGGCGCCTCCGCCGCGGAGCTGAAGCAGGAGGCCATTCGCCTGGGCATGAGCAGCCTGCGCATGAGCGGTCTTCGCAAGATGATGGACGGCGCCACCACGTTGGAAGAGGTGGTGGGAAACACCGCCCCGGACCGCTTCTAGTCAACCTTCCTCCCACCGCACTCCCCCCGAAGGACATCCCCCCGTGGCCAACCTGCACCAGCTCCTCAAGGCGATGGTCGAGAAGGGCGCTTCCGACCTCCACGTCACCACCGGCTCTCCGCCGCAGCTTCGCGTCGACGGCGAGCTCGTTCCCTTGAAGACGGCGCCGCTGACCCCGGTGGAGACGAAGCAGCTCTGCTACTCCATCCTCACGGACGCCCAGAAGCACAAGTTCGAGGAGGACAACGAGCTGGACCTGTCCTTCGGCGTGAAGGGCCTGTCGCGCTTCCGCGCCAACATCTTCATGCAGCGTGGCGCGGTCGCCGCGGCGTTCCGGACCATTCCCTTCAAGATTTTGACGTTCCAGGAGCTGGGCCTGCCGCCGGTGGTGGCGGAGCTGGTGAAGAAGCCGCGCGGGCTCATCCTGGTGACGGGCCCCACGGGCTCGGGCAAGTCCACCACGCTGGCCTCGATGATCGACAAGATCAACACCGAGCGTCATGAGCACATCATGACCATCGAGGACCCCATCGAGTACCTGCACCCGCACAAGAACTGCCTCGTGAATCAGCGCGAGGTGGGGGCGGACACGCGGAACTTCAAGACGGCCCTCAAGTACATCCTCCGCCAGGACCCGGACGTGGTGCTGGTCGGTGAGCTCCGCGACCTGGAGACGATTGAAGCCGCGCTCACCATCGCGGAGACAGGCCACATCTGCTACGCGACGCTACACACCAATAGCGCGGTGCAGACCATCAACCGCGTGCTGGACGTGTTCCCCCCGTACCAGCAGCCGCAGGTCCGCGCGCAGATGTCCTTCGTGCTGGAGGGCGTGATGAGTCAGGCGCTGGTGGCGAAGGCGGGCGGCCCTGGCCGCATCCTGGCGCTGGAGGTGATGGTGCCCAACCCCGCAATCCGGAACCTCATCCGCGAGGACAAGGTCCACCAGATCTACTCGTCCATGCAGGTCGGCCAGGCGAAGTTCGGCATGCAGACCTTCAACCAGGCCCTGGCGGCGCTGCTGCTGCGGCGGCTCATCACCCAGGACGAGGCCTTCGGACGTTCTAGCGACGCGGAGGAGTTGCGCAACATCCTGGCCACGGGCGGCGGCGGGGCCCTGCCCGGAATGCAGCGGCCAGGCGGGGGAGCGGGTGGTCGTTAGTTCCGGGATTCGGAGATCAGCGGTTAGAGTGGCGCGGCACCCGCGGAGGTCCAGCTCATGGCAGCCCCAGCAGTGAAGTCGGCATCAACTCCCAAGAAGGCCACCGCCCAGTTCCTCTGGGAGGCGAAGACCAAGAGCGGGGAGTCGAAAAAGGGTGAGATGGAGGCGATGGACGTCGAGGCCGTCAACGCGCGCCTCAAGTCCCTCGGTCTGAACCCCATCAAGGTGCGCAAGAAGAGCATTCTGGACGGGGATATCGTCATCCCCGGACTGGGCGGTGTCGAAGGCAAGGACATCCTCGTCTTCACCCGTCAGTTCGCCACGATGATCGACGCCGGCCTCCCGCTGGTGCAGTGCCTCGACATCCTGGCCAGTCAGATGGACAACCCTGCCTTCAAGAAGGTGCTGTTCGCCATCAAGGGCAAGGTGGAGCAGGGCAGCACCTTCGCGGACGCGCTGAAGGAGCACCCCAAGGTCTTCGACGAACTCTACGTCCAGCTCTGCGCCGCAGGCGAGGTGGGCGGTATCCTCGACGCCATCCTCAACCGGCTCGCGGCGTACCGGGAGAAGAACGAGAAGCTCAAGTCCAAGGTCAAGAGCGCGATGACCTACCCGGTCATCGTGATTTTGGTGGCCATTGGCGTGACGGCGGTGCTGCTGCTGAAGGTGACGCCCGTCTTCGAGAAGATGTTCGCGGACTTCGGCTCGGAGCTGCCGGGGCCGACGCAGATGATCGTGAACTTCTCGCACCTAGCGCAGGAGTACTTCTTCCATGCGGCTGGTTCGATTGCCGCGGTGGTGATGTCCTTCACGTGGAGCTACCGCCAGCCGCGTGGCCGGAAGTTCTGGGACAAGGTGTTCCTCTTCATGCCCGTCTTCGGCCCCGTGCTCCGCAAGGTGGCCGTGGCTCGGTTCACCCGCACGCTGGGGACCATGATTTCCTCGGGCGTGCCCATCCTGGACGCGCTGGACGTCACCGCGAAGACGGCCGGTAACCGCACCGTGGAAGACGCCATCATCTACGTCCGCGGGAAGATCGCCGAGGGCAAGAACATCGCGGGGCCGCTGGCAGAGACGAAGGTGTTCCCGTCGATGGTGGTGCAGATGATCGGCGTGGGTGAGGCGACCGGCGCCATGGACACCATGCTCAACAAGATCGCCGACTTCTACGATGACGAAGTGGACGCGGCCATCAACAGCCTCACGGCGATGATTGAGCCGGTGCTCATGGTGTTCCTCGGCGGCGTGGTCGGTGGCTTCCTCATCGGCATGTACCTCCCCATCTTCTCGCTTGCCGGCGCCATCCAGTAACGCAGTGGTCGTAGGAGGGCGCCCCCTGGAGGGGGACGCGTTCAGGTCGCGGCTCGTATGGCTGGTGCTGTTCCGTACGGTGGCCGCGAGCTTGTCGCTCGTCATCACCCTTGCGCGGCTCCTCCTGCAGCCCACTCAGGAGCTGAGCGGGGCTGACACCCTGTCGCTCGGGGTCATCGTCAGCGCGTACGTCTCTACGCTGGTGGTGGGGCTGAGGCTGCGGCGCGGGCGTGGTGGGCTGCTCGATGCATGGGTGCAGGTTATTGGCGATGTTGTCATCGCTACTGGGCTGGTCTACCTCAGCGGCGGCGCGGACTCGCCCCTGACGTTTCTCTACAGCCTGTCGGTCATTGGCGCGGCCGTCGTCTTGGACCGGCGCGGTGCGCTGTGGGCCGCCGCGGCGTCCGTGTTGTGCTTCGCCACGTTGGTCATGGGAGCCCGGTTCCTTGGGAGTGTGCCTGGGGGGCTGATGCCTCCGTCCCGGGTGATGTTCGTCCTGGGGAGCAACGCACTGGCACTGGTGCTCATCGCCGTGTTGGCGGGCTATTTGTCTCGCCAGCTCTCGGTGGCCGGTGGCGCTCTGTCTGCTCGCGAGGCGGACCTTCAGCGGCTGGGACGCCTGCAGCAACAGATCCTGTCCTCCATGCCATCGGGACTCGTGACATGTGATGCGGGGCACCGCATCACCTACGTCAATCCCGCAGGCTGTCTGATTCTCCAGGTGGATGCCACGCAGGTCGTGGGAACGGATGTGGAGGCACTCCTGCCGGGTGTGCTCGGGCTAGCTCCCCGTTCGCCTCGGAGCGAGCTGGTGGTGGGCAAAGGCCTGAAACGGCGCATTCTGGGGCTGTCCGTGACGCCGTTGGATGGAGCGCCTGGCTCCCTGCTCATGGTGTTCCAGGACCTCACTCAGCTTCGGCGAATGGAGGACGACCTCAAGCGCGCGGACCGATTGGCGAGCCTAGGCGCACTCTCTGCGCAGCTCGCGCACGAGCTGCGCAATCCGCTCGCGTCCATGCGCGGGTCAGCGCAACTGCTGGCGCAGGACGCGCAGGATGCGATGGCTCAGAAACTTACCAACATCTTGATTCGTGAGGCGGACCGACTCGCGCGGTTGGTGGAGGACTTCCTGCGCTTCGCGCGTCCTCCGACGCCAGTGCTCCAGCAAGTTGCGCTGGCGTCATTGCTGACGGAGACGGTGGACATGCTCCGCGTGGACCCGTTGGCTCGGGACGTGCGGGTCGAAATGGCCACTCCCGTGGTGATGGCGGTCTCCGTTGACCCGGATCAACTCCGCCAGGTGCTTATCAACCTGGTGCGCAACGCGTTTCAGGCAGCGGGGGCTCGAGGCCACGTGAAAGTGGCACTGACGCGGGCCGAGAACGAGGCGAGAATCCGCATCTGGGACTCGGGGGGGAGCATCACGGAGGAGATGATGGGGCACTTGTTCGAGCCGTTTTTCACGACGCGGGATGGAGGCACCGGGCTGGGGCTGTCCACTGCGCACTCCATCATTCGGGCACATGGAGGATTCATCCGTGTTCGGTCCAACCCTGAAGAGGGGACCGAATTCGTGGTGGGGCTTCCGCTATGACGGCGACACAGGGAGGGGAGGCGGGCGCCCGCGGCCACATCTTGGTGGTCGACGACGAGCTGTCCATGCGCGAGTACCTTGAGCTGTTGCTCCAGCGGGAGGGATACGCCGTGACGAGCGTGGCCGGGGTGAAGGCCGCATGCGACCTGCTGGCCTTGGATGGGGTGGACCTGGTCATCTCCGATTTGAAGCTCGGGACCGGCAGCGGGCTCGACGTTCTTCGTGCCGCACGCGCGCGTCCCGGCTCGCCGGAGGTGGTGCTCATCACGGCTTACGGAACACCCGCCGCGGCCGTGGGGGCGATGCGCGAGGGCGCGTACGACTACATCTGCAAGCCATTCGATAACGAAGAGCTACGGCTCCTCGTCCAGAAGGCGCTTGAGAAGCGCACGCTGCGGCAGGAGAACACCGGCCTTCGTGCGCGCCTCTTTCCGGGGCTTGATGGTGCAGTGGGGCAAAGCGCCCGGATGCAGGCCGTGTGGTCGCTGGTGGAGAAAGTGGCTTCTGGCCGGAGCACCGTGCTGGTGACCGGGGAGAGCGGCACAGGCAAGGAACTGGTGGCGCGTGCCATCCACATGCGCGGAAGCCGAGCAGCCCGACCGTTTCTCCCGTTCAACTGCGCTGCGCTGAACGAGGGGACACTTGAGAGCGAGCTTTTTGGGCATGTGAAAGGGGCGTTTACTGGGGCCACCCATGACCGTTCGGGCTTGTTGGTCGCGGCAGGGGATGGCACGGTCATGCTGGATGAAGTCGGAGAGATGCCGCTGGCCACCCAGGTGAAGTTGCTCCGAGTGCTCCAGGAGCGAAAGGTGAAGCCGGTGGGCAGCGCGGCGGAGATTCCCTTCCAGGCGCGCGTCATCGCGGCCACGAACCGGCGGCTTGAGGCGGAGGTGAAGGCGGGGCGGTTCCGGGAGGACCTTTTCTATCGGCTCAACGTGATTACGGTGGAGTTGCCCCCGTTGCGCGAGCGCTCAGGAGATATCTCCCTGCTGGCAGGCTACTTCCTTTCCCGAATGGCGGAGGAACTAGGGCGACCTGGCCTCCGTTTCGCGCCCGAGACGCTGGCATTGCTGGAGCGGTATCCGTTTCCTGGCAACGTGCGACAGTTGCAGAACATGGTTGAGCGTGCCGCGACGTTGTCGGACTCGGACTTGCTTGGGCCATCCACGCTGCCTCCTGCCGTACGAGGGGATGCGGAACCCGTTGCCCGCGCGTCGGAGGGCGCCGAGCCGGGGCTTGGCGCCGGCTTCAATCTGGAACGCCACCTGGATGACAGCGAGCGT
Organism: Myxococcus virescens; assembly: GCF_900101905.1. Taxonomy (NCBI): domain Bacteria; kingdom Pseudomonadati; phylum Myxococcota; class Myxococcia; order Myxococcales; family Myxococcaceae; genus Myxococcus; species Myxococcus virescens. The sequence continues at coordinate 512,899 of NZ_FNAJ01000004.1, read as the reverse complement.
CGCTACCTGCTTGCCGCAATGAAACAGGCTGGCGGTGTGAAGACCCGGGCCGCAGAACTCCTCGGCCTTTCGTTCCGTTCGTTTCGGTACCGCCTGGCCAAGCACGGCTTGACGGACGACCTGGAACCCGGGGCTCCGTCCGATGCGTAGGCTGATCGACAGTTATCGTCAGCGGCACTGCCGAATTTTGTCAGCCCTGCACCTGGAAAGCGGCGCAGGATTCCTCAGCTCTTGGAAATCAGCGGTGTTAGCGCGTGGCGGTGAGCTGGCACATCATGTGCTAGCGCTACCAGCGGGCGCAGTGCCCCCCCGTTGCAACCTTCCTTGAGGATCCCCATGCGCGTCTCGCGATTCAACCCCCGCAACCGTGGCTTCACGCTCATCGAGCTCATGATCGTGGTGGCCATCATCGGCATCCTGGCGGCCATCGCCATCCCGAACTTCATCAAGTTCCAGGCTCGCTCCAAGCAGTCGGAGGCGAAGACCAACCTCAAGGCCCTGTACACGGCGCAGAAGTCGTTCTTCTCTGAGAAGGACCGCTACTCGCACTTCGCCAACGAAATCGGCTTCGCGCCTGAGCGTGGCAACCGGTACGGCTACCGCGTTTCCGCTGAGGCGGGCACCTGCGAGAACCGCACCGCCGCCGATATCACGGTGCCCAACGCGGGTGTTCCTTGCATCAGCAACGACTCGTTCCGCTTCGGCTCGAGCAGCGTCATTGACGACCCGACCCCGCATGTGGCCACGTTCACGGTTGCGAGTGCTGGTGGCTGGACCACGACCTTCGGTGTGCAGCCGGACGTCGAGACGTGCCCCAACTGCAACTTCTTCGCTGGCGCGCAGGGCAACGCGGATAACGAGGCTTCCTTCGATGACTGGGTGATCGCCGGCTTCGAGGGTACGGGCGGTGTCGGTCCTTGCTCCGAGGCTGGCAACGTCGCCTCGGGTACCCCGTACAACACCCGTAACGATGTCGCTTGCGACGGTGCCACTGGTACCTGATGTTGTCTGACGTGGAATGAGCGGTGGCTTGACCACTGTTCTCTGGGCCGCCCTCCTTCAGGATGGCGGCCCTTCGTCGTTTAGGAGCCTGTGGTGCTTATCCGGATTGTGGTCTTGGCGCTGGCCGTGTGCTCGGTGGGGTTGCTCGCTGAGAAGCCAGGGAAACCCTTGCGAACGAAGGATGGCCCCGTGCTCCCCCGTCGGGAACTCCTTCAGATTTTGGGGGCAGCCCAGAGCCCGCTTTTAGCGGACTTCTACTGGATTCAAGCGATTCAGCAGGTAGGGCGTGCCAACACTGACACCGAGTACCGGGATGTATTCTTCTATGCGGACTTCGCGACCGATCTCGACCCCAAGTTTCGCTACGTCTACGAGTTTGGCGCGATTGCAACCCCATTCAATCTAGGGCGTGAGCAGTGGGTGAACACGGACCTGTCATCCCGGCTGTTGGTCAAAGGGCTGGCTCAGTTCCCCGATGACCGTCGTTTCTTGTTCCAGCTCGCCTACAACAAGATGACGTACGAGCGTGACTATCAAGGGGCCGCTGAGCTCCTCACGCGATTGTCTCGGTTCCCTGACATCCCGCGCTACGTAGCCCATCTCGCTACTCGCCTGTACGCGCAAGCTGGGAGTTTTGATACGGGGTTGCAGATGGCCGAGATGCTACGCGACAGTGCGGAAGATGATGAGTCGCGCGCGTTCTATGAACATCGCATCAAGGAAATCTTGCGTGAGCGCGTGCTGACTCAGATTGATGACGCCATCAGTGCTTTCCAGCGAGACCGAGGTGAGTTGCCCAAGACAGTCCCTGCATTGGTTCGCTCGGGCTATCTACGTGCAATGCCCGAAGACCCATTGGAGGGGCAGTTTTTCATCGACCGGCGAGGGCGCGCGCGCTCTACATCGGGATTGTACAGGTTGGAGATGTACGAGGACGCCAAGAAAAAAGAATTGCAGGAAGATCTAGCTGCAGGCGGCATTCAGCTCGGTGACCCGGGGGATGCGCCATGACGGTGACCGCCTCGACAGAGTCGAACTTGCCAGTCTCCATCCGCGGATTGTCCAAGACGTACCGGGTGGGGTTCTTCCTCAACAAGCAGGTCAAGGCCCTCCAAGGATTGGATCTGGAGATTGCGCCAGGACAGGTCTATGGCTTGTTGGGGCCCAACGGTGCGGGCAAGTCCACGACCATCAAGATTCTCATGGGGCTGGTGCGAGCCTCTCAGGGGCAGGCGTTGCTTTTCGGTGAACCGCCCGAGCGGCCGCATGTCCGGCGTCAGGTGGGTTTCCTGCCGGAGAACCCCTCGCTTTATGAGTACCTCACCGGGCGGGAGTTCGTGACGCTTGCCGGTCGCATCTTTGGGCTAAGCGGCCATGAACTGGATCAGCGTGTGGAGCGGGTGCTCGGCGAGGTGGGGATGGGCCGAGCGTCTGACCTGCAGATTCGCCGTTATTCCAAGGGCATGGTGCAGCGGACTGCACTGGCTCAAGCGCTCATCAGTGGGCCTCGCTTGCTGGTTCTGGATGAACCCACTTCCGGCCTGGATCCCCTCGGGCGCAGGCAGATGCGTGACATCATCCTTGCCGAGCGGGAGAAGGGGACGACCATCCTCTTCTGTACCCATATCATCTCCGACGTCGAGTCCCTCTGCGACCGCGTGGTGGTGCTCGTAGGCGGGCGACGCGTTCAGGAAGGGAGCGTGCAGGAATTGGTGTCCACAAAGGCTCCCTCCGTGGAGATGGTCGTACACGGGCTCCCATTGGATCAGTTGCAGTCGCTGGGCTTCACATATGAGCAGGCGCAGCAGTTGGACAGCCGGGTCCTGTTGCGGGTTCCGGACGCTGATTCTCATGGTTTGCTCCAGGCCGTCCTTAATAGAGGGGGGCGAGTTAGCCAGGTACAGCCTGCGCGCTTCTCGCTGGAGGACCTCTTCCTGGACGCGATGAAGCAGGCAGGTGGGCAGACGGTAGGCGGGGAGATTCAGTGATGGGGGCTTTCGCCGCCATGGCATGGAACGGGTTCCGCGAGGCGCGGCGCAACCGGGTGACGGTGCTGGTTGCTGCCTTCGCTATCTTGCTGCTCTTCGCCACCACGCTCGTTACCGAGGTCACTGTCAGCACCTTCGACAGAGTGGTGACCGACTTCGGACTAGGGGTGATGAGCCTGCTGCTCGTCTTCCTCTCCATCTACTTGTCGTCGGGGCTCATCAGCCGTGAAATCGAGCGGCGAACCATCTTCTTGATGGTGTCCAAGCCTCTGTCCCGAAGCAGGTTCCTGCTGGCGCGGCTCGCGGGCAACATGCTCACCCTCGGTGTGTTGCTGGTGGCCATGACGCTGCTGTTCTGGGTGGAGCTTGTCCTACATCATTCGCCCATCACCCAGCCGCAGATGGCCGCGCTGTGGGGGCTCTATCTTGAGCTGTTTGTCCTCACCAGCGCGGGGTTCCTGATGTCCACCTTCGCCAGCCAACTCGTCTCCGCACTGGTGACGACGGGACTGTACTTCGCGGGGCATCTCTGCGCGGACATCTACAACCTGGGAGTGAAGTCCAAGGTGGACTTTGTCCAGTGGGTCAGCAAGGCGACGTACTATGCCCTGCCCAACCTGGAGCGGCTGAACTTCAGGCCGCGCGCCACGTATGCCATCGATGTGACGGCCGCGGAGCTAGGCTCGGCCACCCTGTACGCACTGGGCTGGGGAGCGCTCTTCTGCGTGCTGGCCACGCTCGTGTTCGAGCGGCGCGACTTCCGCTGAAGCTCGGGTAGGATGCGTCCCCTGTGACGCATTCCTCCCTGCCGGGATACTTCGGGCCCCTATTCGCCGTGTTCCTGTTCGTGCTCGGTCTGTGCGTGGGCAGCTTTCTCAACGTCGTCATCGCGCGCGTCCCGCTGGGGCAGAGCATCGTGCGCCCGGGCTCGAGGTGTCCCAAGTGTGGGCACGTCCTGGCCTGGTACGAGAACATCCCGCTGCTGTCGTGGCTGGCACTGCGGGCCCGCTGCCGGGGCTGCCGCACACCCATTTCCGTGCGGTACCCGCTGGTGGAGTTGCTGACGGGGCTCCTGTACTTCGCCTGCTTGCGCCGCTTTGGCTGGACCTATGAGTTGGTGCCGGCGCTGGTGCTCGTTTCGTTGCTGGTGCCGCTCGCCTTCATCGATCTGGACCACTGGATTCTGCCGCTGTCCATGACGGTGTCGGGCATGCTGGCCGGGCTCATCCTGGCGATTCCTCTCGGGGTGGATGCCTTCCGCGACGCCCTGGTTGGCGCGGCCGTGGGCTTCCTGTCCTTCCGGGTGATGGAGTACGTCGGGTGGAAGGTGTTTCAGCGGGAGGCACTCGGAGCGGGGGACAAGTACCTCGTGGCCATGCTCGGGGCGTTTCTGTCGTGGCGCACGCTGCTGGGCGTGTTGTTGTTCGCATCCATGCAGGGCGCAGTGGTGGGCATCCTGATGTTGCTGCTGACGGGACGCGCGGGCCCGCGTGCAGAGAACGCTCCCGGGGAGCCCGTGGGTGATGCTGAGCCACTCACGATGACCTGGGAGTTCACGCAGCCGGGACTCCCACCCTGGAAGCGCCTGTTGCTGGTGCCGGTTTGCCTCCTGGTGCAGCCCATCCCCGATGCCCCGCTGGATGAAGAGGGCGAAGAGGAAGAGTGGGTGCCTGAGCGCACCAGTATTCCCTTCGGGCCCTGGCTGGCGCTCGCGGGGCTGGAACTTATGCTGCTGGGGCCCTGGCTGTCACGGGTGTTGCCTCCGGACATCGCAATGATGCTGGGCGGCCTGCCGTGAGCGGCGCGGGGATGCGATGAAGTGGCGGATCGCCAGCGTCGCGTTCCTGCTGGGCTCCCTCTCATCGGGGCTCACCTGGCTGTCCGTGCAACCCGTGCTCTTCCGACTTCTGGATGCACTCCGCCGGTGGGTGCCCGAAGGGAGCTCGGAGGAGGAGACCCTTTCTCGCGTGCGAGGCGTACTCCCCTGGCTCCTGGGGTTGGACTTGGTCGCATTGACGGTCCTCACCTATGTGGTGTTGGACTTGATGGTGGGACGTCCATTGCGGCGCACCGAGGCGGTGGTGGAGCAGTTCGGACGGATGGAATGGGAGCCGCAACTGGTGCCGACCCAGGGCGGCACGCTGGTGTCCCGAATCCAGCGTTCCTTACAGCGGATGGCGGAAGCGCTTCGCGAGGAGCAGGCGCTCACGCGCGCGCAAATGACGTCCCTGCGAGAGTCCAATGCGCAGTTGGCCCGGACGCAGACGGAGCTGGTGGCCTCGGAGCGCATGGCCACCGTCGGGAGGCTGGCTGCGGGTGTCGCCCACGAAGTGGGCAATCCGCTGGCGGGAATCCTAGGGTATGTGGCGCTCGCGCGTGCGAAGGCGGACACGCCCGAGCTGAAGGACTTCCTCAAGCGCATTGACCACGAGGTGCAGCGCATCGACCAAATCATCCGGGGCTTGCTCGACCTGGGGCGCCCCGGCACCACTTCGTTGGGGCCGGTCGAGGTGGCTGCGGTGGTGGAGACTTGCGTACGCTTGGTTCGGGCCGCGCCCGAGCTGTCCGGCGTGACGGTCTCTTTGGAACTGGAGCCGGGGCTGCTGGCACGTGCTGACCCCGGCCCGCTCTCACAGATCGTCATCAACCTGTTGCTCAACGCTGCCCAAGCCATGGGGGGGCAGGGGCGCGTGCGGGTTTCCACCCGGCGAACGGCTGACGAGGTTCGTCTCCTCGTGGAGGATGGCGGGACGGGCATTCCTGATGACGTCATGCCTCGTCTCTTCGAGCCCTTTTTCACGACGAAAGGGCGCGAAGGGACGGGGCTGGGACTGGCGGTGTCCCTACGCCTCGCGCAGATCATGGGCGGTCGCCTCGAAGCGGAAAATGCGCAGGGAGGCGGTGCCCGCTTTACCGTGTGCCTGCCCGTACTCTGAGGAAAAGGCAGGCCCCTTCGGCGCGGAAGCTTCCGGCTCTGGCGCGGGTGGGGGATGATGCTCAGAGACGGCCATGCCCTTGTTCCGCACCATTCTCGTTGCCGATGATGAGCCCTCTATCCGGCACATCCTCACGTTGGTGCTCACCGGGCACGGATATGAAGTACGCGCGGTGGCCGATGGCGAGGATGCGCTGAAGGAGCTCGCCGCGCGTGACTACGACGTGCTGCTGTGTGACGTGCGCATGCCGAAGAAGGACGGCCTCTCGGTCTTACGTGAGGCACTGGCGGCGCAGCCTTCGTTGACCGCGGTGGTGATGAGCGCCTACGGCTCGCAGGAGCAGGCGCTCCAGGCCGTTGCCTGGGGGGCGTTCGATTACGTCCAGAAACCTTTCAAACCGGATGAAATCGTCTTCGTCCTCCGCAAAGCCGAGGAGCGGGAACGGCTGGTCCGAGAAAACCGGCGGCTGAAGCAGTCCAACCTGCCGTCAACGCCGGAGGGGCACATCCTCGGCGAGAGTCCGGCGTTGCACGCACTGCTGCGCCAGGTGGCACGGCTCGCGCCGGTGGACACCACCGTGCTCATCAGCGGCGAGAGCGGCACGGGCAAGGAGCTCATCGCGCGGGAACTCCACGAGCGCAGCCCCCGTGCGCCCATGTCATTCGTCGCGGTCAACTGCGGCGCCATTCCCTCCGGGCTCATCGAAAGCGAGCTGTTTGGTCACGCGAAGGGCGCCTTTACGGACGCGCGCACCGCGAAGCGAGGCCTCTTTGCAGAAGCGGATGGCGGCACGCTCTTCCTGGACGAGGTGGGAGAGCTTCCACTGTCCGCCCAGGTGAAGCTCCTTCGCGTCCTCCAGGAGGGAGAAATCCGCCCGGTGGGGGAGAACCGCGTGGAGAAGGTAAGCGTGCGAGTGGTGGCCGCGACGCTGCGCGACCTGTCCCGCTTGGTGGCGAAGGGCGAGTTCCGCGAGGACTTGTACTACCGCCTTAACGTGGTGAACCTCCGCGTTCCGCCGCTACGGGAGCGTCGTGAGGACGTGCCCCTGTTGGCGCGGGCCTTCATCGCTCGCTTCAACCGCGAGCTGAACCGGGATCCCCCTGTCGCGGGGCTCTCCTCCGAGGCGGAGGCGCTCCTGCAGTCCTACGCGTGGCCGGGAAACGTCCGCGAGTTGGAGAACGCAATGGAGCGTGCCGTGCTCCTTGCGGATGAGCCGCTCATCCTCCCGGCGAACCTGCCCGAAAGGCTGTGGGCCGCCTCCCCACCCGGGCCGCAGGGGACCACGCAGGTGGGGCAGGTGCTACAGGATGGTAGAGACCTGTCCCTGAAGCGGGCCATCCGGGAGTTGGAGGAGTCCTACATCCGAGCCGCCCTGCGGAAGACCAAGGGCAACCGGACCCGGGCCGCGGAGCTGCTGGACATCAGTCATCGGGCGCTCCTCTACAAAATCAAGGAGTACGGCATCGACCCGGACGCCGAAGCGGAGCGTGGGTGACGTGCGGGGCCGGTCCAGAACCCGGACGGATCGGCCGGCATTTGACGGAACGCGCCGGAGGCCGGAAAATCGGGCCTCCGCGACGGTGTTGAGGGGCCCGGCGCTGAAGGTAGTGTGAGGCTCCCGTCCGTCCGGAGGGCAGGCGGGCTCCAGGCACTTTTTAGGAGGGGTTGACGGCCAGTGCTACGCTGGCTGCCTCTCGACGGAGTCACGCATGGCGAAGGGCAAACTGGTACTCGGCCTGGATATCGGATCGACGTCCATCAAGATGATTCTCCTCAAGGAGCAGCGCAAGCGCGGCGAGGTCATCTACGCGCTGCAGAGCTTCGGGATGAAGCCGCTTCCTCCGGAGGCCATCGTTGACGGCGCGCTGATGAACTCCACGGCCATCGTCCAGGCCGTGCAGGACCTGATGTCCGAGCTGAAGGTGAAGGGCAAGGACGTCGCTATCGGCGTGTCCGGCCACTCGGTCATCATCAAGAAGATTCAGATGCCCCGCATGTCCCAGGATGAGCTCGAGGAGAGCATCCAGTGGGAGGCGGAGCAGTACATCCCGTTCGATGTGAAGGACGTGAACATCGACACGCAGATTCTCGACGGCGGAGGCAACGACGCCACCGGGCAAATGGACGTGCTGCTGGTCGCGGCCAAGAAGGACATGATCAACGACTACACCACGGTGGTTTCCGAGGCGGGGCTCGCGCCGGTGGTCGTGGACGTGGACGCGTTCGCGGTCCAGAACATGTTTTCCGTCAACTACGACGTCCCTGACCGCGAGACGGTGGTTCTCATCAACGCGGGCGCCTCGGTGGTGAACATCAACATCATCTCCAACGGCGCGACGGTGTTCACGCGCGACGTCACCATCGGTGGCAATCAGTTCACCGAGGAGATCCAGAAGCAGCTGAACGTCTCCTATGAGGAGGCTGAGGCGCTGAAAATCGGTGGCAACGGCGCTGACGCCGATGCTGTGGTGCCGCAGGATGTGGAGCGGGTGCTCTCCAGCGTGGCCGAGCAGGTGGCGGGAGAAATCCAGCGCTCGCTCGACTTCTACGCGGGCACCGCCGCCGACTCGAACTTCAGCAAGGTCTACTTGTCGGGCGGCACGGCGAAGATTCCCGCGCTGTTCAAGACCATCGAAGCGCGCACCGGCGTGCCGGTGGAGATTCTCAACCCCTTCCGCAAGATCGAAGTGGACAACCGGAAGTTCGACCCTGCGTTCATCATGGACGTGGCGCCCATGGCGGCGGTGGCCGTGGGACTGGCGCTGCGGCGCCCGGGCGACAAGCTGGCCTGACCGGACCCCCTCTGGAGACGACGCACATGATGATTCGCATCAACCTGCTGCCCGTCCGGGCGGTGAAGAAGCGCGAGATGGGCCGGCAGGTGCTGGTTCTCTTCGCCGTGGTCCTGATTGGCGCGGGTGTGGCCAACTACCTCTGGTACGACAACCGTGAGAGCGAGTTGGTGGCGCACCAGCAGGGCGTCACGGCGGCCAAGGCCAAGATCGCCGAGTTGGAGAAGATCATCGGCGAAGTGAAGAACATCAACACCCGTAAGGCCGAGGTCGAGAAGAAACTGGCCGTCCTGGACTCGCTCCGAAAGGGGCGCAAGGGCCCCGTCCGCATGATGGATGCGCTCGCGTCCGCTACGCCGAAGAAGGTGTGGGTGAAGACGTTTGCGGAAACCAACAACGCCGTTTCCATCGATGGGTCGGCCGTGAGCCACGATGAGGTCGCGGAGTTCATGCGAGGGCTCAACAGCGTCGTCTGGACGCCGAAGGGCATGGGCCGCCTGGTGGACCGGCGGCGAGAGAGCAAGACCTCTCGCGTGGAGCTGTTGACCGCGGAAGCGACCATCGAAGAGTTTCCAGAGGCCCAGGTCACGCCGTTCTTCACCAACATCGACTTGAAGAACGCGTCACAGTCCAAGGAGACGCAGACCGGTGCGCCCGTGCTGGTTGATTTCAAGATCATGCTGAAGTCCAACTACGCCATCTGAAGAAGGCCGCTCGCCATGGACAAGTACCTGGATCAATTCGTCAAGGCGCCACCGGCCATCAAGTTCGGTGGGCTGGCCGCTGCGGTCGTCGTGCTCACCGTCGTCAACTTCTTCATGGTTATCCAGCCGACGGAGGAGGCGATCGAAGGCACCATCGCCCAGCGCCGCAAGCTGGACATGGAACTGGCCGACAAAAGCGAAATTGCGCAAAACCTCAACGAGCGTCGGCGTGAGATGGATGTGCTCGAGCAGAAGCTTTCTGAGGCGTTGACCGAGCTTCCTGAGCAGCGTGACATCGAAGAACTGCTCGCGCAGATCAACGACATCGGCAAGAAGAGCGGGTTGGAGATCGCCAGCGTGACTCCCGACAAGGAGTCTATCGGGGGCGGCGAATTCTTCGCGCGCATCCCCATCAAGATGACGGTGAGCGGCAACTACCATGAGATCGCCCTCTTCCTTCAGGAGATGGCGAACATGCGCCGCATCGTCAACGTCAACAACATCAAGCTTGGTACCGCCACGCTCAAGAACGAGAAGGTGGTGCTGCAGAGCAGCTTCTTGGCTACGACGTTTCGATTCGTGGATCAGAAGAGCGTCGCAGCAGAGGACGCGAAGACCAAGAACGCCAAGGCGAAGAAATAGAAACTTGATCCGTCCGAGAAGTAGGGCGACAAGGGGATTGAGGATGAAGACGTTCAAGGCCACCATGACCACTGCGATGCTCGCCTTGGCGCTTGCCTCGTGCGAGGAGGCGCCCCCTCCGGCGCCGACGCCCGCGAAGCCCAAGGTTGCGGCGCCAGCGCCGGTAAAGGAGGTCCCCTCGGAGTCAGAGGCCCAGAAAGCTCCGGACCTCGCCTATACGTACAATCCGGTGGGCAAGCGCGATCCATTCCGCAGCCCCATTGAGGATCTTGGGCCGGTGAACGCGAATCCGGTTGCCGCATGTAACGAGCCACTCTGCTCGTTCGACCTGGACCAACTGAAGCTCGTTGCTGTCGTAACGGGTGATGCTAGCCCGGTGGCAATGGTCGAGGACCCAGCGGGTCGGGGACATATTGTGCGGCGCAACACGCGGATGGGGCGCCAGGGTGGCAGGGTGACGCAGATCCTTCGTGACTCCGTGACGGTCACTGAGGTGTTCTCAGGCAATGGCGAAATCATCAAGAATCCGGTGATGCTGCAGCTGAAGCCTGATGCGAAGCTGGACCCCGCCTACAACATGATGACGGGCAGGAACTTCGGAGAGTAGCGCCCTCCAAGGCGCTCCCGCGGGCGGTGGCCCGCTTCCAACTTGTTGAGGGGACGCATGCTCGAGGAGAGCGCTGTGACGAGGGGCAAGTGGATGTTGGCGACCGCGTGGGCGGTCGTACTTATGGGCGCCAGGGTGCATGGCGCCGAGCTGAATACGCTGCGGGGGCTGGATGTGTCCCGCACGGGCTCGGGCGCCCAGGTGGTGGTGACCGGCACCCGACCACCAACCTTTACCGTGTTCCGCCTGAGTGGGCCGGAGCGCCTGGTGGTAGACCTCTCGTCGGCGGATGCGACGGGGATCAAGGGTCACCATGTCGGCTCCGGACCGGTCTCTGGTGTCGTGGCCTCGCAGTTCTCGGACGAGCGCGCAAGCGTGGGTCGAGTGCTGCTGGCGCTGGACAAGGCGTCTCAATACGATGTCCGTGCGGACGGCAACCGGGTCGTCATCTCGGTGGACGGCGCAGCACAGCCCGTCGCTGCTCCTGCGGAGGCAGCGCGTGCGGAGGCTTTGTCCACGCCGGGCAACGCTCCAGCGCAGGGCGAGACGAAGCCGAACAAGCCTGTGATGACCACCGTACACACCAGTGAGCCAAAGAAGGCCGAGGTGGTCGCGGCCAAGGCTGCTCTGCCTGAGAATGTGGTGGCTGCCGAGGCAGATGAGCGCGAGGTTGTCGACCCGGCGCAGCGCATCACCGCCATGTCGTTCTCGAACGATACGCTTCGGATCCAAGCCGACGGAGACATTGCCCGGTATGAGGTGCTTGAGCTGGCCGACCCGCCTCGGTTGGCAGTCGACCTCTTCGGGGTAGGCTTGGCGACGCGAGCTCCCCGGGTGAACTCGGGTGCGCTGCGTGACGTGCGCGTCGGTGCGCACTCCGACAAGGTGCGGTTGGTTCTGGACGTGCGCGGCAAGATGCCCGCCTACCGTGTCGATCGTACGAACCGGGGGTTGGAGGTGGTGCTGGGTGGTGCCGTGGCCCGGAAGGCTGCGCCGGTGGTTGAGGCGCAGACGTCCGTTGCCTCCTTGGCGGAGGTCGAGCCGCTTCGCCCGACCCCTGTGAAGTCCGAGCCCGCTTCGTTGGTTGAGGTGAAGGACCTGCGCTTCGAGGAGAACAGCGCTGGTGGTCGCATCGTGATGAAGCTGTCCGGGGCGGCGGCGTGGAAGGTCGACCGGCCGGACCCGCGCAGCGCCGTATTGACTTTGGACAGCGTGCGTCTTCCCAAGAAGCTGGAGCGGAGCCTCGACACCAGCGCGCTGGAAACGCCGGTGAAGATGATCAGCGCCTTCAGCGTGCCGGGGGCGGGCAGCAAGGTGCGCCTGGTGGTGGCCGCTGACGGGGCCATCGAGGAGAAGATCTCTCAGAGCGGCAGCACGTTGACGTGGCGCCTGGACGTCAAGGGCGTGAAGACGGAAGAGGTCGCGGTCGCTCAGCGGACCGCCGGATTCACCACGGAAGCGCCCGCCTATGCCGCCGAGGGCGCGCCTCAGCAGGCCCGCTATCGCGGGAAGCGAGTGTCCTTCGAGTTCAAGGACATTGACATTCAGAACCTGCTTCGCGTCATCGCCGAGATTTCCAAGAAGAACATCGTGGTGGCGGACGACGTGAGTGGTCGTGTGACCATCCGGCTGCGGAACGTTCCTTGGGACCAGGCGCTGGACCTCGTGCTTCGCACGAAGGCGCTCGGCAAGGAGGAGTTTGGGAACATCGTCCGGATTGCGCCGCTCAAGACGCTGGAGGAAGAGGCCCGGTTGCGGCAGGAGCGTAAGAAGTCGCTCCAGCAGCAGGAAGACCTCATGGTCAACCTCATACCGGTCAACTACGCAGTCGCCAGCGAAATGGCCGCTCGCGTAAAGGATGTCCTGAGCGAGCGAGGTTCCGTGACGGTGGATCAACGCACCAACGTTCTTATTGTGAAGGACGTGCGCTCCAACACCGAGCGTGCTCGCTCGCTGGTTCGGAGTCTCGACACCCAGACTCCTCAGGTGCTTATCGAGAGCCGCATTGTGGAAGCGAACACCACCTTTAGCCGTTCGCTGGGTGTGCAATGGGGTGGGCAGGCACGTGCGAGTCAGGCCACGGGGAATCCTACGGGACTCATCTTCCCGAACAACGTTGCGGTCACGGGCGGTGCCGGCGGAGCGGCCATTGGTGTCGCGGACAACCCAAACTTCGCCGTGAACCTGCCGGTGGGTACGGGACAAGGTATCGGTGGTGCTTTGGGGTTCACGTTTGGTTCTGCTGGTGGCGCGCTCCAGCTCAACCTGCGGCTGTCAGCCGCAGAAAACGAAGGTACGGTCAAGACCATCTCCGCGCCTAAGGTCACGACGTTGGACAACAACACCGCGCGAATCAGCCAGGGTGTGTCCATTCCTTTCAGCCAAACTTCGGCCCAGGGTGTGAACACCACCTTTATTGAAGCGCGGCTGTCGCTGGAGGTGACGCCACACATCACCCAGGACGGCAGCGTGCTGATGTCCATCAACGCAGCCAACAACCAGCCTGATCCGTCCAGCACAGGTGCGAACGGCCAGCCCGCCATTCAGCGGAAAGAGGCGAACACCCAAGTGTTGGTGAAGGACGGAGACACCACTGTCATTGGTGGAATCTATGTGCGCCGCGGCAGCACGACCTCCAACGCTGTACCGTTCTTGTCGCGGATCCCTGTTCTTGGGTTTTTGTTCAAGAACAGCATCGAGAATGATGCTCGGCAGGAGTTGCTGATTTTCATCACGCCTCGAATTCTAAACCGGCAGACCATCGCGCAGACTCTGTAAGGATTTCTTCGCGTCCTCATCATGTAGGAGAGTGTTCGCCAATGAAGAACTTCTATCTCGCGATGCCGCTGGCGCTGGCGCTGACCGGCTGTGTTGACAGCCCCCCGGACATCCAGATTTTCAATGCATTCATTCCGGATGGCACATGTGCTGTGAACCAGTCTGGTGTTGCTAGCGCCGGTGGTTCGCTGGACATCTCGACTTCGAGGCGCTACCTGGCGGCGTTCTCGATTCGGAGTACCCTGCAGCCAACGGACATCACGGTTAGCGAAGCGCCCGTGACGGGGGGCGGTGATGCTGTCGGCATCTACGTGACTCACGTTGAGCTGGCCTACGATACTCAGGGAACCGGTCCCTCGCTGACAAGTGAGGTCTATCCGAGTCACTTCTCCCTGCCTTCCGACGCCACGGCCAATAGCACGCTGGTCATCGACTTGCTGGGGGCTGGCGCGCTCGAGACCCTTACCAATCAAGTAGCTGTTGGTTCAGAAGTGACGGTCAACGTTGGCGTGAAGCTGATAGGGAAGACCGTCAGTGGGGCGAAGGCGGAGTCCAACGAGATTGCGTATCCGATTTCGTTCTATAACTCCGGCTTCACATGCCCGACGGGGACGTTCCTGCTGAACAACGGCCCGTGCGGAGGCACGGGCGGGCAGGACAACTTCCCGCCGGCGTGCTCCGAGCCACCCGAGGACGAAACGTAGCCACCTCCTCTGCCGGGGCCCTTGACTGGGCCCCGGCCGTCTTTCTAAGAGCCTCTACCCATGTCCTTCCGCACGCACCTCGAGTCGGTGGTCAACCAGGTCGAAGGAGCCCTCGCGTGCAGCGTGATGGGCTTTGACGGCATCTCCGTCGACACCTTCCAGAAGGATGAGAGCGCCGAGCTGGACCTCAACGGCGCCTGGGTGGAGTACGCCAACCTCCTCACCCAGCTGCGCAACGCCGCGGAGACCCTGAAGACGGGCACCGTGAGCGAGGTCAGCGTCAACAGTGAGAAGGTGCTGACCGTGATGCGGCTGGTGTCGCCGGACTACTTCCTGGTGCTCGCCCTTCACGCGGATGGCAACTTCGGCAAGGGCCGCTACGTGCTGCGCGTCACCGCACCCAAGGTGCGTGCCGAGCTCTAGCCGGACGCCCAGCCAGCAGTCATCCAGGCGACGCTTCCGCCGCTGCTTTCCCCTTCCATGGAAGGGGCGCATGGGCTAGACACCCCGGACTTTTCAAGCTTTCGCTGCTGCGAGTCTGTAAGGAGTCGGTCCCCATGGCCGGTGTCATTGATACGTCCGAGTTCCGCAAGGGTCTGAAGATTGAAATCGACGGTGAGCCGTACGAAATCGTCGACTTCCAGCACGTCAAGCCCGGCAAGGGCTCCGCGTTCGTGCGCACCACGATTCGCAGCCTCCTGACCGGCCGCGTGCTCCAGCCCACGCTGAAGTCCGGTGAGAAGGTGGGTAAGCCCGACATCGAAGAGAAGGACATGCAGTACCTCTATGTCCAGGGCGAAGAGTTCTACTTCATGGACACCCGCAACTACGAGCAGACCTTCCTCGGTGAGAAGGTGCTCGGAGAGGCGAAGAACTTCCTGAAGGAGAACATCAACGTCAGTGTCCTCTTCTACAATGGCAAGGCCATTGGTGTGACACTGCCGAACTCCGTGGACCTCAAGGTCACCCAGTGTGACCCGGGCATCCGCGGTGACACGGTCTCCGGCGCACTGAAGCCCGCCGTCCTGGAGACCGGCTATTCCGTCAACGTCCCGCTCTTCATCGAAGAGGGTGACGTGCTGAAGATCGATACGCGCGACGGCAAGTACCTGACGCGCGTGGCCACCAGGGGCTAGTTCGCAGCTCGGCAGCGACGCCGGAGGGAAGGGGACGCGAGATATGGCAACGAAGCGCAAGTCGACCCGGGCCCAGGCGCCCGCTCGGACGGAGGCCGCCTCGAGCGGTCCCGCTGACACGGGTGGCACGTCCCTGGACGTGGATGCCCTGCGGCAGATCGTGGAGATTCTTGAGTCCTCGGACGTCACGAGGCTGGTCTGGAAGCGCGGCGAGGAGAAGCTCTTCATCCGCCGCGGCCAGGGGCCCGAGACGACCATCGTCCACCACGCCGCGCCGGCTCCCGTCGCCGCGAGTGTCGGGGTGGAGTACACCGCCCCGGCCGCTCCTCGCGTCGCCGCTCCGCCGCCGGCCGCTGCTCCCGCGGCGCCGGCTCCGGCCGCCGAGAAGCCGGTGGAGAAGCCTGGCCACCAGGTGACGAGCCCCTTCGTGGGGACGTTCTACCGGACCCCCGCGCCGGACCAGCCTCCCTTCGTGGAGGTGGGCTCCATCGTGAAGAAGGGTCAGGTGCTCTGCATCATCGAAGCGATGAAGCTGATGAACGAGATTGAGTCCGAGGTCTCCGGCCGGGTGGCGGAAATCCTCGTGGAGAACGGCCGGCCGGTGGAGTTCGGTCAGGCGCTGTTCCGCATCGAAGTGGCCTGAAGATGAGGCTGGCGCGCCGCCCGTATCCCACGGGCGAGCCGCTCCTCATGACGGCCCTGACGGAGACACCCACGTGTTCAAGAAGGTGCTGATCGCCAACCGCGGGGAGATTGCCCTGCGGGTCATCCGCGCCTGCCGGGAGTTGGGCATCGCCACGGTCGCGGTGCACTCCACGGCGGACGCCAACGCGCTCCATGTCCGCTTCGCAGACGAGGCAGTGTGCATCGGCCCGCCGGCGTCCAAGGAGAGCTACCTCAACGTCCCGCAGCTGCTGTCCGCCGCCGAAATCACCCGCGCGGACGCCATCCACCCGGGCTACGGCTTCCTGTCGGAGAACGCCGAGTTCGCGGAGGTCTGCGAGAACTGCAAGATTCGCTTCATTGGCCCCCGGCCGGAGATGCTCCGACTGATGGGCAACAAGGTGCGCGCCCGCCAGGCCGCGCGCGAGGCGGGACTGCCGCTGCTTCCGGGCAGCCCCGGCACCGTGAAGGACCCGCGTGAGGCGGAGGCCTTCGCCCGCGAGATTGGCTTCCCCGTCATCCTCAAGGCGGCCGCCGGTGGCGGCGGCAAGGGGATGAAGATCGTCCGCGAGCCGGGCGCGCTGGCGCAGGCCTTCTCCACCGCCCAGGCGGAGGCCGTGGCGTCGTTCTCCAATGGCGACCTCTACATCGAGCGCTACGTGGAGAAGCCGCGCCACATCGAAATCCAGATCGTCGCGGACGAGCACGGCAACATCGTCCACCTCAATGAGCGCGAGTGCTCGGTGCAGCGCCGACACCAGAAGCTCATTGAGGAGAGCCCGTCGCCAGCGCTGACGCCGGAGCTGCGCAAGCGCATGGGCGAGGTGTCCGTGAACGCCATGCGCAGGCTCGCGTACAACAACGTGGGCACCATCGAGTACCTGCTCGACGAGCGCGGCGAGTTCTACTTCATGGAGATGAACACGCGCATCCAGGTGGAGCACCCGGTGACGGAGCTCGTCACGGGCGTGGACCTGGTGAGCGAGCAGATCCGCCTGGCCTATGGGGAGCCCCTGCGCTTCAAGCAGGAGGACGTCCAGATTCGTGGCCACGCCATCGAGTGCCGGGTGAACGCCGAGGACCCGATTACCTTCGCCCCCTGGCCCGGGAAGATTACCGGCTACAGCGTGCCGGGCGGCTACGGGGTGCGCGTGGACTCGGGCGCCTATGAGAACTACACGGTGCTGCCGTACTACGACAGCCTCCTGTCGAAGCTCATCGTCCACGCGGAGGACCGGGCCACGGCCATCCGCCGCATGCAGCGCGCCCTGGGCGAATACGTCGTGGAAGGCATCCGCACCAACATTCCGTTCCACCGGGCCGCGCTCGCGGAAGAGTCCTTCCAGGAGGGCAATTACGACACCCGGTTCGTGGAGCGCTTGCTCGCGAGCGAGACGGGCTCCCGGCGGCTGAAGAAGGCCGTCGAGGAGACGCCGTAGCACCCATCCACGTGGTGTGAATTCCCGCTTGTCGGGCCGCTACGCAAGCAGGTGATCCGGCCCGGGGGGAGCCGGGCCGTTTCTTGACCCGCGTCGGAGCTTTCCGTTAGCCTCCGACACTCCCCCTTGCTGAGGATGGAAACCCGCGAAGTTCAAGGGGTTTCGGCCTGCTGGAAGCCCACCGCTCGATGGACAAGAACAAGATCATCGAAGCCGCCGCGAAGCTCGTCGCGAAGGGCGCCTACGACAAGGCCATCAAGGAGTACCAGAAGGTCCTGGAGGTCGACCCGAAGGACATCCGGGTCCTCCAGAAGATGGGGGAGCTGTACCAGAAGAAGAACGACAACCCGCAGGCCGCCCATTTCTTCACCAAGGTCGCGGAGAGCTACTCGTCGGATGGCTTCTTCCTCAAGGCCGTCGCGCTCTACAAGCAGGTCCTCAAGCTCAATCCGAACCTGCTGGAGGTGAACCTCAAGCTGGCGGAGCTTCACCAGCAACTCGGGCTGATGTCCGAGGCGATGGCGTACTTCCAGATTGTCGCCAACCACTACGACAAGGCGGGCGACACGAAGTCGTCGCTCGATACCTTGAAGAAGATGGTGGATCTCGACCCGGAGAACGTGGCGTCGAAGATCAAGCTGGCGGAGCTGTACGCGCGCGAGAACATGACGCGCGAGGCGGCCCAGGAGTTCAAGCGCGCCGCGGAGTACCTCAAGCGCAACAGTCGCGCGGATGACTGGCTCCGCGTGGCCGAGCGGCTGTCCGCGCTGGAGCCAGACAACCTTCCGCTGTCGAAGGAGCTGGCCACGTCGTACCTGCAGCGCGGCGACCAGAAGCGCGCGCTGGCGAAGCTGCAGGTGTGTTTCAAGGCCGATGGCCGCGACGTGGAGACGCTCACGCTGCTGGCGCAGGCGTTCCAGGGCCTGGGCCAGACGTCGAAGACCATCTCCGTCTACAAGGAGCTGGCCAAGATTCATCAGGAGCGCGGCCGCGTCACCGAGGCCGAGGCTGTCTGGACTCAGATTGAAGTGCTGGACCCCGAGGACCCGGACCTGGTCGCGCGCCGCGCGCCCGAGCCCGCACCGGCGGCGCCCCAGCCCACGGCGGCACCTCAGCCCGCCCCGCGCCCCGCGCCCCAGCCCGTGGCGGCAGCGCCGGCGCCCGTGGCACCTCCCGCACCGGCGGGGATGGGGCGCGAGCAGCTCTCCAAGCTGCTCACGGAGACGGACGTCTACGTCAAGTACGGGCTCCACGACAAAGCGCTGGAGCACCTGCGCAAGGTCTTCTCCGTCGAGCCGGAGAACCTCGACGCCCACGAGAAGGCGTATCAAATCTACGTCGCGTCCGGGAACATGGCCCAGGCGTCGGAGCAGTTGCTGAACGTGCTCCGCCTGTGTACGCGCACGGCCGACGTGCAGCGCGCACAGCCGTACCTGGCCACCATCCTCCAGGAGAATCCCGCCCATCCCGAGGTGCCCGCGTTCCTGTCCGTGCTGCGCACGACGGGGCCCGTGGTCGCCGCGCCGACGGTGTCCGTGGTGGAGTCGGTGGGCGAGGACGCCATCCTGGTGGACTCCAGCGACGACGAGATTCTCGTCGCGCCGCCGCCGGAAGACGCGCTCCTGCACCCGCCCGGTGACGAGCTGGCGCTGACCACGCTGCCCTCGGGCGATTCGGACGAGGTCATCGAGGAGGACAGCGACTCCGCCGTCATCAGCGAAGAGGCGCTGGTGGGCGAGGCCATCACTTCGGGTGAGTTCGAGGTGTACGGCACGCCCGATCCGGAGGACCTGGCGGCGGCGTCGGTGGACGAGACGCTGGTGACGGACGACGACCAGCTGGTGCTGTCCGACGAGCCGGGCCTCAGCGTCACCGATGATGAGCCGCTCGTCGCCTCCATCGATGATGACCTGGCTGCCGCGGCGGCGTACTCGCTCGATGACGAGTCGCTGGTGGACGACGGCGCCGCCACGTCCATGGAGGCGCTGTCGCTCGGGGACGACGACGAGCCGCAGCCCACGCAGATGCATGCGCCCACGCAGGCGCTGCTCGACGAGGCCTCGCCGGACACGCTCCAGGTCCCCACACTGGACTCGCTGGACGTGCCTACGCTGGACGACGAGGCGCCTCCACCGCTGGACTTGGAGAACGTGCCCACGCGCGTGGGCGCCGCGCCGTTGACGGCCGCCGACCTGGACGAGGACCCGTTCGGGGCCCCCGCGCTGGGCGACTCGATGGAGTTCGAGGAGCCCACGGCCTCGCACGCCATCGTGGCGGTGGACGACGAGTCCTTCGTGGAGGACGCGTCGGAGCTGTCCGCGGACGAGCTGTCCGAGCCGATCGCCTATGAGGAACCCGCGGTCGAGCCCGAGCCGGAACCCGAGCCCGAGCCGGAAGTCGAGGCCGCCGCCGATGAAGAGGAGCCCGCGGCGGAGGAGTGCGACGAGGCGTCGTTCTTCCTCGACCAGGGGCTGCTGGAAGAGGCGCGCGAGATTCTCGAGACGGTGATGATTGCCTTCCCGGGCCACGCGCGCGCAGCCGAGCTGATGGAGCGGCTGGAGGCGGCGGAGGCGGGAGGCGGCGCGGAGCAGGAGGACGCGGCCGCGGAGCCGGCGCAGATTCCGAGCGTGCAGCCCGTCACGGACGGCTACGAGGACGCCGAGGAGACCACGGGCGAGCGTGACGCGTTCGACCTGGCTGCGGAGCTGGCCGGGGAGATCGACAACTTCGGCGATGACGCCGGGGCCTCGGCGCTGCCGGCGGAAGAGGACTTCCAGTACTCGGTGGAGGAGGTCTTCTCCGAGTTCAAGAAGAGCCTGGCCAAGGTGGTGAAGCCCGAGGACGTGGACACGCACTACGACCTGGGCATCGCGTACAAGGAAATGGGCCTGCTCGACGACGCGCTCCACGAGTTCGACGTGGCCCGCCAGGGCAGCGCGGGCGGCAAGCGCGAGCTGGACTGCATCACCATGATGGGCATGCTCCAACTGCTGCGCGGCGACGCCTCCGCGGCCGTGGAGGCCTTCCGCGAGGGGCTGGGCAACCCCCACGCCACGGGCGAGGCGGCCAAGGCGCTCGGCTTCGAGCTGGCGGCGGCCTACGAGGCCCAGGGGGATGCGGGCAAGGCGCTCTTCCACTACCAGCGCGTGGCCGCGATGGACGGGAAGTACCGCGATGTCGCCGGGCACGTGTCCCGGCTTGCGGCTTCCGTGGCGCCGGTGGAGGATCCGCTTCCGACGCCTTCTGGCAATGGGACCCAGGCCACCAGCAGTCCGCCCGCACCCGCGGGGGCCGCGGCGCCCACCACTCCGATACCAGCGGCTGGCGCGTCCAAGGCGCGCAAGGTCGGCTACCTGTAGTTGCACCCCGCGAGGTCCGGCGAGCCCATGACTACGTACCTGGACTTCTTCGAGCTGAC
This sequence comes from Myxococcus virescens, assembly GCF_900101905.1. Classification (NCBI taxonomy): domain Bacteria; kingdom Pseudomonadati; phylum Myxococcota; class Myxococcia; order Myxococcales; family Myxococcaceae; genus Myxococcus; species Myxococcus virescens. The sequence continues at coordinate 492,090 of NZ_FNAJ01000004.1, read as the reverse complement.
CCAGGAGCCCTTCTCCAACGCTCCCGTCAGCCGCTTCTATTACAACTCGGCGCAGCACTCGCAGGCGCTCACCCGGCTGATGCACGCCGTGAGCTATATGAAGGGCCTGTCCATCCTCGTCGGTGACATCGGCGCGGGGAAGACGACGCTGGCCCGCCGCATGCTCGACTCGCTTCCGGAGTCCGAGTACGAGGCCGCGCTGCTCGTCATCATCCACTCCGGCATCACCGCCAACTGGCTGCTGCGCCGCATCGCGCTGCAACTGGGCGTGGAGAATCCGGCGCAGGAGAAGCTGGCGCTGCTGTCGCAGCTGTACCAGCGGCTGCTCCAAATCTACGAGTCCGGCAAGAAGGCCGTCGTCCTCATCGACGAGGCGCAGATGCTGGAGACACGCGAGCTGATGGAGGAGTTCCGGGGGCTGCTCAACCTGGAAGTGCCGGAGCGCAAGCTCATCTCCTTCGTCTTCTTCGGCCTGCCGGAAATCGAAAAGAACCTGAAGCTGGACCCGCCGCTCGCGCAGCGCGTGGCCATGCGCTACCGGCTGGAGCCCTTCACCGCCGAGTCGACCGAGGCCTACGTCAAGCACCGCCTCCGGCTCGCGGGCTGCCCGCGCATGCCCTTCAGCCCGGAGGCGCTGCTGGCCGTACACCAGCACTCGTCCGGCTCGCCTCGCGTCATCAACACGCTGTGCGACAACGCGCTCTTCGAGGCCTTCCTCGCGCGCGAACAGACGGTGTCCGCGGAGCTGGTGCATCGCATCGGGAAGAACCTGGGCCTGCTCGGGGTGAACTCGCCCGCTGGGCAAGCGGCCGAGCGGCCGAGCGCTTCGGCGTCGACGCTCCCCAGGACGACGAGCAGCAAGGTGGACCTCGCGGAGATCGACCGCTACCTCGAAGGGCTGGGTAAGCTGTAGCGGCTTTGTCCTCTCAGGGCCGCCACGGTGCGCGCAGGGCGCTGCTGTTGGTGCTCCTCGTCTTGTCGGGGAGCGTGCTCCTGTTGCGCATGCCGGAGTCCTGGGAGGTGGCGTGCACGCTGGGCCGCCGGCACCTGCCAGACGTGCTGGGCCTGGATGTGGGGCTCGGCCGCTGCGAGTTGGACCCGCTGGGCTCCCGCGTGGTGGTGCACGGCTTCTCGCTGTTCCTCCCCGGCACGGACTCGCCGCTGGTGGCCGTGGACAGGGCGGAGGTGCAACTCGGCTTCCTCCAGCCACTTCGGGGCCGGCTGACGCTGGCCCAGGTGAAGGCATCCCGGCCGCGCGTGGCGCTGGATTTGTCGCAGCCCTCGTCGCCGTCGGAGCCCAAGTCCAACTTCTGCTTCCTGGAGCCGCTCGAGCACCTGCGCGTGGCGAAGCTCGACATCTCCGGCGCGGAGCTGCGCCTGGCGCTGCCTGAGGGCCGGCGCGTGGACGTGGACGAGTTGGACGTTCGCTGGGACGAGCAGTGGGGCGTCATCGAACTGGACGTGGAGGCCCGGCGCGGCCGGGTGCGCCTGGGCCCGGACGGACGCGAGCTGGCGCTGGGGCAGCTGGTCATCGCGGGCGCGTTGGACCCGGACGAGGCCCTGCTGGAGCTGGAGCGCGCCGAGGTGTCGCTCGACGACATCACCACCACGGTGTCCGGCCGCGTGGATTCGCTGTGCGCGCCGCGGCTGGCGCTGGACGCGCAGGTGTTCCTCCCGCTGCGCGCGCTGTACCAGGCGCGGCTGATTCCCAGCCCGGCGACGGGGCACCTCTGGTCGCGTGTGTCCATCGCGGGGAAGGTGGCGTCTCCCGCGGTGTCGCTGGAGCTGTCGGGCAACAGCCTGGGTTACGGGGACTTCGGCCCGACGAACCTTCACGCGCGCCTGTCGTACTCGGGTGAAGACGTCCGCCTGGAGGAGCTCACCCTGCCCGTGGGCGCGGGCAAGGTGCGCGCGACGGGGCGGCTGGGACTCACGCCGAACTTCCCGCTGGAGGTGTCGTTGACGACGGAGGACGCGTCGTTGGGCCGCATCCTGGACCGGGCGGGGGTGAAGGGCTCCTGGGTGGACTTCCCGGCCACGCTGGACGCGCGGCTGTCCGGCAACCTGCTGCCGCGCTTCTCCCTGTCAGGGCCGTTGGACCTGCGGACCGGGAAGTTCGTGCTGGCCACGCATGCGTTCGACACGCAGCCGAAGGACGGCCTCACGATTCTGGAGTTCGACAAGGCCCGCGCGCAGGCGCAGGTGAAGCTCCAGGCGGACCGTGTGGCCTTCAGCCACGTCAACGCGGAGGTGGGCCACTCACGCGTGACGGGCGACGTCGTGCTCCTGCTGGCGGGCGGGCTGGGCCTGGACATCCACGGACAGGGCGACGTGGACCTGGCGGACTTCGGTCACATCGCGGGCCTGCCCTGGGCCGGACGGGGCCACGCCACCTACGCGATTACCGGACCCGCGTCGGACGTGAAGGTGGAGGCGGGGCTGTCCTTCCGCGACTTCGAGTTCTGGAACCTGTCGCTGGGGGTGATGCAGGGGAAGCTGGCCTACAAGGACAGCCTGCTCACGTTCCCCGCCTTCTCCGGTCAAAAGGGCCGCACCCAGTATTACGGCAAGGCAGGCGTGTCCTTCGGGCGGCTGCTCAACCTGCGCCTGGAGGTGAACGTCCCGCAGGGGCGCAACGAGGACCTGGTGGACGTGGTGGCGGGCCTGAGTCCGTCGCTCGCGGTGATGCAGGGCACGCTGGGTGGAACGGCCACCGGCCGCGTGGAGGTGGACAGCCCCGTGGAGAAGCTGGAGGGGCTGGTGGCGTTCGACGTCAAGGACACCACCTATCTGGGCCGGCGCATGGGCGACGGCGCGGCGCGGCTGCGCTTCGTGGATGGCAAGGCGATGGTGCTGGAGCGGACCACCCTCACGGGGCCGCTGGGCCGCACCTGGGCGGAGGGCACCTTCACGTTCGAGGGCGGGCTGGACTACCGCTTCGGCGGAGACGGCCTGTCGCTGGCCGAGGCGGTGGACCCGGAGCTCGCCGAGCGCATGGGCATCCAGGGCACCATGGTGATGGACGGCGTCGTGTCGGGCACCGCCGATGTGCCGGTGGTGGACGTCACGCTGCGCGCGCCGCGCGTCACCTTCGCCGAGCGGAACCTGGGCGCCATGGACCTCACCGGGCGCATGGTGGGGAAGAACTTCGAGGTGTGGGGCCACCCCTTCCGGGACGCCACCGGCCGCATCCGCATGAAGGTGCAGGACAACTGGCCCTATGAAGCCCAGGGCTCGTTCTCGTTGCCGGAGATTCGCCCGCTGCTGCCGGACGCGCCGCTGTGGGCGGGCGTCAGCGGGGCCTTGTCGGGCACGGTGAGCGCCAAGGGCCTGCTTTTGGAGCCCGCGGGCTCGCAGGTGAACGCCACCGTGGAGCGGCTGGTCCTCTCCCGCGACGATTTGCGCGGGGAGAACGCGGGCCCCATCGTGCTGGCGCACTCGGCCGGGCGGACGGACGTGCAGCCCTTCCGCTTCACGGGGCAGCACGTGGACCTGTCGCTGGGCGGGTGGATGAGCCCGCGCGGCCTGAACGTGACACTGCGGGGCGGGTTGGATTTGCGCCTGCTGGAGTCGTTGATGCCCGCCATGGTGGAGCGCTCCTCCGGGCGCATCACCGTGGACGCCGAGGCCTCCGGGACGCTGGAGAAGCCCTCCGTGGTGGGCTCCGCGGAGCTGTTCGACATGCGGCTGGCGCTGCGGGACTGGCCCGTCCAGGTGCGCAACATGGCCGGGCGCGTGGAGCTGACGGGCCAGCGCGTGCTGGTGGAGCACCTGCAGGGCCAGCTCAACGAAGGCCGCGTGTCCGCGCGCGGCGACGTGCGGCTGGAGCGCTTCCTGCCGCAGCGGCTGGGCCTCACCATCCAACTGGACGAGGTGCCCTACCGGCTCACGGAGGACCTGCCCGCGACCTTCTCCGGCCTGCTCCAGGTGATTGGTCCGCCCAAGGGCTTCACCGTCACCGGTGGCATGGACATCGTGAAGATGCGCTACCAGAAGCCGCTGGACGTGGATGCGCTGCTGAAGACGATGCAGAAGCGCACCACCCACCTGGCGGCGGGCTCGTCCTCGTCGTCCGGTGAGCCTCCGAAGCCCTGGGTCATCTGGGACGTGAACGTCCACTTCGGCGATGTCCGCGTGGACAACAACCTGGCGAAGGCCCGCCTGCTGGGGGACGTGCGGTTGACGGGGACGGACCTGCGGCCGGGACTGCTGGGCCGGGTGGAGCTGGCCGAGGGCAGCCAGGCGTTCTTCCGGAACAACCCCTTCACCATCAGTCAGGGGCAGCTCGAGTTCCAGGACCCCACGCAAATCGACCCTGTCTTCGAGGTCCAGGCCCAGACGCAGGTGCGCGAGTACATGGTGAAGCTGCACGCCTTCGGCAAGCCGTCGGACCCGCAGATTCTCCTCTCCTCGGAGCCGGCGCTGGTGGAGGGTGACATCGTCTCGCTCCTCACGCTGGGTTTCACCTCGTCAGACCAGGATACCGCGGCCTCGGCGAGCGCCGGCCTGGCGGCCGAGGCCCTCTTCAACGTGTCGGGCCTGGATCGGCAGCTCCAGCGCTTTCTTCCCAGCAATCCCGTGTTGAGGGATTTGTCCCTGCAGATTTCGACCACCTACAACGATGCCACCCGGCAAGCGGAGCCCACCGCGCAACTGGAGTCGAAGTTCCTGAGCGAGCAGCTTAAAATCGGTATGACGCAACCCGTGAGCGGGCGCGGCACGCGGGCGCGGGCCGAGTACCGTTTCGATGACCGACTTTCCGCGCAGGCCCAGTGGGACAACGAGAACAACGACGCCTCGTTTGGAAACCTCGGGCTCGAGCTGAAGCTGAGCTGGGAGGTCGAGTAGTCCGGGCCCTCGGGGTGCTGGCGCTGGTGCTCTGCGTCCTCGTGCCGGGCGCGGCGCGCGCGCAGGCGGACGACGGCGGTGGCTTCGGCGCCGAAGTCATCGCCGTGGAGCTGCACCTGTCCGGAGGCGCGGACGCGCAGGGCCTGAGCGACCTGGTGGCGGTGCGCAAGGGGCAGACGCTGACGCCGGGCGCGGTGCGGCGCTCGGTGGAGCGGCTGTGGGCCACGGGCCGCTTCACGGACGTGGTGGCGCGCACGGAGCCGGTGCGAGGCGGGGTGCGGCTGATGTTCCAGCTCACACCCGTGTCGCGGCTGGCGCGGCTGCGCTTCGAAGGCAACTCCGTGCTGTCGGACGGGGAGCTGCTGGAGGCCAGCAGCTTGCTGGAGGGCGGGCCGCTGGACGCCGAGGAGTTGCAGGGCGCGGTGTCGTCCGTGCTCCAGGCGTATCAGCGCAAGGGGTACGACTCGACGAGAGTCTCCGTGACGCAGGAGCCGGTGACGGATGGCATCGCGGTGGTGCTCACCGTGGACGAAGGACTGCCCACGCGGGTGCGGCAGGTGACCTTCTCCGGCAGCCCAGGCCTGCCGCTGTCCCGGTTGCTGGAGGTGCTGGCGCTGCATCCGGGGCAGGTGTTCGATCGGGCGCGCCTGTCCAGCTCATTGGAGGAGCTGCGCACCTTGCTGCGCGGCGAGGGCTACTGGCGCGCGCAGGTGGGGGCGCCGGCGGTGCTGGTGGAGGGCAGCTTCGCGTCGGTGGCGGTGCCCCTGATGGCGGGGCCTCGCTACGTGGTGCGCTTCCACGGCAACCGCCACTTCCCGCACGGCGTGCTGGAGCGCGTGCTGGCGCACGACGTCTCGGAGCCCATGGACGAGGTCGTCGCTGGCCGGCTCGCGCGACGCATGGAGGTCTTCTACCGCTACCGCGGCTTCCACGACGTGCGCGTGCGGCCCCGCGAGGTGCTGCGTCCGGATGGCGAGGTGGTGGCGCTGGTGTTCGACGTGGAGGAGGGGCACCCGCTGCGCGTGGCCGACGTGCGCTTCCACGGCAACCGCGGGCTGCCGGTGGAGACGCTGCGCGCGCTGCTCGCGGAGCAGGTGCTGGCGGGCATGACGCGGCCGGAGCTGGACCTGCGGATGCTCGACGACCCGCTGAACACCGAGGGACGTCACGGCCTGGAGCCCCCGGGCGTCGCGCCGCCGCCGCCAGCGTCCACCGTGTACGTGGAGGACGCGTGGCTGGAGGCCGTGGAGGCCATGAACGAGGCCTACCGCGAGCAGGGTTTCCTCTCCGCGGTGGTGGCGTTCCGGGGCCTGACGGTGGATGTCGTGGGGCGCACGGCGGTCGCGGACTTCGACGTGGAGGAGGGGCCTCAGGCGCGCCTGGTGAAGGTGGACTTCGAGGGCGTGCCACCGGGCCTGACGGCCTGGGTCATGGGCCGGCGCATGCGCGAGGGCGCGCCGCTGAGCTTCGACACGGTGGAGTCCTCACGTCAGGCGCTGGAGCAGGAGCTGGGGCGGCAGGGTTACCTCTTCGCGCGCGTCACCACGGAGACGGGCGTGGGCGAGGACGGGACGCAGGCGACCGTCATCTTCCGCGCGGACGCGGGCCCGCAGGTGAAGGTCGGGAAGATTCTGGTGCAGGGCCTGACGCGCACGGACCCGGACCTGGTGCTGGCCAACCTCGCGGTGGAGGAGGGCAAGCCCATCGCGCTGGATGAGCTGACGGAGGGCCAGCGCCGCCTGGCGCGCCTGGGCGTGTTCCGTCAGGTGGACATCGCGCTGGCGGACCCCACCCGGCGCGAGGACACCAAGGACGTGCTGGTGACGGTCCAGGAGCGGCCCCGGTTGGATGGCCAGGTGTCCGGCGGCTACTTCCTGGTGGATGGTCCCCGCATCACGCTCGACACGGCCTACCGCAACCTGGACGGACTGGGTCTCAGCCTGCTGGCGCGCGGGAAGATCAACTACGCGGGCTGGAGCGCGGAGGCGCTGTCTCGAGACAGGCGCATCGCCTGCCAGCAGACGGTGCCCGGTGGCGGTCCCGCTCCGGGCTGTGACGTGGAGCTCCAGGGGCTCAATGGCCTGGGAGGCCGAGGCAACCTCGCGCTGGCGCAGCCGCGGCTGTTCTTCCTGCTGCCGCTGCAGGTGGGGGCCCGCCTGGACCTCATTGGCGAGCGCGTCCACCGGCCTTCCTACGTGTCCTCGCGGTTCGCGGCGGCGGCCGCCATGGACTGGGCCGCGGCGACGTGGCTCAACCTGTCGCTGTCCTACGAAGTGGAGAACAACCGGCTGCGCTCGCGCGCGGGCGTGCTGGAGCTGCTCAACCGCGCCGACCGGGAGCGGCTGCGCTACCCGTTCGGCGACTTCGCGCTGCATTCGTTGCGCCCCTCCGTCACGCTCGACTTCCGGGATGACCCGGCCAACCCGCGCCGGGGCGTGGTGTTCGTCTCCAGCGCGGAGTTCACCCGTGGCTTGAGCGTGCGTCCCACGGACGTGGCGGGCAACCGCGTGGATGCGTACCCCATCGACGGCGTGAAGCTGTCGGGCAGCCTCAGCGGCTACATCCCGCTGGGACGGCGGGCGAGCGTGGCGCTGTCCGCGCGCGCGGGCACCATCATCCCGTTGGAGGAGCAGGCGCAGGCCATTGGCTCGAAGCTGTTCTACCTGGGCGGCTCGTCCAGCCTGCGCGGCTTCCGTGAGGACGGTGTGCTGCCGGAGGACGTCCGCGGCGCGTTGCAGCAGCGACTGCGTGACTGCCGCGCGCTGATTTCGCCGTCGGGGTGCTCCGCCGAGCTGAAGGCCGTGCTCGCCGGGCAGGTCCCCGCGAGCCAGGGTGGCGAGCTCTTCACCCTGGGCAAGGCGGAGCTGCGCCTGCCGGCCCTGTCCTCCGTGGACCTGGGGCTCTTCTTCGAGGCGGGCAACCTGTGGCTGGACCGGACGCAGTTCGACCCGGGCCGGCTGCGCTACACGGCGGGCGCGGGCCTGCGCTACGTGACGCCCGTGGGGCCGCTGGCCTTCGACGTGGGCTTCAACCTGGACCCGGACGAGTCGGTGAACGAGGCCACCACGCAGTTCCACTTCAGCATTGGGACGTTCTGAGGGAGGCGAGGGTGCGCATGCGCTGGCCGCGGTGGACGGTGGTGGGCCTGGGGCTCCTGGTGGCGGCGGGTTGTCGGACCTCCTCCGCGTCCTCGCAGGGGCCGGCGCGGCCCAAGTGGATGCCTCCGGAGGGAACGTGTCCCCGGGGCGCCTTGCTGCAGATGGAGCGCCTGGGCCTGAAGCCCGGGGACAAGGTCCCGGTCATCGTGGATGCCATCCAGGACCACCCGGGCCCGGCGCGCTACAACTACAGCTTCGTGATTGCGCTGCCACGCGAGCAGGGAGAGCAGCAGCTTCCCGGCGCGCGCATCGGTGGCCGCCTGTACGTGACGAAGCACCGCGTCTTCGGCCGGTATGACCGCATCTTCCTGCCGGAGGCCGGGGCGATGTCGGTGCCCTTTTGCGGCATCCTCCTGGACTCGCGCTGGGACAAGGACGGCGAGGGCCTGATTGCCTACCCGAGCCCGATGAAGGGCTTCTCCGTGGTGCAGGACAACACCGGCGTCATCCAGGTGGTGGACCGGTATCCCTGAGACGTGGAGTACAGTCTCCGCCGTGTTCTACGCGTGCGTGCGTGCGGTGGTGGCGCTGTGTCTCCGACTCTTCTACCGGGTGAAGGTGAATGCCCCGGCGCTGGAGCCGGACGGCCCGGTGCTCTTCGTGGGCAACCATCCCAACGGCCTCATCGACCCGGCGCTGGTGTTCATCCTCACGCGGCGCAAGGTGACCTTCCTGGCGAAGGCGCCGCTGTTCCGGATGCCCGTCATCGGCTGGCTGTTGAAGGGGTTGGACGCGCTGCCGGTGTACCGGAAGCAGGATGACCCGGCGAAGATGGGCGGCAACGAGGGCACGCTGGAGGCCGCGAAGGGCGCGCTGGTGCAGGGGCGCGCCATCACCATCTTCCCCGAGGGCAAGAGCCACTCCGAGCCTGGGCTCGCCGAGCTGAAGACAGGGGCGGCGCGCATCGCCGTGAGCGCGGCGAAGGCCGGGGCTCCGGTGCGCATCGTCCCCGTGGGGCTCACCTACGCGGAGAAGCACGTGTTCCGCAGCGAGGTGCTCATCGACGTGGGGCCCGCCATCGACGTGCAGGACTTCCTGCCCGAGGACGCCGCGGCGGAGCCCGATGCCGTCCGCGCCCTCACCGAGCGCATCGCCAGCGGGCTTCGCGCGGTGACGCTCAACCTGGAGCAGTGGGCGGACCTCCCGCTGGCGCAGCTGGCCGAGCAGCTCTTCGCCTTCAAGCAGGGTGGGGCGCTCGACGCGGAGCGCCTGCGACTGTGGGCGCGCGGCGTCCAGATGTTCCGCGCCCAGGAGCCGGAGCGCTTCGAGTCCCTGCGCGCGCAGCTCGCCGGCTTCCGGCACCGCATGGCGCTGGTGCAGGCGACGGGGCTGGAGGACCTGGCGCTCGTGTACCGGCCGGGGAACGTGGTGCCCTTCGTGGTGAAGAACCTGCTGGCGCTGGTGCTGGGCCTGCCGCTGTTCGCCCTGGGGCTGGGCCTGTTCTGGCTGCCCTACCAGTTGCCGCGGCTCGCCAGCCGAAACGCCGAACTGGATGTACAGGCCACGGTGAAGTTCCTCACCGCCTTCGTGGTGGCGCTGGTGTGGTGGGGCGCGCTGACAGCCGCCGTGGCGGTGTGGGGAAGCGCGCTCCTGGCCGTGGCCGTCTTCCTCGCCGTGCCACCGCTGGCGCTGTTCACCCTCTACTTCGCCGAGCGCTGGGAGTCGCTCCAGCGCGACATCCGCGTGTTCTTCACGCTGGGCAACCGCGCGCGCCTCAAGGGCCTGCTGCTCGCGGATGGCGAGCGGCTGGCCTTGGAGATGGAGCGTCTGGCCGACGAGTACCGGCCAAGGCTGGATGCCGCCGCTCAGCCCTGACGCGCGAGGGGCACGGCTTCACGGAACAGCCGGGCGCCCAGCAGCAGCGCGAAGCCGCCGAGGAGCACGGGCAGGGCATTCACCGCGATGGCGGTGTGCAGGCTGGATGCGTCCGCGATGGTGCCGATGAGCGTGGGCGAAATCGCGTCACCCAGCAGGTGGATGCACAGCACATTCAGGCCCATGGCGAAGGCGCGGAACGCGGGCGGCACGCAGTTGACGATGGCCGCGTTGATGGGGCCGCTGTTGAGGAAGATGAGGAACTGCGCCAGGGCGATTGCCGCGAAGGTGGGGCCCACGGCCTTCAGGCTCACCGCCAGGTACATGCACGGGGCCGCCAGCATCAGGCCGATGCCGGACATCCAGAGTCCGCCGCCTTCGCGCTTGCGGTCCAGCTTGTCGCCAAGCCAGCCGCCGGCCACGGTCCCCAGCAGGCCGGCTACCGCCGTAATCGCGCCGAAGATGAAGCCCGAGCTGTCCTGCGCCAGGCCGCGCTCGCGCACCAGGTACGTGGGCATCCAGAAGCCCAGGCCGCCAATGGAGAACGTCATCAGCGTGTACCCGGCCGTCACCGCCCAGAAGGCCGCGTTCCGCGCCAAGCCCTTCAGGCCCACCATGAAGGGCAGCTTCGCCTGCGCGTCCGGCCCATCCATGGCGCCGCGCTGGGGCTCCGGCATGAAGAAGGCCATGGCGCCCAGAATCAGCCCGGGCACCCCACCCGCGAAGAAGGCGACGTGCCACGAGTAGGCCTGCGTCAACCACCCGCCCAGGCCGTATCCCGCGGCGGCGCCCACGGGGATGGCGATGTAGAAGAACGCCAGCATCCGCGTGCGCTGCGTGCGCGGGTACAAGTCGGAGATGATGCTGGGCGCCACGGCGCCGTAGCCGGCCTCGCCGATGCCAATCACCGCGCGGGCCAGGAGCAACGCGCCGAACGAGGTGGCCAGCCCGCTGGCCCCGGTGGCCAGGCTCCAGAGCACCACGCCGCCCACCACCAGCAGCCGCCGTGGGTAGCGGTCCCCGAGGAACCCGCCCAGCGGCGAGGCCAGCATGAACACCACGATGAACATGGTGCCCAGCAGGCCGGACTGCGTGTCGTTGATGCCGAATTCCTTCTGGATGTCCGGCAGCGCCACCGCGACGATGTAGCGGTCGAGGTAGTTGACCAGGTTGATGAGGGTGAGGATGAGCAGCGCATAACCCGCGTTGCTGGCGGGCACGGCGGACGCGGCCGGTGAGGCCGCGGGTTGGGCGTTCATGAAGAGGTGGCTCCGGCTCCAAAGCGGTGCGCGAGCAGGCCCCAGCGCAGGCCCCTGTCACTGACGCGGCAGGCATCCAGTCCCAGCGCCTTCACCGACTCCAGCAAGATGAGGGCGCCCGCGGGGATGACGTCCGCGCGCTTGGGCTGCATGCCGGGCAGGGCGCGCCGCGCTTCCAGCGGCATGGCGCACAGCCGGTCCGCCAGGGCGGACAGCTGGCCCACGGACAGCGTGCCGCCGTGGACCTGCTCCGCGACGTAGGGGTGGATGGTGTGCTGCACGGCGTACAGCGTCGTCACCGTGCCCGCGACGCCCACCAGGGCCGCGCCGGGCGGCGGAGCGGGGAGGGCGCGGAAGGTGTCGCGCAGGTGGGCTTCGACACGCGCGCGGTCCTCGGACGTCATCGGGTCAGCGCCGACGAAGCGCTCCGTCATGCGCACCGCGCCCACGTCGAAGCTGTGGCGGAAGTCCACGTGGCCGCCACGGTTGCCGTAGATGAACTCCGTGGAGCCGCCGCCAATGTCGAGCACCAGCAGGGGGCCCGCCGCGTCCGACGCGAAGTCCGAGTGCACCGCGGCGAAGGACAGCTCCGCCTCCATGGCGCCGGAGATGATTTCCACGGTCACGTTCGCGCGCGCCTTCGCGGCGGCGAGGAACTCCGCGCCATTCTCCGCGTCACGCGCGGCGCTGGTGGCGGACACGGCAATGCCTTCCGCGCCCAGCTCGCGCGCCTCGCGAGCGAAGGACTCCAGCACCTGGAGCGTCGCCTCCATGCCTTCAGCGGAGAGCCTACGCGTCGCATCCACGCCCCTGCCCAGGCGGGTGATTTCCGCGCGCTCCCGCACGGCCTCGAAGCGGCCCTCCGGGGTGCGCTCCGCGACGAGCAGGAGGACGGAGTTGCTGCCAACGTCGATGGTGGCGAAACGCGACATGCGCGGCAGCCTACTCAACGCAGCAGCGCTTCCAAAGCGTCGCTCAGGGCCTGGTAGTCGGCGGGGGTGTTGTAGAGCTGGGCGGAGAGACGCACATGCCGGCGCGGCGGACGGGGCCAGGGGGTGATTTGCGCCTCGATGCGGTATTCGTCGAACAGGCGCAGGTGGAGCGGGTCCACGTAGAGCGGGGGCTGGGGGACTTCGGGGAAGCCGTCCGGCAGCGTCACCGTGGCCATGCTGCCGACCATGTCCTCGGGGCAGGTGGGCTGGGTGCCCAGCCGCGCGCACAGCAGGTTCTGCGCCGCCAGCACCTTGGCCCGGTTCGAGGCCATGACCTCCGGCCAGCCGCCGGGAAGCAGCCCGCCCATGAAGCGAATCACCTCGGGCACGCAGAGCACGGCCGAAGGGTCGTGCGTCCCCGTCCAGTCGAAGTCCAGCCGGAAGCGGGAACGGTCCGTCCGCCGGGAGTTGTGCCCGTGGCTCACGGACAGGGGCTTGATGGCGGGCTGGAGGTCGCGCCGGACGTGGAGGAACGCGGCGCCCTTGGGGGCGCACATCCACTTGTGGCAGTTGCCCGTGTAGTAGCCGGCGCCCAGCGTGCGCAGTGACAGCGGCAGCATGCCCGGCCCGTGCGCGCCGTCCACCAGCGTCTCCACGCCACGCTCGCGCAGGGCGGCGACGAGTTGCTCCAGCGGCATCACCAGGGCCGTCTGGCTGGACACGTGGTCCACCAGGAACAGGCGCGTGCGCGGGGTGACGTGGGGCAGCACGGCGTCCACCACCGACTGCGCGGACGGCACCGGCCAGGGCAGCTTCGCCACCACCACCTTGGCGCCCCACTGTGACGCCACGAAGTCCAGCGCGTTGCGGCTGGCGTTGTACTCGTGGTCGGTGGTGAGCAGCTCGTCACCAGGGGCGAAGCGCAGCGAGCGCAGCACCGTACTCACCCCCGCCGTCGCGTTGGGGACGAAGCCCAGGTCGTCCGCGTCCGCGTCGAGGAAGGAGGCGAGCGCGGCGCGGGCGTCATCCAGCAGCGGCTCGATTTCGCGGTGGAGGAAGCGCACCGGCTCGGCTTCCAGGCGCGCGCGCAGCTCGGACTGTCGCTGGAGGACGGCGGTCGGGCAGGCGCCGAACGAGCCGTGGTTCAGGAAGACGACTTCGGGGTCCAGGCTCCAGTGGCTGCGGAAGGGCGCGCTCATGTGGGAGGACTCGACCTGAGCTGGTTGCGCCTGTCAACGCGCGGCACGTGCACAGGGGGGCATGCGCAGCGCTCGAGCGCGGATGCGCTCAAATCTCGATGGAGAGCTTTCCCGATTGGGACTTCTTGGGGTTGTAGTGCTCCAGGTCGGACTTGAGGACGTACCCGACGACACCGTTCGCCTCCGCCTGGTCTCCGCCGACGAAGGACATGATGACGACGTTGCCGCCGGCCGCACGGGCCAGTTGCTTCGCCTCCTCGAGGAGTTTCTCTCTCGGCAGGGTGCCGTGCGATGACGCACGAAGTGAGAGCTTCCCGAGAATCTCGTGCGGGGCGCCATCGGTCGTGCGGATGCTCCCGTTCACGAGCTCAACGCCTTCAGGGAAGGTATCGACGAGCACCTTCACTTCGCTCGAACCTGATGTCACGGGAATCTGAAACTGGTTTCCCGCCATCGACGTGGAGCTGGGATGGCGCCGCTCATAGTCCGCCTCATAGCGCTGGACCACCGCCGCATCCTCGGCGAGCCGTGCCTCGCCGAAGGACGAGTACGTCACGGAGGGCTTCGTCGCGACGCATGCGCCCAGGAAGAGGGCGGCAACGAGGACTGCGCAGCAGGGTTTCATCGACAGGTGCCTCACGAGAAAGGGAAGGGCGCGGAACGCTACACCGGCTTGCTCCCCCTTCGTCGAGACCACCCCTGCTGTCGGTAGGGGCCGCAGGTGGGGCGCGCAGGCCCCACCCGTCCCTGTGGCTACTGCGCCTGCGGCAGCGGCGCCCAGTCCGGCGTCTGGTAGACGCCCTTCTCGGCGCGCAGCGGCAGCTGGTTGTTGCCGTCCGCCGTCATGACGTAGAGCTGCGAGCCGCCATTGCGCGTGGACGTGAAGACGATGAGCCGCCCGTTGGGCGAGAAGGCGGGCTCCTCGTTGCTGCCCTGGTCCTGCGTGAGGCGCGTCACCTTGCCCGTCTCCACGCTGACGGTGAAGAGGTCGAAGGCGTTGCGCTCGTCGCGAGCGGTGAAGACGATGAGGTCTCCGCGCGGCGACCAGTCCGGGGTCTGGTTGTAGTTGCCCTGGAAGGTGAGCCGCCGCACGCCCGTGCCATCCGCGTTCATGATGTAGACCTGCGGGCTGCCGCCCCGGTTGGACACGAAGGCGATGCGCTTGCCATCCGGCGACCAGGTGGGGCTGGTGTTGAGGCCGTAGGGCGTGTCGGTGAGCGCGCGCGCGCCGCTGCCGTCCGCGTTGGCCACGTACACCTGGGCGCTCTCGCCCTCCGCCAGCGAGTACGCGATGCGCTTGCCGTCCGGAGAGAAGGCCGCGCCGGTGGCCATCTGCCCACCGGAGATGACGGCCTTCGCCTCACCGCCAGGGGACTGCACGTAGATGTCCGGGCGATTCTTGCGGTACGTGGTGAAGGCGACCTGCGAGCCATCCTGGCTCAGCGCGGGCAGGATGTTGATGCCGCCCTTGGTGAGCGCCCGGGCGTTGCCGCCGTCCCAGTCCGCCACGTACACGTCGCGGTTGGTGCCCACCTTGCGCACGTAGGTGATGCGGGACAGGAAGGGGCTGGGCTCGCGGGTGAAGTGCCGGTAGAGCGCGTCCGCCAGGCGGTGCGCCAGCAGCGAGGCGTTGTCGGCGGGCGCTTCCTTGGACACCTTCAGGTCCTCGCGGCCGGTGCCCACGTTGAACAGGCGAAGTTCCCCGCGCAGCACGCCGCCGTCCTGCGCCAGCGACACCTTCACGAGCGCTTCGGCGCCCACGTCCGCCCAGCGGCTGAAGTTGATGCTGGCCGCGGCCATGCCTTCCTTCGCGTCCGCCGTGAAGCCCTTGCGGTCCAGCACCTGGAGGATGCCGGAGGCGGCCAGGTCGAAGCTGAAGGCCGAGTCGAAGGGCGCAACCAACGCCTTCGCCCCATCGTTCTGCGTCAGGGGTGCGGGCACCGCCACCGGCAAGGGGCGGAAGTTGGCGCCGGAGATTTCGATGGTGGGCGCCTGCGCGAGCGCGACGACGGGGAGGAGCAGCAGGGAGAGGAGCAGGGCTTTCATAGGGCGTTGAACACCAGGTTGACGCCGCTCTTCTGCAGGGCGTCCCGGAGATGGTCCGGTGGAGGAGAAAAGGGCGCGGCCTTGCGCACGGCCGTGACGACGGCCGAGTCGAAGAGGTCGTTCCCACTGGCCTTGGTGAGATTCACGTCCAGCACTTCACCCGTGCGGCCCAGGCGCACCGCCACCATGGCCTTGAGGTGCAGCCGCTCGGATTCGGGGATGGTGTCCGCCACGCTGTAGTGGCGGCGGACCTGCGATTGGAGCAGGCCGAAGTAGCGCTCGCCTTCCGCGGTGGCCGAGTCGCCGTCCGGGTCGCCGTCCTCGGCGCCCTCCGCCTCCTCGGGCTCGGCCGCCTTGGCCGTCTTGTCGAAGGCGCCGAAGAGCCGCTTGCGCCGGTCCTCGCCCGTCGTCTCGCCCTTCTGCGGCGTGGGCTTGGACGTGGAGGGCTCCGGCTGCACACCTGGGATGGGCACCGCCACCTTGGCGGGCGAGGGCTCCGGGGGCGGGGCCTCCGGAGCGGGCTTGGGCGCGTCCACCTTCTTGGGCGGCGGTGGCAGCTGCTCCTTGCGTGGCAGCAGCTTGGAGTCGCGCGGCTTGCCCAGGCGCACCAGCGTGGCGCGAATGGGCTTGGTGTCCAGGTCCACCTTGGGCGTGGCGGAGAAGCGCGCGTACGCAATTGCCGCCACCAGCACCAGGATGTGCCCCACGACGGACACCACCACGAAGCGCGACAGCCGCGTGGAGCGCGTGACGAGCAGGCTGTGGCTGACCGCGGAGGGCGTCATGGGCTAGCGCTTCGCTTCCTTCGACTTGCTCTTTCCACTGTTGGACGTCCGGCCCCCGGTCGACGGGTCCGTGATCATGCCGACGTTGCCAATGCCCGCGCGCTGGGCCGCGGCCATGACCTCCACCACCACACCGTACGGCACGTCCCGGTCCGCGTGGAGATAGACTTCCTTGTCGGCCTGCGCCTTGGCGTTGGCGGCGAGCTTCTGCTCCAGCTCCTCCAGCGCCACTTCCGCGTCACCGATGTAGACCTTGCGCCCCGCGTCGATGGAGAGGACCAGCTTCTTCTCCGTGGCCTCCACCGGCGCGGCCTTCGTCTCCGGCAGGTTCACCTTCACGCCCTGCTGGATGAGGGGCGCCGTCACCATGAAGATGATGAGCAGCACCAACATCACGTCCACCATGGGCGTGACGTTGATTTCGCTCATGGTGGTGCGGCCACCGCCGCGGTTGCCTCCGCCCATTCCCATGGTGGCCCCCGGCTAGCGGAAGAAGTGCCGCTTGATGATGTTGAGGAAGTCCGCGGAGAAGTTCGACATCTCCGTGTCGAACACCTTGATGCGGCTGACGAACGAGTTGTAGGCGACCACCGCCGGAATCGCCGCGAACAGGCCCGCGGCGGTGGCGAAGAGCGCGTTGCCCACCGGCGCGGCCACCGTGGCCAGCGTCGCGTTGCCCTGCTCGGCAATCTGGTTGAACGCGCTCAGGATGCCGATGACGGTGCCGAACAGGCCCACGAAGGGCGACGCCGCGCCCACGGTGCCCAGGAAGGACACCCGGTTCTCCAGCTCGGTGATTTGCGCCGTGGAGGCCCGGTGGAGCGCGCGCTCCACGTTTTCGATGCCGCCCAGCCGCTCGGCCAGCGCGCCTTCGGTGCCGCCCTCCTTGGCTTGCGCCAGCTTGGTCAGCTCTTCATAGCCAGCGCAGAAGACCTTCGACAGCGGCGAGCCGTCGAGCTTCTGAGCCGTCTGGTAGATGGCCTCCAGGCGCGAGGCCTTCCAGAAGGTGTCGAGGAAGGTGAGAGACTGTGCGCGAGCCTTGGCGAGCTGGGACGCCTTCATGGCGATGAGGGCCCAGGAGGCCACGGATACGCCCATCAGGAGCAGCAGGACTGCCAGCTCGATGAGGGAGGCGTCGCGGATGATCTCCACGTAGTTCATGGCGCCAAGCGCCAGGGGCAGGTGGGGCGTCATGGGGAGCAGCGCGTAACACTCCGATAAGACAGGGTCAAACAATGGGGAAACGGTTGGTTGCTTGAGCTGGATTGCCGATGGCGGTGAATAATTCCCGCCGCTGCCCGTCGGATGGAGCAGAAGCGGGCCGAACACCTCACTGCCCCACCGACAGGTGCCCCATGAACTCCCGGTTGCTGGTCGCATTCCTCTGCTTGTTTGCGATCCTCCCTGGCTGTGTCGTCCATGAAGAGCCGTGCTGCGATGTGCCCCGCTACGAGGGGGATGTGACCTTCCGCTGGAGCTTCGGTGGCCAGCGCTGCGACGATGTCCGCGCGGTCCATGGCGTCAACGTCATCATCCCCGGCGAGGAACTGGCCAACGACGGCCGCTACAACTGCCAGGCGAACGGCTTCGACGGCATCGTCCTCCACCGATTCGCGCCGGGGACCTACTCGTTCCGCCTGGAAGGCGTCGGCTACGGCAATGAGTTGCTGTACGAGACCCATGGCACCTTCACCGTGGACGGCAACGTGACGGTGAACGTGGACCTGACCCCGACGGGCGCTCCGCCGTCCTTCGCCTACCTGAGCTGGCTCTTCCCGCCGAACAGCTACAGCCCCAGCCCCAACTGCAACCAGGCGGGGATCACCCACGTCGAGGCGAGCGTGGATGGCGGTGACTGGGCGCGCTTCGAGTGCTGGGAAGGGCACGCCGCCAACCAGATCCGCACGCCGTACCTGGACCCGGGCTACCACGGGTTGGAGCTCGTCGCCGTCGATAGGAATGGCCTGCCCTGGTACTACTTCGGGGGCGACATCCTCACCCAGTTGGGGCAGCCGACCTCCCACACCGGGTCGATGTGGGCCATTGGCGGGGCCTCTGTCCGGTGGGAGCTGCGCTCGCGTTACGGGAACCGCCAGACCTGCTACGAGGCCGGCCTGCAGCGCGTGGGCATCAACTTCCGCGACATCCACACCGGCGAGCTGGTGTACGGCGACGTCGGTGACTGGCACGACTGCGTCGATGGCCCGAATGAAAGCTCGGTGGTGGTGTACCAGTTCCTGCGGCCCGGCCGTTACGTGGTGGAGATGTACGCCAGCGCCCGCGACGGTCGCGAGTACTTCTCGCCGGACAACTCGCCCGTCATCGACGTTGTCGCCCACCAGTTCCCGGGCCCGAACTCCTCGCTGCCGGTGTACCTCATCGAGGACTGAGCGCGGCAGGTCGGCTGGGCAGTGAGCGGAGGGCCGGGATGGTACATCCCGGCCCTTCGTGCGTTCAGCGGGGCCGACGCTGGCGCTGGCATCAAACGTGATAGGGACACGCTCCATGCGGCAAGGCAGCCACAGTCCCATTGGTGTCTTCGACTCAGGCGTCGGCGGGCTCACCGTCCTCAAGGCCCTCATGGCCCGGCTCCCCCACGAGAGCACGGTGTATCTGGGGGACACCGCGCGGGTGCCCTACGGCACCAAGTCCGGCGAGGTGGTGACGCGCTACTCGCTGAAGAACGCGGAGTTTCTCCTGGAGCGCGGCATCAAGCTGCTGGTGGTGGCGTGCAACACCGCTTCGGCCGTGGCGCTGCCCGCGCTGGAGGCGGCGCTGCCAGTGCCGGTGGTGGGCGTCATCCTCCCCGGCGCGCGGGCGGCGCTGGCGCGCACGCAGGGGGGCGGGGTGGGTATCATCGGCACACCCGGCACCATCCGCTCGGGCGCCTACCAGCGTGCCCTCGAGTCCGCGGACCCACGGGTGCGGGCGAAGGCCCGCGCCTGTCCGCTCTTCGTGCCGCTGGCGGAGGAGGGGTGGACCACGGGCGACGTGCCCCTGCTGGTGGCGCGCGACTACCTGGCCGAGTTCACCCGCGACGGCGTGGACACCCTGGTGCTGGGCTGCACGCACTACCCGCTGCTCAAGGGCGTCATCGCGGAGGTGGTGGGGCCCCAGGTGGCGCTGGTGGACTCGGCGGAGGCCACCGCGGACGCCGTGGCCGCGCTGCTGTCGGAGCGGGACGGACTGGCGCCGGCGTCGCGAGGCACGCCGGAGCACGCGTACTACGTCACCGACGTGCCGGAGCGCTTCATAGAGGTGGGGGCCCGTTTCCTGGGCCGGCCCATCACTGCGGCGGAGCAGGTGGACCTGACCTTCTGACGGGGCGTGCCGCGGACGCGCGAACGCCCGCCGCGGCAGGCCGGGCGGGCGTTCTGGTACGGCGGAGGACTACGGCCGCGTGGAGGCGGGCTTCTCCTGCACGGTGGCCTGGGTGAGCAGCTCCTTGGCCGCCTGGACCACCGGGGCCTCGCTGCCTCCCGCGGCGACCACCAGCGCGCGCGCCGCCTCCGCGCCGATGTCGTCCTGGCGCGGCAGCAGGCCCGTGGCCCAGGTGATGAGCCGCTCAGCGGTGGGGAAGAAGTGGACCATCGTCAGCGGCTTGTTCATCCAGCCCACGGTGATGCAGTAGTACTTGTTGTACGGCTTGGTGTGGTGAATGCGGTGGTGGTCGGGGGGCAGGATGAGGTGCACGCGCTGGAGGAAGCCGACGAGCGCGGGCGGCGAGTCCATGTGCGACCACTTGTGGAACTGGTTGGTCGCCATCACCCAGAAAATCATCGCGCCGAGAAAGGACGCGCAGAACACCCAGCCCGGGCCGCTCATGGGCAGGCACAGGGCGATGATGGCCACCGGCAGGGAGATGAGGCAGTTGTTGCCGTTGGTCTCCACGAAGTCGTGGCGGGTGATGGCCTTCTCGTCCACGTGGTGCTCGCGGAAGGGGCGGATGAGCGCCTTGCCCAGCAGCGGCATCTCCGTGGAGCCCCACGTGTCGCCCATCCAGTGGACGAAGCCGGAGACGAAGTCCGCGGCGAGGTAGCCCAGCAGCACCGCGCTGAGCAGCAGCCACGTGCCCGCATAGGGGTTGCCCCACAGCCGGTACACCAGCGCCACCTCCAACGAGACGAAGGAGACGATGGCGGCAATCTCCATCGCGCGGATGGCGGGCGAGTACCCCTGGGCCAGCACCTGGGCGTCTTGCTGGCGCACCTTCTTTTCAATCTCTTGGGTCTTCATCCGGGCGTCCTCGCCGTTGGTGGGGGTGTCGAGAACCCCGTCCGTCAGCCTGTACGTATCCCAGCCGCTTTCAGCTTTTCAACGGAACTGCCGGGCAATCGCCGTGGCCTGCACGGTTGGTGGGCCAGGGAGTCACTCGTGTGCGTGTGGCATCACGAAGGATGCGAGCAGGTCACGCTTACCTTGTGTCGTGCGGATGCGGCTGCTACGGTCCGCGACTTCGGCGATGACGAAAACCTTCGAAAAAGCCGTCACCGGCTTCAATCACAACATCAAGCACAAGGGGAAGGTCTACCACGTCCAGACTGAGGACTCGGGCGTCAACAACCCCCACATCATCACCCACCTGTTCGTGGGCGGGAACATCCTCGCGTCGAAGAAGACGTCCTACGCGGACATCCTCAACGCGGAGAACCTCGCGGAGGTCGTGCGTGAGTTGATGGAGGAGCAGCACAAGGAGATGCTGCGCAACCTCATCAACGGGGTGTACGACAGCTACGAGTCCACCGCGCGCAGCTACCAGCCCGGTCAGCTCGCGGCGGACACGGACCCGGCGCAGGTGAAGCTGCAGCCCGGCCAGTCCATGGCGCAGCGTCCGCCTCCGCCGCCTCCTCCCGTGGCGGTCCCCGCGCCCGTGGTGGTTCCTCCGGAGGTCGCCGCGGCGCGCGCCCTCAAGGAGAAGCCGAAGATCAACGAGATTGGCGTGGAGACGCTCTTCGGCGAGGACCTCATCTCGGAGAAGAGCCTCGACGAGGTCATCCTCAGCTACCTGGCGGGCGAGGGCGAGCAGTAGCCGCCCACGCGGTCTCCCGGATGTGGGCGCCTGGCGTGCCCGTCCGGGCATCGCTCCAGGTGCTCGCGCGGCCTGGGCGAGCGGGGGGGAATCCCTCTCGCGGGGCGTGCGTGGGGGATGCCGCCCGGGCGTGGTAGGTTGGCGGCCTTCCGCTCGCCGCCATGATTCAGTTCTTCCACGTATACAAGGCGTATCCCGGCGACCCACCGGTGTTGTCGGACATCAACCTCAACGTGGAGAAGGGCGAGTTCGTGTTTCTCACGGGCCCTTCGGGCGCGGGGAAGACGACGCTGCTGAAGCTCATCTTCTGCGCGGAGAAAGCCACCAAGGGGCAGATTCTCGTGGGCGGCCGCAACATCGCCCGCATCCGTGAGTCCGCGGTGCCGTACCTGCGGCGCAACATCGGGGTGGTGTTCCAGGACTTCAAGCTGCTGCCACACCGGACGGTGGAGGACAACGTGTCCTTCACGCTGGACGTGCTGGGGGTGCCCCGCGCGGAGGCGCGCGAGAAGGTGCGGCGCATGCTCAAGCTGGTGGGGCTGGAGCACAAGGCGAGCTCGTTCCCGCTGCGCCTGTCGGGTGGAGAGCAGCAGCGCGTCGTCATCGCGCGGGCGCTCGTCAATGACCCCACCATCCTCCTGGCGGACGAGCCCACCGGCAACCTGGACCCGGCGCTCACCGTCGAAATCATGGACCTGCTCACGCAGGTCAACGTGCGCGGCACCACGGTGATGGTGGCCACGCACGACGCGACGCTGCTTTCGCGCTACCAGAAGCGCACCGTGCGCCTGGAGCGCGGGCAGATTGTGTCCGACGAGGACGGCGTCAAGGCGGCGCGCCGGATGGTGGTATGAGCGCGCTGTCGAAGGTGACGTACTTCTGTCGCTCGGCGGCGGTGGGGCTGAAGCACTCGCCCTTCGTGCACTTCATCGCGGTGACGACCATCGCCATCGCCTTGTTCTCCGCGGGCATGGCCCGGGGCGCGGCGCGGGTGCTGGACAACCTCCTGGCGTCGCTCGGCGGCGAGGTGGAGGTGACGGTGTACCTGTCGCCGGAACTGGACGCGGACGAGGTCCACGGGGTGCGTGCCCGCGTGCTGGCGCTCAGCGGGGGTGAGGTGACGCTGGTGTCGCCGGACGCAGCGCTCTCACGGCTGCGCACGGAGCTGGGCGACCTGGGCGAGGCGCTGGCGGAGCTGCCGGAGAACCCGCTGCCGGTGTCGCTGGAGCTGCGCGTGCCGCCGGAGCGGCGCAACCCGGACGCGCTCCTGGCGTTGGCGAAGGCGCTGCGAGCAACGCCCGGCGTGGCCGGCGTGGACTATGGCGAGGCGGCGGTGCAGCGGCTGTCCGCCATCGCCCGGGCGCTGCGCTTCGGCTCGCTGGTGGCCTTCGCGGTGGTGCTGGGCGCCACCGTGGTCATCGTGGCGGCGACGCTGCAGTTGGCCATCTATTCGCGGCGCGGCGAGATTGAAATCCAGAAGCTGGTGGGCGCCACGGACCGCTTCGTCAAGGCGCCCTTCCTGCTGGAGGGCCTGCTCCAGGGCGTGTTGGGCGCGGCGGTGGCCCTCTTCGGGCTCTGGGCCTTCGGCCGGGTGCTGGGGCCCACGTTGGGCACGCTCTTCGCCTTCCTGTTGGGGCCCGGCGTCGCGGCGCCGTGGGTGGAGCCCCGGCTGGCGCTGGAGCTGCTGTGCGCTGGCTGCGGCCTGGGACTGGGCGGCAGCTTCGTCGCCGTGGGGCGCTTCCTCCGCGTATGAGCTGGCGCCTCCTCCTCCTGGCACTGGGGCTGTGGGCCTCGACGGCCGCGGCGGCGGCTCCGGCGACGGCGGCCGAGGAGGCCGAACAGGCCGCGGTGCGTGAGCGGCTGAGCGCGCAGCGCGCGACGCTGGCGCTGGTGGAGGCGAAGAAGCTCTCCGTGTTGGAAGGCGTGGAGCTGATGCAGGAGATGGCCGCCTTCTCCCGCCGGCGCGTGCGCTCGCTGGAAGGGGACCTGGCGGTGTTCCGCCGGCGCGTGCTGCTGGCGGAGCGCGAGCAGGCCGTGCTGGCCGAGGCGCTGCGGCTGCAACTGCGCCGGCTGTCTCCGCGCCTGCGCACGCTGTACCGCCTGATGCGCCGCCGCCCGCTGGAGGTGCTGCTGTCGGCCGAGGACTTCGCCGCGCTGGTGTGGCGTGCCCGGGCGCTGGAGGCCAGCATGTCCGGCGACCTGGAGCTGCTGCGCACCGTGCAGCGTGTGGCGCGGCTGCAGCGTCAGGCGACGCGCGAGCTGGAGCGGCTCCATGCGTCGCTCGCCGCGCGCATGGCCTTCCTCCAGGAGCAGGAGCGGCTGGCCCGCATGCAGCAGGAAGGGTTGGAGGAGGTGGTCGGCACGCTCGCGGGCGAGGCGGAGCTGGCCCGGCGCGCGGTGCGCGAGTTGGAGCAGGCCGACGCGGAGCTGACGCGCATGGTGCAGGACCTGAAGGAGCTGCCCGCGACGAGCGGCTTCGGTGCGCTGCGAGGCAGGCTCCCTCGGCCCGTGTCAGGCATCGTCGAGGTGGGCTTCGGCAAGGTCGTCAACCCGCGCTTCAACACGGTCACCGTCCAGAAGGGCCTGGACATCCGCGCCGCCGCGGGCACGCCGGTGCGGGCCGTGGCCGAGGGCACCGTCGCCTACGCCGGCGCCCTCCGCGGCTACGGCAACCTGCTCATCCTGGACCACGGCGACGGCTATCACACCCTCATGGCCCACCTGTCCTCCATCACCGCCGAGCTGGGCCACATGGTGCTCCCCGGAGACGTGGTGGGCGAGGTCGGAGACACCGGCTCTCTCAAGGGGGCCTACCTGTACTTCGAGGTGCGCAAAGGCGGGCAGGCGGTCGACCCCGCCCTGTGGCTGACGCCCGGGCCCTGACGCATTGCGGCAAGTTCGCGGACGCGTTGTTATTGTCGTGGGACCCTTCTGCGAGGAGCAGGCGAGCGCATGGACCTGATGGGCGGAATGCAAAAAGCGCTGCGGCACATGCTGGTGGCGCGAGGTGTCGAGTCCACGACAGTGCAGGTCGGTGGCCAGACGGTGCACCACTACGCATTGACGGGGCAGGGCAAGGGGCCGCCGGTGGTGCTGGTGCACGGGCTGGGCGGCTCGGCGAACGGCTTCGGACGCACGCTCTTCGGGATGGCGAAGCGCTTCTCGCGCGTGTACGCCCCGGACCTGCCGGGGCACGGCTTCTCCGTGGAGTACTGCGGCGGCGAGGTGTGCGTGCGCAACCAGTTCGACGTGCTGCGCGCCTACGTGGAAGAGGTGGTGAAGGCGCCGGCCTACGTGGTGGGCAACTCGCTGGGGGGCGCCATGGCGGTGAACCTGGCGGCGGAGTACCCCGAATGGGTCCGCGCGCTGGCGCTGGTGGCTCCCGCGGGCGCGCAACTGCCGGAGGCGGAGAACACCGCGCTGCTCAACTCGTTCGTCGTGAAGTCCCCGGCGGAGGCGCGTGCCTTCACGCGGCGCTTGTTCCACCGTCCGCCCCTGCCCGCGCTGCTGTTCGCCTACGAGCTGCGGCACTTCTACGACACACCCACCGTGCGGGCGCTGACCGCGGAGGCGCTGGCCACGCGCGCCTGCCTGTTGCCGGAGCAGGTGCGCAACCTGGCCATGCCGCTGCTGTTCCTGTGGGGCGGCAGTGAGCGGCTGCTGCCGTCGGAGACGCTGAACTGGTACCGCGCCCACCTGCCTGCCCATGCCCAGGTGCGCGTGGTGGATGGCTTCGGGCACGTGCCGCAGCTGGAGCGCCCGGACGAGCTGGTGTCGCACCTGGTGCGTTTCGCCGACTCGGCGGAGCTGTGAGGGCCGGGTAGACTGGTACGAGCCTTCCGGGGCCGCCCCGGGAAAGGACGTACCGACGTGACGGGTTCCTCCCAGCCATGGCGCGCGGCGCTGACCGCCTTCTTCCTCCTGAGTGCTCCGTGGGCGCATGCCGCGGAGCCGCTCAGGAAGGACGCGGGGACGGCGGGCCGCGCGGAGCAGGCCGAGCGCGACGACGCCACGTACCGGCAGCTGGAGGTGTTCGCGCGAGTGCTCTCCTACGTGGAGAACAACTACGTGGAGTCGCCGGACCGCCAGCGGCTCATGTACGGCGCCATCCAGGGCATGTTGGAGACGTTGGATCCGCACACGGTGTTCCTCCCGCCCGACGTGTACCGGGAGATGAAAATCGACACCTCGGGCGAGTGGGGCGGCCTGGGCATCGAAATCGCGCGCAAGGGCGAGCGCATTGTCGTGGTGGCGCCCATCGACGACACGCCCGCGGCGCGCGCGGGCATCAAGGCCGGCGATGAGCTGGTCGGCATCGACGGTGAGCGGACCGAGGGCATGGACGTGGGGCGCGCGCTGCAGAAGATGCGCGGCCCGGCCGGCGGGCGCGTGCTGCTGACCATCATGCGCGCGGGCTTCAGCGCGCCGCGCGAGATCGCCATCATCCGGGACCACATCCGCATCGTGTCCGTGGAGGGCGCGCTGCATGGTGGCATCGGCCATGTGAAGGTGAAGAACTTCCAGGACCGCACCGACCTGTACCTCCGCAAGGAGCTGGACCGGCTTCGCGCGCTCAACGGCGGCAAGGAGCTGCGCGGGCTGGTGCTGGACCTGCGCAACAACCCGGGCGGGCTGCTGGACCAGGCAGTGGCGGTGAGCGACCGGTTCCTGCCGGGCAACCTGCCCATCGTCTCCACGCGGGGGCGGGATGGCCGAAACGCCACCGTGGAGCGCAGCAAGGACCGCGACACGGAGAAGGACTACCCCGTCGTGGTGCTGGTCAACGCGGGCAGCGCCTCCGCGTCCGAAATCGTGGCGGGCGCGCTCCAGGACCATGGCCGCGCGACCATCCTGGGCGCGCCCACCTTCGGCAAGGGCAGCGTCCAGACGGTCATCGAGCTGGAGGACGGCTCCGGGCTGAAGCTGACCATCGCGCGCTACTACACGCCCAAGGGCCGCAGCATCCAGGAGCGCGGCATCACCCCGGACTTCCTCGTCCCCGACGAGCCAGGAGGCAAGGTGCCGCGCGACGTGGTGCGGGAGAAGGACCTGCAGCGCCACTTCCGCGCCGAGCCGACGGCGGCGACCGAGCCCGCCGCGCCCGAGCCTCGAGGGCTGCCCGAGAATCTCAAGCCCTGGGACGTCACCGCGAAGCTGGAGGACTATCCCTTGAGGGTCGCCCTGGACTATCTCCACGGAATGGCATCCGCTCCCGCGCGCACTCCATCCCGGGCAGCGGGTCGTTGAGGACTCCTTCTCACTTGCATTTCGCCGTGCAGTCCGTTTGATGCGCAACGGGCAAAAGGTGAACGAGAGATGCGACCTTCGAATGTGCGAGCGGTTCACGCCGCGTTGAGTGGATGGCTGGTGGGACTGCTGGCCGTGGGACCCGCGGCGGCGCAGACGCCGGTGTCCTCGCGGCTGGTACCCCGGGCCTTGAGCGCGGCGACGGCGGATGCGCCGGCCGATGCGGCATCGGTCACCGTGGTGGCCATTGCGTTGGACGCGGCGGCCCGTGGCGACGCGGCCCGGCTGGCGCGCGAGGCGGAGCTGGCGGTGACGCGCTCGGGGCGGCTGAAGCTGGTCCGCCTGTCGGACGCGTTGGACGCGGACGGGCAGCGCGAGCGTCAGGCCCGTGAGGACGAGGCCGCCGAGGCGATGAAGGCGGGCCAGCGCGCCTACGACGAGCTCGATACCGAGAAGGCGCTCGAGCACTTCGACAAGGCGGTGCGCGGCTACGAGGGCGCCGACCTCTCCCAGCGCTTCACCGAGCTGAGCCGCGCGCGGGTGATGAAGGCCGCGTCGCAGGTGGCCAACGGTGAGAACACCGCCGCGCAGCTGGAGATTCGCACCGCGCTGGCGCTGAACCCGGAGGCGCGCTTCTCGCCCAACTTCTTCCCGCCGGAGGAGATGACCTTCGTGGAGAAGGAGCGCAAGGCGGTGCTCACCGGCACCAAGGCCAGCTTGCGCGTGAGCACCGAGCCGGTACCGGCCCAGGTGTTCGTGGACGGCCAGTTCCGGGGCATCTCGCCGGTCGACGTCGCCGACCTCACGGCCGCGGACCACTACGTGACGGTGGTGGCGCCGGGCTACGCGCTGACGCAGCGCCGGGAGCGCGAGGGCGAGGTCAGCTTGTCGCTGGCCCCCGTGGCGGCGCAGAAGGGCCTGCAGACGTTCACCGAGCAGGCGGCGCGCAAGCCGGAGAGCCCGGAGCGCGACGCGGCCCTGCGTGAGCTGGGAACGCTCGCGGGCGTGTCCCAGGTGCTGGCGCTCCTGGTGCGCGGTGGCGCCGGGACCGCGCCGCTGGAGGTGACGGGGCTGCGCCTGGACGTGTCGGATGGCCACAACCAGGCCTATGCGCTGGGGACGGTGCCGCGCGGGGATGGGCTGGTGGATGGTTCGCAGGCGCTGCTGGCGCAGCTGGTGTCGGCGGATGCGCCGCGCCAGGACGGAAAGCCGGTGACGCACTTCGCGGGTGGCGTCAGCAACACGCGCCGTACCGTGGGCTACGTGCTGATGGCCACCGGCGTGGCGCTGCTGGCCGGCGGCGTCTACTTCGGCATGGAGGCCTCCGCGAAGTCGGATGACTTCAAGCGCGCGGCGCAGAACAGCAGCCGCGCCCAGGACCTCAAGAGCACGGGCAAGACGTACGCGCTGGTGGCCGACGTCGGCATCCTCCTGGGCCTCGCGTCGGCGGGCGCGGGCGGCTACCTGGCCTTCGCCAACGGTGGCGGCGGTGGTTCGAAGTCGACCTCCCGTGCGAGCCGCCCCGCGCCGTCTCCCGTCCCCGCGGCCGCGCCGCAGGACACGCCTCCCGCGCCGAAGGAGGCCCCCGCCGCGGAGAAGGAGCCGTTGCCCATGCCTCCGCCTCCCGCGCAGACGGCGCCTGCCTCGAAGCAGAAGGAGCCCGGCACGTCCAACAAGCGCGCGCAGGAGGACGAGGCGCGCCAGCGCGAGGAAGAGCTCCGCAAGCGCCGTGAAGAGGTGGAGCGCCAGCGCAAGGAGCTGGAGGAGCGGCGCAAGCAGGAGGAGGCCGCGGCGCAGCGCGAGCAGGAAGAGCGGCGTCGGCAGGAGGAGCGGCGGCGAGAGGAAGAGAAGAAGAAGCGGCCCGCACTCGACGATGACGATCTCCGGAACTACTAGCCATGCGCCGTCCCTTGCGAAACCTCGTTGCTTTCATGGCCCTGAGCACCGGGCTGTCCGCATGCAGCCTCCTCGTCGACTTCGACGAGGAAGGGCAGCCCTGCGATGAGCTCAACCAGTGCCTGGAGGGCTACACCTGCGTCGACAACGCGTGTGTCCCCGAAGACGGCGCGCCGTCCGATGGCGGCTCCGATGCGGGCACCGACGGTGGTCTGAACACCGACGGTGGCCTGAACACGGATTCGGGAACCCCTGACCTGGACGCGGGCTCGGAAGAGCTGGACGCCGGGCTTCAGGATGACGCGGGCACCACCGGACCGGGCCCCGTCCTGGAGCCGGAGTTCCCGGCCAGCTGACCTGCCTCACCCGAGGTCCGCGGCTCGCGGCGTGGAGACGGAGCGGCGCCTGACGCGGGCCGCCCGCTCCGTGGCGCCCCGGCCACGCCGCGGCCCGGAGGACACGCCTGCTCTTCGCGCACGGCGTGGTTGAAGCCCCTCACCCGATGCGGTCTCCGAGGGAGACCGTCCCGCTCCGCCCACCACCGCGCGGCTGGCATCATCCATGCTCTGTGCTCCGCCCAGGAGGCAACATCGACATGGGCAAGCGCGTGGGAGTGCTGATGGGCGGGTGGGGCGAGGAGCGGGAGATTTCGCTCAAGACGGGAGAGGCCGTGGTGGCGGCGCTCGAGTCCCGGGGCCATCAGGTGACCCGCATCTTCGCGGGGCCGGGCCTGGACCGCGCACTGCGCGCGGCCGAGCTGGACGTGGCCTTCGTCGCGCTCCATGGGCGCATGGGCGAGGACGGCCGGGTGCAGGGCCTGCTGGAGTTGCTGGAGCTGCCGTACACGGGCTCGGGCGTGCTGGCGTCGGCGCTGGCCATGAACAAGCCCTTCGCGAAGCGGCTCTTCCGCCTGCACAACCTGGCCACACCCCATGGCTACACGGTGGCGCGCGAGGACGCGTGGCGCGCCCTGGCCCTGCACGGCGACCTGGGCTTCCCGTGCGTGGTGAAGCCCGCGTGCGGCGGCTCGTCGGTGGGGCTGGCCGTGGTGCGTGAGCCGGAGGCGCTGGCGTTCGCGGTGGCGCAGGCCAGCCGGTTCGGCGGCGAGGCCCTGGTGGAGCGCTACGTAACGGGCCGGGAAGTCACGGTGGGCATCGTCGGAGGCCAGGTGCTGGGCAGCTGCGAGGTGGCCACGCCGCGCGAGGGCTTCGACTTCGATGCCAAGTACAAGGGCGGGGCCGCGTACTTCTGCCCACCCCGGCTGTCTCCTACGCGCGTGGCCAACGTGGAGGCCCTGGCGCTGGCGGCCTACCGCGCGCTGGGCTGCCGCGGGCAGGCGCGGGTGGACCTGATGTGCTCGGACACGGAGAACGACGTGGTGCTGGAGGTGAACACGCTGCCGGGCTTCACCCCCACCAGCCTGTTGCCGAAAATCGCCGCCAGGGCGGGGCTGGACTTCGCCGCGCTGACGGAGCGCATCCTGGCGCTGGCCACCCGTGACGAAGCCGGTGTCCTGGAGGCCCCCGCCGTAGAGAATCCGCCGGGCCTGGGCGCACCTCGCCGCGCGGTGAGCTGACCCCGCAGGTCGGTCAACCCCTGGCGTTGTTTCAACCCCGGCGCCAGGGACACAAGCTGGGTGTCATCGGAGTGACGCAGGGTGTCAGTGCCCCGTGAACGGAACGTTCAAATCCGGGGAATAGTTTGACACGGCCTTGAACGCATTCCTATTGTCCGGCGCCGATCACTCCCCGAAGGTCAAAACCTTGTCTTTTCGGGTACATACGATGTGGGGGCTTGGACGACCCATCTCGCGCCGGTCCGCGCGAGACGGAATCAGCCGGGCCGCCCCGCACGGAAGGACCGCAGGCCCTCTGGGCTGTGGCAGGGGTTGAGCGTCACCGATGACCACCGTCGAGATCATCTTCCTGGGCGTCTATTTCAGTCTCTTGTGCGTGCTGGGAGTCTACGGCTCGCACAGGTACCGGATGGCGTTCCTGTACTACCGGCACAAGTTCAAGCTGCCGACGCCAAAGGGCAAGCTGGAGTCGCTGCCCAAGGTCACCATCCAGCTCCCCATCTTCAATGAGATGTACGTGGTGGAGCGCCTGGTGGAGTCGGTGTGCCGCATCGACTATCCGCGCGACCTGCTCGAAATCCAGGTCCTCGACGACTCGACGGATGAGACGTGTGGCATCGCCCGGGCGTGTGTGGAGCGTCAGCGCCAGAAGGGGCATGACATCGTCTACATCCACCGCGTCAACCGCCAGGGCTTCAAGGCGGGGGCGCTGGAGAACGGCCTGAAGCTGGCGAAGGGCCAGTTCGTGGCCGTGTTCGACGCGGACTTCGTGCCCAGCCCCGACTTCCTGATGCGCACCGTGCCGTTCTTCTCGGACGACAAGGTGGGCATGGTGCAGGTGCGCTGGGGCCACCTGAACCGTGAGTTCTCGCTGCTGACGCAGGCCCAGAGCATCTTCCTGGACGGGCACTTCATCATCGAGCACACCGCGCGCAACCGCGCGGGCTGCTTCTTCAACTTCAACGGCACCGCCGGCATCTGGCGCCGTGACACGATTTCCGACGCGGGCGGCTGGCAGCACGACACGCTCACCGAGGACCTGGACCTGAGCTACCGCGCCCAGTTGAAGGGCTGGCAGTTCGTGTTCCTGCCCGAGGTCATCTCCCCGGCCGAGGTGCCGGTGGACATGAACGCCTTCAAGAGCCAGCAGCACCGCTGGGCCAAGGGCTCCATCCAGACGGCGAAGAAGCTGCTGCCCACCATTCTCAAGAGCGACCTGCCGCTGGTGGTGAAGCGCGAGGCGTTCTTCCACCTCACCAACAACATGGCGTACCTGTTGATGGTGCTGCTGTCGGTGCTGATGCCCATCAGCATGGTGGTGCGTTTCCAGCACGGCCTCTACGGCACGCTGTTCCTGGACCTGCCCTTCTTCCTCACGGCCACCGCCAGCGTCTGCTTCTTCTACGTGGCGGCGCAGCGTGAGCGCGGCGCGAAGGGGTGGGAGCGGGTGAAGTACCTGCCGTTCCTCATGAGCCTGGGCATCGGCATGGCCATCAGCAACGCCAAGGCGGTGGCCGAGGCGCTGCTCAACCAGCAGTCGGGCTTCGCGCGCACGCCGAAGACGGGCGCCGAGGGCAAGAAGGCCGTCACCGTCAAGAAGGCGTACCGGGGCAGCAAGTCGCTGCTGCCGCTGGTGGAGCTGCTGTTCGCCGCTTACTTCACCGGCGCGCTGTGGTTCGCCATCGACGCGCGCATCTACACGTCGGTGCCCTTCATCGTCCTGTTCCTGGCGGGCTTCCTGTACGTGGGCAGCTCCAGCCTCCTGCAGGGACTGTCCGGCCGGATGAAGCTGGTGGAGTCCACCCCCGCGGTGGACGCCGCCGACGAGCAGCCCCGCCGCGCGGCCTGAGCGGCATCCTTCCTTCGGGAAGGCTGGGGGGGAGGCTGGCACCGCGCCGCCTCACCCCTTTCGCGTTTCTAGGTGCCGGCGTCCGGCGAGGTGCCCGCGTCCGGCGGGCCCCGCAGCAGCACCTGCTCCAGCCGCACGCTGGGGGCGCCCGACGGCGCCGTGCGGCAGTCCTCGTCGATGGAGGTGCTGGTCGCCGAGCGCAGCGTCAGGCCCGCGTCCGTGCACCGCACCACCTCTGTCGGAAAGGTGACGGGGCAGGGTGTCCCCGCGCCGGAGAAGCCGGTGGCACGC
Source organism: Myxococcus virescens (assembly GCF_900101905.1). Lineage (NCBI taxonomy): Bacteria > Pseudomonadati > Myxococcota > Myxococcia > Myxococcales > Myxococcaceae > Myxococcus > Myxococcus virescens. The sequence goes on along the minus strand of NZ_FNAJ01000004.1, from coordinate 460,160 downwards.
GTTTCGCCCACGAAGCCCGCGGGGGTGCGCCGCAGGACGATGGACGGCGAGCCCGCGTCCGGGGCGTCCACCGCTGCCGAGTCATGTGCGCGAACGACGGCGAGTGAGAGTGTGCTGCCATCATCGTCGCCGTAGTACCGGAAGGCCGGGTTCCCCGCGTGGTGGTACTCGCCGCCCTGGTTCTGCTCGCAGCCGGCGGGAATCTTCACCGCGGGTGGAGGCGGCGGCACGGGCTCCGTCCGGGGCGGCGCCTTCGCGGCGCACGCGGTGAGGGAGAGGACGCTGAGGTGGAGGGCCAGTGTGGGCAGGACGCGGTGCATGGAGCGCGGATATTCTCCCAATCCGCAATGCCCTGGGACTCTGTTTGATTCCCTTGGGATGACTCTCTAACCTTCGGTTCGTCATGAGCCTCCACCGCATCGTCGTCTTCGCCCTGGTGACTGTCCTGGCCGCCCCTTCGGCCGCGCTCGCGCAGGATGACTTCCTGGCGCCGCTCACCTCGCCGTCGAAGCCCAAGACGGGCAAGCCCAAGGTGGTGAAGAAGAAGCCCGCGAAGGCGCCCGCCAAGAAGCCCGCGCGCGCGAAGGCGCCCGCGAAGGGAAGCAAGAAGCCCGCAGCCGAGGATGACCTGCTGCTGGCGCCGCTGACGCCCGTGAAGACGGAGGTGCTCGTCCGGATGACGGGCAACGTGCGCGGCGCGAAGCTGTTCGTGGATGGGAAGGAGTTCGGCGTCCTCTCCTCGGCCGTCGTGCCGGTGGAGGTCCGCCCGGGCGAGCACCACCTGTTGGTGCGCCGGCAGGGTTACGCCGACTTCACGCGGCGCATCGACGTGAAGTCGGGCACGCAGGCGGAGGTGCTGGTGTCCATGGACGCCACCATGGGCTTCGCCACGCTGACGGCGGACGTGGCGGACGCGGTGGTGATGGTGGACGGGCAGCAGGTGGGCGCCGTGCCGCAGGCCAACGTGTTGCTGCGCCCGGGCTCGCGTGAGATTGAGTTCCGGGCCCCGGGCTTCAAGCCGGACGTGCACAACATCACCGTCTTCGCGGGCCGGACGTACGAGGTGACGGGCAACCTGCGGCCCCTGCTGGACACGTCCGTGGCCACCGCCGACGTGCCGAAGAGCCCGGTGTTGGAGCCGTCCTCGAAGCTGGACCCCGACGACGACACGGCCCCGGGCCTGTCGTTCGCAGGGGACCCGGAGACGCCCGAGGTGGAGGGCTCCAAGCCGTGGTACGGCCGCTGGTACGTGTGGGCCGGCATTGGCGCGGTGGTCGCCGCCGGCACGGTGGGCGCGGTGATGGCGACGCAGGGTGGCGCCAGCCCGCTGACCTCCAAGGAAGTGTGCGGTTCCGTCGACTGTGATGCCGTCCTGGGTGGCATCCGCTCGGTGCGCGGTGGCGGTGCGCGGCTTCAGGCTCCTCCTCCGGCCGGCGCGATCCGCTTCTGATGCGGTCGTGAATCGTCCCGCCCTCGACGTGGGCGGGACGGCGCCACGGTTCTACTGGTCGCGCAGGTCGTCGTTGTCGGCGCGGCTGCCCGGGGCGAGCAGCAGGTATACGTCGCTCACCCGTCCCACGCCCCAGGTGTCCAGCGCGGTCGCGCGGACCTGGAAGGGGGCGGAGTCGGGCAGCAGGTGGGTGATGTCCACTTCGCCCGCCTCGAAGTTGAAGGCGCGGCGGCCCACGCTGTCCACCTGCTCCCGGCCCATGTGGACCGCCTCGGTGAAGCCCACGGTGGCGCGCCGAGTCACCTGTCCACTGGCGTCCAGCACCTCCAGCAGCAGGAAGTTGTCCACGGCGATGCCGAGCGTGCCCTTCGCGTCGCCGTAGAGGCGCGCCCGGTGTCCGTCGAGGCTCAGCGTGGGCGTCTGGCCGGTGGCGACGACGCGCGGCGTGCGCTCGCCTTCGGTGGCGTCCACCTCGATGTCTTCGCGCAGCTTGGTCAGCGTGTGGGTCTCTCGGGCGGGCGTGTCCAGCAGGAGCCGAACGGCACGGGGCTCGGTCGAGGTGGAGGTGGGCGTGGCCGAGGCGGGCACCTGCCGCGCACAGGCCATCAGCCCCAGGGTGGCGGCCATGACGAGCGTTCGAGAATGCATGGGAGGTCCAGGGTAGATGAGCAGGGGTGACCCGGGTCAATTAGCATGGCCGGATGCGGACCTTCCTCCATGGGTGCCTGCTGTGGTGTGCGCTCTCCGGGACGCCGGCGTGGGGCCGTGCGCCCGCGGAACCCCTGGTTTCTCCCGAGGTGCAGCTGTGCCTCCAGCACCTGAAGCCCGCCGAGCGTGAGCGGGCCGCGAAGGCGCTGGGGCCCCTGGAGGAGCTGCCGCTCTACCGCGTGCAGTTGGAGGTGGACCCGGAGACTCGTGGGGTGAAGGGCCGGGTGCAGGTGGAGGTGCTGGCCCGGAAGCGTCCGCTCACCGAGCTGTACCTGCGGATGACGCCCAACGCGCAGGGCCGCCGCGTGACGCTGTCGGACGCGAAGCTGGGAGGCCGACCCGTCAAGCTGGAGCGGCCGGAGCCCACGCTGTACCGCCTGTCCCTGGAGTCCGAGCCCGTGCCGCCGGGCGCCGCCGCGGTCCTGGACGTCGCGGTGGAGGGCCTGGTGCCGCGCGCCGCCGCGCCCTCGCGCGGGGCCGCAGGAGGACTCCTCGGCGGTTTGATGGGCGGTGGTGGCGGGCGTCCTTCGGGCGGCGACCACGGGGCCTTCTCCGCCACGGCGGACTTCATCAGCCTGGTGGGCGTGGTGCCCCAGGTTCCTCCGGTGGGCGAGAACGGCCAGCCCTGGGATGGGCCGCAGGGGATTGGCGACCTGGGCCTCTATGAGCCGGCGCACGTGCTGGCCACCGTCACCGTGCCCTCGGGCTGGGCGGTGCACGCCACGGGCGTGCCCATGGGTGAGATTCCGGAGCGGGATGGGCGGGTGCGCTACGCCTTCGCCGCCGCGGCGGTGCGCGACTTTCCCCTCTTCGTGTCGCGGGGCTACGCCAGCACCACCGCCACGGTGAATGGCGTCACGGTGGAGAGCCACTACGCCGCAACGGACCAGGCCGCGGGCGAGCGCGTGTTGAAGTACGCCACGTCGATGCTGGCGGAGTTCGAGCGCCGTCTGGGGCCGCTGCCGTACACGCACTTCCGCGTGGTGCAGGCGCCGCTGTCGGGAGGCGCGGGCGGCATGGAGTTCCCGGGGCTGGTCACCATCGCGACGCAGCTGTACCGCGGCGCGGCGGGGGCCTCCGAGATGCTGGGCGGCGGCATGCCGGGCATGGAGGACCTGGAGGCGATGCTGGGCATGCTGGGGCAGAGCGGGGGCGGGGGCGGGGTGCTGGGGCAGCTCAACGGCGCCATGGAGCGCACGCTGGAGTTCACCGTGGCGCACGAGGTGGCGCACCAGTACTTCGCGGGGCTCGTGGGCTCGGACCCCATCCTGGAGCCGGTGGTGGACGAGTCGCTGGCCCAGTACGCCGCGCTCCTCTACCTCGAATGGAAGCACGGCAAGAAGGTGGCGGAGTCGGTGCGCCAGGAGACGCTGGTGGGGCAGTACCACCTGTACCGGATGACGGGTGGGAAGGACGGCCGCGCGGACCGGCCCACGGGCCACTTCGCGGATGAGATGGAGTACGGCGCGCTCGTCTACGGCAAGGCGCCCCTGCTGCACCACGCCTCGCGGAAGCTGGTGGGAGACGCCGCCTTCCTCAAGGCCCTGCGCGCCTACGTGGACACGTACCGCTTCAAGTGGACGTGCAAGGACTGCTTCACGAAGGAGCTGGCGAAGGCGAGCCCCGCCAACGCGAGCGCGCTGGAGCGGCTGCGCACGCGCTGGTGGCGGGAGGCGAAGGGCGACGAGGATTTGGGCAAGCCCCGTCTGGAGTCGCTGTTGGGGGGCTTCGAGGGCCTGGAAGGACTGGAGGCCCTGCAGTCGCTGCCCGGCATGGACCTGGAGGCGCTCCAGGGCATGCAGGGCTTCGAGGCCTTCCAGGAGATGGACGCCCAGTCGAAGGAGCTGCTGGAGCAGCTCATCCCCGGGCTGATGGGGGAGTGACGCGGGCCCTCAGTCGAAGAGGGCGCGGACGAACTCGCGCGGTTCGAAGCGGCGCAGGTCGGCCACCTTCTCGCCCACGCCCACCCAGACGACGGGGAGCTTCAGCTCGTCGCAGATGCCGATGACGACGCCGCCCTTCGCGGTGCCGTCCAGCTTCGTCAGGGCGATGGCGCTGACACCCACGGCCTCGTGGAACTGCTTGGCCTGCTGAATCGCGTTCTGGCCGTTGGTGGAGTCCAGCACCAGCAGCACCTCGTGCGGCGCGCCGGGCAGGGCCTTGTCCATGACGCGCTTCACCTTCTTCAGCTCCTCCATCAGCGGAGCCTTGGTGTGGAGCCGGCCGGCGGTGTCCGCGATGAGGACGTCCGCGCCTTCCTCCTTCGCCTTCTTGACGGCCTCGAAGATGACGGCGCTGGGGTCTCCGCCCTCGGCGCCCTTCACCAACTGGGCCTGGGCGCGCTCGGCCCACACGTCGAGCTGCTCGGTGGCGGCGGCGCGGAAGGTGTCACCCGCGGCCAGCACCACCTTCTTGCCCTCGCCGGTGAGCTTCGCGGCCAGCTTGCCGATGGTCGTCGTCTTCCCGGCGCCGTTGACGCCCACCACCATGACGACGTGCGGCGGGCCGCCGCCTTCCAGGGAGCGCGGCACGGGCAAGTCACAGATGCGGGCGACCTCGTCGCGGATGAGGCCCTTGATGCGCTCGGGGTCCTTCAGCTCGTTGCGCTTGAGCTTCTCGCGGGCCACCTCCACCAGGTGGTTGGCGGTGCGCACGCCGATGTCGGCGGTGAAGAGGATTTCCTCCAGCTCCGCCAGGACGGACTCGTCCACCTGGCGCTGCTGGCCGAACAGGCCGTTGAGCCGGGCCATGAAGCCCTGGTTCCGGGTCTTGTCCAGGCCCTGGGCCAGGGTGCGGCCGGCCTCGGCCTCCACCTTGGCGCGCGCGGCGGCTTCCTCGGCGCGGCGGGCTTCCTCGGCGGCGGCGGCCTCGCGGGCGCGCTCCTCCTCCATCAGCCGCTGGGCTTCGACTTGCTCGCGCTTGCGGCGCTCCCGGGCCTCGTCGTCCGCGGCCTTCTTGGCGCGGTACTCGGCGCGCTTCTCCTCTTCTTCGCGCTCCTTGAGGGTGCGGGCCTCCGCCTCCAGCCGGGCGCGCTCGGCGGCGTCCGTGGCGGTGCGGGCGGCCTGGGCGGCCTCGGTGCGCTGGCGGGCCAGGGCCTCGGCGCGGTCGTGGGCGGCCTCGGCCTCGCGGAGCCGGGCGGCCTCCGCTTCGGAGGGGGGCAACTCCACGCGCAGCCGGGGCTGCTCGGCGGGGAGGGCGGGCTTTTCGGCCGCGGGGGGGACGGTGGGGGGCTTCTTCTCCTCGGGGCGCTTGCGGAAGAACAGCTTCCGGGCGGCCAGCACCATCAGCAGGACGAAGAGGGCGGCGGCGCCAATGCCCACGACGTCGCCCGCGGGGAAGCTGTCCGAGGGGGGCGTGCCGGTGCCCGGCTGCGTGGAACCCCCGCCCGGGGTAGGAGCGGGAGAGGGGGCGGGCGGCACCTGAGCGGTCAGGGTGTCGAGGGCGTTGGGCGTCTTCATGTGCGCGGGTTCGCATACACCAACGCGCCGGTGGATGCAGCGCCCGTGGCCGGGTAGAACCCGGTCGTGATGCGTCTCAAGCCCTCTTGTGTCCTGCTCCCGTCGCTCCTGCTGCTCGGCAGCGCCTGCATCGTGGAGGCGCCCGGCGGCGCGAGCGCGCAGGAGCGGCGTGCGGCCACCGTCACCCAGGTGCCCCCCCTGTCCGTGAAGAGCGGCGCCAACCTGGGCGGCAAGGTGGAGCTGGTGGGGGCCACGGTGGAGCCCGGCCGGCTGACGCCCGGAGACCAGGCGAAGGTGGCGCTCTACTTCAAGGTGCTCCAGGCCATGGACGACGACTACCTCATCTTCGTCCACGTGGAGGACGCGGACGGCCGCGCCGAGCGCATCAACGTGGACCACAAGCCCGCGGGCGGCATGCTGCCCACGTCGCAGTGGAAGCCCGGTGAGACGGTGAAGGACGAGTTCCCCATCTACGTGCCGCCCGGCTCGACGGCCCGCGCGCTGAACATCTGGCTGGGGTTCTGGGAGCCGCGCACGGACTCCCGGCTGCGCATCCTCAACCCGAACGCCGTGCGCAACGACGGCAAGGACCGCATCCTGCTGGGCCAGGTGCCCGTGGCGCGTTGAGTCGCGCCTGAGCGGGCGTCTGGGGACTCACGCTTCATCTCCTGGTCCTCAAAGATGGGCGGGGGCTCGGCGCCTGACGCGTGCCCTCACTGCCGCGAACAGGCTCCAGGAGGAAGGCGACCTTGACGCCGCACGCGCACTGCTGTTGGACCTGCTCGCGGTTGAGGCTGTCCCCTCCTACCGTGAGCTCGCCCAGATTCAGTGGGATGCGCCCGACGAGCCGTCGCTGCTTGAGTTCACGAAAAACGCCGGAGCGGCCGTGTAAGCCGAGTTCTGTTCCCACCCCTTTCGGGATGGGCGGTGAACATTCATCTAGGGCCCTGGTTGCCCAGGGGCCTCATCAGCGAGCAACCCGAACGCATGGGACGGGCCATCCCTGTCCTCCGTACGGCGAGGACGCGCTCCTATTGGCTCTTGCTCCAGGTGGGGTTTACCGAGCCGTCCGAGTCACCCCGGACGCGGTGCGCTCTTACCGCACCGTTTCACCCTTACCCGCCCCTTGCGGAACGGGCGGTCTGTTTTCTGTGGCACTTTCCTGCGAGTCGCCTCGACTGGCCGTTAGCCAGCACCCTGCCCTCTGGAGCTCGGACTTTCCTCCCGCCACCCATGACTGCGGTGACCGGCGTTCACCCGGGCCGCTCCGGCACCTTGCGCTTACAACAGCCGGGCAGGGGCGGTCCACTCCAGGGCGTCCACCGGGCTCAGGAACGTCCGCTTCCGCGCGCGCAGGCGGCGGCCCGCGCGAGGAGCAGCGCGCGTTCTCGCGCGTTCCCCGTGAGAGCGGCGGCCTGCTCGAACTCCGCGCGGGCCTCGTCGAGCCGGCCCAGCTTGCCGAGCAGGTCTCCGCGGACGCTGGGCAGCAGGTGGTAGCCCTGGAGTGACGGCTCCGAGGTCAGCGCGTCCACGAGGGCCAGCCCCGCCTCCGGGCCGAACGCCATGGAATGGGCGACCGCCCGGTTGAGCTCCACGACAGGGGAGGGGACGACCTGGGCCAGGGTGTCGTAGAGCGCTGCGATGCGTGCCCAGTCCGTGGCCTCGGGCGTGCGCGCGCGGGCGTGGCAGGCGGCGATGGCGGCCTGGAGCGCATAGGGACCCTGGGCGCCTCCCAGCGCCTCGGCGCGTTCGAGCGCCGCGAGGCCCCGGCGAATGAGGAGTTGATCCCAGAGGGCCCGGTTCTGTTCCAGCAGGAGGACGGGCTCGCCCTTCGGCCCGACGCGCGCCCGTGAGCGGGACGACTGAATCTCCATCAAGGCGACGAGGCCATGGACCTCCGGCTCCTTTGGCGCGAGCCCCGCCAGGATTCGGCCCAGGCGCAGGGCATCCTCGCAGAGCGCAGGGCGCATCCAGTCATCGCCGGCCGTCGCCGCGTAGCCTTCATTGAAGACGAGGTAGATGACTTCGAGAACGGTCGACAGGCGGGCGGCCAGTTCCTCGCTATCGGGGACTTCAAAGGGGACGTGTGCCTCCGCGAGCGTGCGCTTGGCCCGGACGATGCGCTGGGCCACGGTGGGGATGGGGACGAGGAAGGCGCGGGCAATCTCCTCGGTCGTCAGGCCTCCGAGCAGCCGGAGCGTGAGCGCCACCCGTGTCTCCTTGGAGAGCACCGGGTGGCAGGAGACGAACATCAATCGCAACAGGTCATCGCCCACGACGTCGTCGAGCGCGGCGTCCAGGTCCGGCGCGGCCGTGCCTTGCAGCGACTCCAGTTCGTGACCGAGTTCCGCGTGCTTGCGCTCGAGGAGCTTGCCCCTGCGCAGTTCGTCGATGGCGCGGCGCTTGGCGGTGGCCATGAGCCACGCGCCCGGGTTGTCCGGGACGCCCGTCTCCGGCCATTTCTCGAGCGCGGCGACGAGCGCGTCCTGTGCGAACTCCTCCGCGCGGCCCACGTCGCGCACCATTCGCGCGAGCCCCGCGATGAGCCGAGCCGACTCGATTCGCCAGACTGCTTGAATGGCCCGTTGTGTCTCGGTGGAAGCCGTCACGGGGGCCACTCAATCACCGTCTGCTCCCGACTCAAGCGTTCTGCGCGTCCGTCATTTTCTTTTGGGTTCACGACTCCCTTCAACTACGCGGGCTCCGTGCTGCTCAGGTTCTTGTGCCGCATCAACTCCAGTTGATGTGACGTGGCTCCAGCCCAAGCGCCTTGCTGATGCGCGGCCCATGGCGCCGCTGGACGGACAGGAAGGCCCGTGCCCTGGCGTCCGGCATCGCCACCGGCAATGCAGGAAACCGCAATGTCACCCCCGACCGGGCGAGACGGCAGCGCATCCACCGCAGGGCAAGGTGGCTTCTGACGGTCTTCTGCGCATCGGGCTTCATGTGCTGGAGGACCGTCGTGCCGTACCAGCACAGACCGCCTCTACCACGTTCCGGGAGCGGTAAATACCGCCCTGGGGTGACGCATCGCGGGCAGCGTGCCAGGCAGGCACGACATAGAAATCGTGGGGCTGGTCTACCCCTGCCGACTGCCCATCCGGGGTGATAGACGCATGAAACGGAGCCATGAGCAGGCCTCGCACCATGCGAAAACAGAACGCCGCACCTGGCCTGATGTGCCTCTTGGCCGCCATGTCGCTGGGCTGCTCCAGCAGCGCCACCGGCACCGTTGGTCGCCGCGACATGGGCCGTCGCGACGCCTACGCGCTGGCGTCCTGCACTGACACCGTCTCGTGCTGCATCCAGCGCAACCCGGGCGTGCCCGATGCGTGCGGCCTCACGGCAGCCGAGGCCGCCGCTTACGTGGGGACCATGGATGCCGCCATGAAGCGCGCGAATGAGAAGGCAGAAGAGGAAGAGGACGATGACGCCGACGACGGATGGAAGGAGCACTGCATCAACACCTACGTCGCCTGCCGAGACGAGAAGAAGCCGCGTTGGCAGGGCGACTGCTACGCGTGTTTTCGACTGTGTGAAGGACAGAAGCAGTGGCCATTCCACGAATGCCGCAAGCGCAGATAGGGCCCCCACATGCCGGAATATGAATTTTGGAACCAAATCTGGGAGCTGAATCACCGGGTTGCCGACTTAGGGGAGCCACTCGCTCTCACGGACGAAACCCGCGCGTTGCTACGGGACACAGCAGCCGAGGTGGCCATCGCGCCCGAAGAAGCAGCCAGCGCACTGCAAGGCGACGTGAGCGCCGCTGCGTTGCTCAAGGAGATTGCGAAGCGTATCCGTGTCGGCTCGCGACGCCTGTCGCGTGCGCTCATTGAAGCAAGGAAGCACGAAGAGGCTGGCGACCGTGACGCCGCACGCGCGCCTTTGCTGGCACTGCTGGATGTCGAGGTCGTGCCGCTCTACCGCGAACAAGCCCAGATTCAGCTCGACGCACTCGACGAGCCGTAATGACAACGGGGGCGCGACTGACGCCGCGCCCCCGCCGTACTCAGGTGCCGCCACCAGCTCCAGGCGGAGCCGGCTCCACGGGCGGCGCCTCGGCGCGCCCCACCACGGCGGACACCTGCGACACCACCGATTGCAGGTTGCTGTTGTTGTGCACGGATGCGCTACGCGAGGGAGCCATCGCGGTGAGCGAACCCTCCGGCCGCATCGCGCGGAGAAATGGCCGCGAGGGTGGGCGATGAGGCCGCATGCCGTTGTGAGGGGAATGGGACTGGAGGGGTAGTTGTGACCCGTCTCAAAACGAGTAGTTCGAGAAAATTCGGTTGGGATTAGACTCAAGGGGTGTCCGCTCTCCAGCCGCGCTCCTCGAACTTCGAGTTCTTGCGGTCCCATGATCCCCTGCTCGTCGCGCTTGGGGCGCAAGCAGAGAGGTACTTCACCGAGGACCCCACCACGTGTCTGATGAAGCTCAGGCAATTCGCGGAGGTGCTCGCGCAACGAGCCGCTGCGAACCTTGGCCTGCTCGCTTCCTCGAATCAGAGCCAGGTGGACCTCATCCGAGCCCTCGACTCGCGCGGTGCGTTGACCGCCGAGGTTCGTCAGGTTCTCCACGACCTTCGCCGGACCGGTAACGCCGCCGCACACGAAGTTCGCGGGACGCACAGCCAGGCCCTCCACGGGTTGAAGCTCGCCCGCGCACTGGCCATCTGGTTCCACCGGAGTTTCGGTGATGACCGCGGGTTCAGCCCTGGGCCGTTCATTCCTCCACCTGACCCGACGCTGGAGACCAAGGCCCTCGCTCAAGAACTCGAGCGGCTTCGGTCTGAGCTCGCCCAGGCCAAACTGGGTGCGGAAGCCGCCCAGGCCGCCGCCGCTGAAGAGTCCAGGCGGCGCCTCAGTGCCGAAGAGCGGGCTCGGAGAGACGCGGAAGATCGCGAGGTTTGGCAGGCGCTCGCGGAGGAGGCGGAAGCGAAGCTCAAGGGGCGCCTCGACGCGGCTCAAATTCAGGCCGAAGCGACGCCCACGCGGCAGCTCGATCTCATGGTCCAACAGGCGCAGGCCGCAGGTGCCTCCCTGGACCTGGATGAGGCCGACACGCGGCAGCTCATCGACGAACAGTTGCGTCAGGTGGGCTGGGAGGCTGACTCCCAGAACCTCACGTTCAAGGCCGGCGCCCGGCCGCAGCGCGGACGCAACCTGGCCATCGCGGAGTGGCCAACCCAGAGCGGACCCGCGGATTACGTTCTCTTCCACGGTCTTGAGGTCCTGGCCGTGGTCGAAGCCAAGCGTCGCGGGAAGGATGTTGCAGGCGCTGTCCAGCAGGCGAAGCGGTACAGCGAGGGGTACCAGCGCCAGGGGGAAGAGGCACCGCCCGATGGCCCTTGGGGCAAGTACCGGGTGCCGTTCCTCTTCGCGACGAACGGCAGGCCGTATCTGCGCCAGCTCGAAACGAAGAGTGGCATTCACTTCCTCGATGCGCGGCGCCCGACCAACCACCCCCGGGCGCTTGTCGGTTGGTACTCGCCTTCAGGGCTTCGTGAACTCCTCCAACAGGACCGGGAGTCTTCCGAGGCGGCGCTTCGCTCCGAGCCGAGCCACTACCTTGGCTTGCGCGACTATCAGGTCAAGGCGATTCATGCCGTCGAAGCCGCCCTTGAGACGGGGCGCCGTGACTGCCTGATTGCCATGGCCACTGGCACCGGAAAGACGCGCACGTTCATCGGGCTCGTCTATCGGCTCGTGAAGACGCGGCGCTTCCGCCGGGTGCTCTTCCTCGTGGACAGAAGTGCGCTCGGCGAGCAGGCCATCAATGCCTTCAAACACGCGCGCCTGGAGGGCCTTCAAACTTTCACCGACATCTTCAACGTGAAGGGCCTTGAGGATGTCCGGCCGGACCCCGAGACGAAGCTCCACTTCGCCACGGTCCAGGGGATGGTGAAGCGGCTCCTCTACAGCGACGACGCGGAGCGGCTAACGGTGGACGACTACGACTGTATCGTCGTGGACGAGTGCCATCGTGGCTACACGCTTGACCGGGAGATGAGCGACGCGGAGCTGAGCTTCCGAAGCCAGGATGACTACATCAGCACGTACCGTCGCGTCCTCGACTACTTCGACGCCGTGAAGATTGGTCTGACGGCGACGCCGGCGCTGCACACCACGCAGATCTTCGGCGCGCCGGTGTACACGTATAGCTACCCGGAAGCCGTCATCGATGGCTGGCTCGTGGACCATGAGCCGCCGATCCGCATCAGCACGGAGCTCTCCGACGGAGGCATCCACTGGGCCGTGGGGGAGGAGGTTCCGGCCTACAACACCGAGACCCAGCAGCTCGATCTCATTCACGTGAAGGACGAGCTGTCCTTCGATGTGGAGTCGTTCAACACGCGGGTCGTCACAGAGAACTTCAACCGGGTGGTCTGCGAGGAGCTGGCCCGGCAGATTGAGCCTTCCGCTGACGGAAAGACCTTGGTCTTCTGCGCCACGGACCAGCACGCGGACATCGTGGTCGCGGCGTTGAAGAAGGCGCTGGACGCGCAATATGGCGGCGTCGATGACAACGCCGTGATGAAGATCACCGGCAGCTCGGACAAGCCGCTTCAGCTCATCCGCCGCTTCAAGAATGAGAAGCAACCGAGCATTGCCGTCACCGTGGACTTGCTCACCACGGGCATCGACGTGCCGCCCATCGTGAACCTCGTGTTCCTGCGGAGGGTGAAGAGCCGCATCCTGTACGAACAGATGCTGGGGCGTGGCACTCGCCGCTGCGACGATATCGGCAAGGAGGTGTTCCGGATTTTCGACGCCGTGGAGCTTTACGATGCGCTGGAGCCATTCACGTCGATGAAGCCCGTCGTCGTGAACCCGTCCTTCACATTCGCTCGGCTCATCGAGGAAGTGCTTCGTCTCAAGGAGGAGTCCTCACAACGGCAGGTCATCGATCAACTCGTGGTGAAGCTGCGGCGCAAGCGCCGCCTCTTGGAGGGGGCGTCCGCAGACTCCTTCGAGGCAGCGGCTGGAATGCCCGTCGCTGACCTGTTGACCCTGCTCCGCGAGAAGTCCCCAGCCGAAGTGGCCGCCTGGTTCTCGGCGCACCAGCAGATTGGAGAAGTCCTCGACGCCACGACGGGCCCAGGGCCGCGTCTTTACGTGAGCAGCCATGAGGACAGCCTGAGGGCCGTGGAGCGGGGCTATGGGCCGGGCCGTGTAAGACCGAAGGACTACCTGGACGAGTTCGAGACCTTCATCCGGGAGAACCAGAACGTGTTGCCGGCGCTGATGGTGGTCTGCCAGCGCCCTCGCGAGCTGACGCGGCAGCAGCTCAAGGAGCTCAAGCTCGCGCTCGACAGCGCGGGCTACAACGAGACCTCGCTCCAGACAGCCTGGAGAGACATGACGAACCAGGACATCGCTGCCTCCATCATTGGCTTCATTCGCCAGCGGGCGTTGGGAGAAGCGCTGGTTCCGTACTCCGAGCGTGTGGATCGTGCCCTCCGCAAGGTGCTGGAGTCGAAGTCCTGGACGCCGCCGCAACGGAAGTGGCTGGAGCGGATCGCCAAGCAGCTCAAGGTCGAGACCGTCATGGACAAGGAGGCACTCGACCGAGGTCAGTTCGAGGCCAGCGGCGGCTTTGGCCACATCAACAAGGTCTTCGAGGGCCGGCTGGAACAGGTCCTTGCTGACTTGAGCGCCGCCCTCTGGCAACAAGGTGACAAGGCGACGGGATGAATACGAACGCGAACGACCTTGTACAGAAGCTTTGGAACCTCTGCTCGCTCCTCCGCGAGGACGGAGTCACCTACCACCAGTACGTTGCCGAGCTGGCCTTCGTGCTGTTCTTGAAGATGGCGAAGGAGACGAAGCGGGAGGAGCAGCTCCCCAAGGGATACCGTTGGGATGACCTTGCCCGGCGAGAGGGCATGGAGCAGTTGCGGTTCTACCGAGAACTACTCCTCCATCTCGGCACCCATGGAAGCACGCGCGTCCAGGACATCTACGCGAACGCAAGTACGGCTCTTCGCCACCCGAAGAACCTGAACGCGCTCGTGAAGGCCCTTGATGCACTCGATTGGTACGGGGTGGATCGGGAGAACTTGGGGGACCTCTATGAAGGACTCCTGGAGAAGAACGCCACCGAGGTGAAGTCCGGGGCGGGGCAGTACTTCACGCCCAGGCCCCTCGTGGACGCGATCGTCTCCGTGCTGAAGCCGCAGCCCGGTGAGACCGTGCAGGACCCTGCCGCTGGCACGGGCGGGTTCCTGATCGCCGCCGACAGGTACGTCCGCGCCCAGACCGACAACTACTTCGACCTCGCCGATCCAAAGCGGCAGGAGTTCCAGCGGAAGAAGGCGTTCTACGGGGTGGAACTTGTTCCGGAGACCCGTCGTCTGGCCCTGATGAACATGGCGTTGCATGGCCTCGAGGGTGAGCTGATCCTCGGCGACACGCTCTCGCCAGTCGGGCGCGACTTGCCGAGGGCAGACATCATCATCACGAACCCGCCGTTTGGAACCAAGAAGGGCGGCGGCAAACCCGAGCGCGACGATTTCACGTTCCCGACCTCGAACAAGCAGCTCGCGTTCCTGGAACATGTCTATCGGGGCCTGAAGTCCGCTGGTCGCGCGGCCATCGTTGTCCCAGACAACGTGCTCTTTGAGGAAAACGTCGGCCAGGAGATCCGCGCCGACCTCATGGACAAGTGCGACCTGCATACCGTCCTGCGACTGCCGACGGGCATCTTCTACGCGCAGGGAGTGAAGACCAACGTGCTGTTCTTTACCCGTGGCCAGACCGACAAGGGCAACACGAAGGCCGTCTGGTTTTACGACATGCGGACCAATGCTCCCGCCTACGGGAAGCGAACGCCGTTTCTGCGAGAGCACTTCACGGACTTCGAGAAGGCGTTCGGGGCCGATGCCTACGGCAAGAGCAGGCGCAAGGACCAGGGCGCCGAAGGTCGGTTTCGGAAGTTCTCGCGTGAGGAGATCAAGACCCGGGGCGACAACCTGGACGTGCTCTGGCTCAAGGATGAGGGGCAAGGCAACGGTGATGACCTACCAGAGCCAGCGGTGTTAGCCGAAGAGATCCGCCAGCAACTCCAGACGGCATTGATGCATATTGGCGAACTGGGTTCACTTCTGGAGGCTGATTCGATGGAGACGAAATGAAAGGCCTTCGACCTCTGCCGCCAGGATGGATGTGGGTTCCGTTCGATGATGTGGTGTCTATCGAGTCAAATCTTGTTGACCCTAGGGACTTTCCAGACGCCCCTCACATCGCGCCGAATCACATCGAGTCAAAGACAGGGCGACTGCTCCCTTATGTGACCGTAGCTGCAGACAAAGTGACCAGTCCCAAGCATCGGTTCCGTTCTGGTCAGATTTTGTATTCAAAGATTCGGCCTTACCTCGCTAAGGCCGTCCTTGCAGATTTCGAGGGACTTTGCAGCGCGGACATGTACCCATTGTCCACGTGGCTCGAATCTGGGTTCCTATTGCGATGGCTGCTGTCGGACGAATTCACCGCGAGGGTATCGCTTGAACAGGGGCGTACAGTCCTTCCCAAAGTGAACCAGACTGCTCTTGGCAAGATCAACGTTCCCGTACCTCCAAGGAACGAGCAGCGTCGCATTGTTGCCAAGCTCGAAGCCCTTCTGGCTCGTAGCCGCCGGGCGAAGGGTGCCCTGGATGTCGTTCCTTCGCTGCTGGAGCAGTTCCGGCAATCGGTGCTCGCAGCCGCGTTCAGAGGCGACCTGACACGGGATTGGCGAGAGAAGAACCCCGATGTGGAACCCGCCTCGAAGTTCCTGGAGCGGATCCGCACCGAGCGCCGTCACCGCTGGGAAGAGGCAGAACTGAAGCGGATGCAGGCCAAAGGCAAGGTGCCGAAAGACGAACAATGGAAAACGAAGTACGAGGCCCCGGCACAGATCGACGACAGCGGCTTGCAGGCGTTGCCCAGCGGTTGGGCCTGGGCTTCAATCGAGGAGGTTTGCCCGCTCGATGCACCCGTAGTCTACGGAATCATTCTCCCTGGTGATGATGTACAGGGCGGCGTTCCGTATATCCGGCCCGTAGACATGAACTCCGACGGGACGATCGACTTCACGTCCATGAAGAGAACATCATCGTCAATTGCGGCGCAGTACCAAAGGGCGAGCCTGCGAGGCGGTGACATCGTGCTTTCAATCGTGGGCACGATC
The DNA here is from genome assembly GCF_900101905.1 of Myxococcus virescens. NCBI lineage: Bacteria > Pseudomonadati > Myxococcota > Myxococcia > Myxococcales > Myxococcaceae > Myxococcus > Myxococcus virescens. The sequence continues at coordinate 444,373 of NZ_FNAJ01000004.1, read as the reverse complement.
GGCAAGGTGATTGTCGTACCGGACGAACTCGACGGCGGTAACATCACCCAGTCATCCGCACGGCTTCGGCCGCCTGAATGGCTATCAGGTGAGTACCTTCGCCTTGCACTTCTATCCTCTACTCTTAGAAGTCAGTATGACAAGTTCAGGTTCGGGAACGCGGTACAGCGCTTGAACATTGAGCACGTTCGCAGATTGGCCATCCCGATTGCGCCAGCGGAAGAGATGAAGTTCATAGTGACACGGGCAACCGCCGCTCTTGCTCGCGCAGAGCAGGTACAGATCGTCGAGCAGCGTCAACAGTTCGACAAGTTTGAGCAATCAATTCTTGCCAAGGCTTTCCGAGGGGAACTTGTGTCCCAGGACCCTACTGACGAACCGGCATCGGCACTAATCGATCGCATCCGCGCCCAACGAGAGATGGCCGAACAACAGCAGATGCCGGCCCGTTCGAAGCGGCGCCGCGAGACCACAGTTGCCTGACCATGACTATCCCTGACTTCCAGAGCGCGATGCTTCCGGTCCTCAGGCTCGCCCAGGATGGCAAGGACCACACGCTTCGCGAGGCTGTCGAGGCCATTGCGGTGGAGTTCAAGGTCACTGATGTAGAGCGCAATGAGATGCTCCCCAGTGGTCGCCAGCGGAAGCTCCACAACCGGGTGGGCTGGGCGAAGACCTATTTGCAGAAGGCAGGCCTTCTGGAGGCAAACGGGCGTGGGCGCTTCCGAATCACCCCTCGCGGTAGGGAGGCGCTGCAGGCCAGGCTGAGTCGCATCGATTTGAAGTTCCTGGCGCAATTCCCTGAGTACAACGCCTTCGTGGCACTCCGACACGATGCTGCTGATGTGGAGCCCTCCGTACCTCCGCTCTCGGCAACGTCAGAAACCCCAGAGGAGATTCTCGAAGACAGCTACCAAGAACTGCGGAAGCGCCTCGCGGATGAACTACTCGAACGCATCAAGGCTTGCGACCCCAGGTTCTTCGAGAAGCTGGTTGTCGACCTGCTTGTGGCCATGGGGTACGGCGGCTCCCGCACGGATGCAGGGCAGGCTGTTGGACAGAGTGGCGACGAGGGCATCGACGGCATCATCAAGGAGGACCGCCTAGGGCTGGATGTCGTCTACATCCAGGCGAAGCGATGGGCCAAAAACGTCGGCAGACCTGTGGTTCAGGAGTTCACAGGAAGCTTGGAAGGTCAGAGAGCGCGAAAGGGCGTGCTCATCACGACTTCCGACTTCAGCCGCGATGCGCGGGACTACGTGAAGCAGATCGAGAAGAAGATCGTCCTCATTAATGGCGTCGAGCTCGCCAAGCTGATGATTGATCACGGCGTCGGAGTCACGGAGGTCGTGACGTACACGGTGAAGAAGCTCGACCTCGATTACTTCGGTGACGAGGACTAACGCACGCCGTCGCGAGCTACAGCCGCTCGTCGATGGCGCGGTTGCTCATCTCATCCGCCTCGGCGTTCTGTGCGCGGGGGACGTGATGCAGCTTCACTTTCGTGAAGCCCTTGAGCAGCTTCCGCGCCTCTTCGTACAGCGGCTTGAGCGTCGGACTCTTCACCTGGTAGCGCCCGCCGAGCTGACGAATCAGCAGCTCGCTGTCCGCGAAGACTTCCACCTCGCGCGCGCCCAGCGACTGCGCATGCTTTAGTCCCAGCAGCAGGCCCATGTACTCCGCGCAGTTGTTGGTCTGATGCCCCAGGAACCGCCCGAGCCGGGCCACCACGTTGCCCTCGGGGTCCATCAGCACCGCGCCCGCGCCTGCAGGCCCAGGATTGCCCCGCGCCGCGCCATCTGAATAGACGCGCAGCCGCGGATGCGATTCGGAAGCGGGCGCCGCATCCACCGGCGGGCTCATGGCCCCAGCCGGCACCTGCGTGCTCGGAGCCGACGCAGCGGAGGCTGGCGACATCCCGCCGAGCCGCTGTGCGGCATCCTCAATGAGCTGCCCGAGGTGCTCTCGGGTGAGGCCTCGGAACGCACGTACCGTCCCTTGCAACGGCTCCTCACGCGCGATGTGGCGGAGGATGTCGATGATGGACGGCGCGGGCATGTCCACGAAGCCGTGCCGCTACTTCGACGCCGCCGGGGTTTCCTGCAGCGCTTCCACCGCGTAGATGATGCGGTTGCACGAAGGGCAGATGTCCGTGCCCAGCCCGGTGCGGAGCTGGTTGTAGAGCTGCGGGGGCACGTTCATGTTGCAGCCCTGGCAGGTGCCGGCGACCACGCCGACCATGGCGGGCAGCTTCTTCTTGCGCACCACCTCGTAGCGGCGCAGCAGGGTGGCATCCACGCTCGAGGCCACTTCGGCACGACGACCTTCCAGCCCCTTCACCTGCGACTCGGCCTCGCCCAGCTTGCCGCGCAGCTCCGTCATCCGGCCGGACAGGCCCTGCTGCTTCGTCGCGTAGTCGGCCTCCTTGCCTTTGATGGCCTCGCGAGCGCCGCCGAGCTGCTTCGTCAGCTCCGTCAGCTCCTCCGCCATCGTCAGATTGGCCTTCTTGGCGATGTCGATTTCACGGGCCAGGGCGGAGTACTCGCGAGTGGAACGCTGCTCGCTGAGCCGCGTCTCCCACTTCTTCACCTTGTCCTTCTCGTCCGTGATGTTCTGCTCGAGCTGGGCCTTCTGCTTCTCCATGTCGGAGACGCGTGCCCGTTCCGCCTCGATGGCGCTGCGGGCCACACCCAGTTCCCGCTCCAGCTCGGCAATCTGACGGGGGTGAACGTCCGCGGCCTTCCGGAGCGAGGCGACCTCGAGGTCTACGTTCTGCAGCTCCGCCAGCGCTTTCAATTTCTCCCGCAAAGTTGCTGCCTCCCACAGGGCCGCACCGTGTACGGCAACGGCCTCGTTCTTGTACCAACAAGGTTAATGAGGGTCCAACGTCCAAATGGGCCACGAGTCATCCCTCGTGGCCCTTGCTGCCATGCTGCATTTGAAACAGCTTCACGCACCCGTTAGACCGGAGCGCGTGCTTCGTCCATCCTTCGTCATCGTTCTCTGCGCGCTCACTCCTGCCTGCAAGGAGTCCGCGTCCCCACCGCCCGCCACCACCACTGCGCCGGCCATCGCGCCTGCCGCTACGAACACGAAGTGGGGTGTCATCGAGGGGCGCGTCCGTCTTGTCGGCACGCCCCCCGCACCTGCCCGCCAGCCCACCATCGGCACCGTCGTCTCCGTGTGTGGCGAGGAGACGGAGGAGCGCACGCTCGTGGTGGGAAGCGAGGGCGCGTTGGCCCACACCGTGGTTTCCCTTAGAGACGGCCACACGCTGCCCGCGTCCACGCGCGCCGCGCCGGAGCCCGTGCTGGACCAGAAGCAGTGTGTCTATGACCCGCCCGTGCTGGCCGCTCGCACTGGCAGCACCCTGGTGATCCGCAACTCGGACCCCTTGGTCCACAACGTTCGCGCCGCCTCCGGAACGAACCGCGCCTTCTTCAACGTGGCCATGCCGCTGGAGGGCATGTCGGTGAAGCGGCAGCTGCCCGCGGAGCCAGGCGAGGTCCCCATCCACTGCGACATCCATCCGTGGATGCGCGCGCGCGTGCGCACCTTCAACCATGGGTACTTCGCGACCAGCGGCGCGGACGGACGCTTCCAACTGGAGGTCCCCGAGGGCACCCACACCCTGGTCCTCTGGCACGAGCGGCTTCCAGAACAAGCCCGCACCGTGACGGTTCGCGCCGGCGAGCGCGTCCAGGTGGACGCGGAGTGGCCGGTGGCCGACCTGAAGTAGCCCGCCAGCCCGTACCCTTGAAGGATTCCGGCGCTCGACGTCTAAAAGGTTGAGAAGCCGCGAATCGATTGGCGTTTCCGTTCCGACAGAAAAATTGTTATGCGGGCGGCAGAAGCCACGACCGAGAAGAGGGGGCCGAGTCATGCAGCAGCAACCAAAGAAGCAAGCATTCCCGAGCAACGGCATGCGCGGCCTGGAGGCGCCCCGCAAGGCGGCGGTTCGGCCCATCGGCATGCAGGAGATGGGGCCGACCCTGTACGAGCAGCTCCGCCGCGCGCTGGTGGAGCTGACGCCCGCCTCGTCCAACTGAGGCCTGGCCGTCCGGGCGCGAACCCCCGGCCTGAAAAGCGAAGGGGCTCCCGGCTTGTGCCGTGGAGCCCCTCGTTGTTTGCGAACCTAGATTTCGTCCTCTTCGCTATCGCCTCCCGCCGCCTCGTCGTCGTCGAAGGAGTCCAGCTCCTCCTCGTCGTCTTCGCCGCGACCGGCGGGTTCCTCCGGTTCAATAGGCTCAATGACCTTCGGGGCAGCGGCGAGACGGCCACGCCTTCCCTCGGGCTGGGGCTTGAGCGCCGGGCTTTCCCGCTGATCCGCCCCACACTTCGGGCAGATCGGGTCCGGCTTCTTCATGTCGTAGAACTTCGTCTGGCACTTGAAGCAGACGTGTTTTGTTCCGAGGTCCTTCGCCGGCATTCGCCACCTTGTGTAAAAGGCGAGTGAAGACAGGGGGGAGGGCGGCTCAATAGTTGGGCCGCAAGACAGAGTCAACCTGTGGTTTGCGCCGGAGATTTCTAGCGGTAGCATCCCGCCCACGTTTTCCCCCGGAAGCTGGACACCCCTCTTGAACTTTACCTGCGACAATTGCCAGAAGCGGTATTCCATTGCGGACGAAAAGGTCCGCGGCAAGACGGTCAAGGTCCGCTGCAAGAACTGCCAGAACGTCATCACCGTCGAAGGGCCCGCCGAGGAAGAGAACACCCGCGTGGTGTCCCTCGCGGACGTGGAGCGCATCCGCGCCCAGGAGCGTTCCCTGGCGGAGCCCGAAGCGAGCGCCGCCCCGGCGGCCGTCATCAGCGCGCCCATCGCGGCCGCTCCGGTGGCGAAGGCGCCCGCGGCCGCGCTGCAGACGCCCTGGGACGATGAGCCCACGCGCGCCGCGCCCATGAAGGCCACGGGTTCGCCCTGGTTCGTCATGGTGCGCAACAAGCAGGAGGGCCCGCTGGACGAGGGCGCCCTCCGCGAGCTGGTGGCCACCAACACCGTGAATGGCCGCAGCTTCTTCTGGCAGCAGGGCATGGCGGACTGGAAGCGCGGTTCGGACATCCCCGAGCTGGCCGGCCTCTTCGAGCCGCCGCCCGTCGCAGAGCCACCCCCGCCGCCGCCCGCCATCGCCGCGCCGCCTCCGCCCGAGCCTGCACGCCCCTCGCGCGGCACGCCCGCGCGCCGGGAGCCGGAACCGCAGGACTTCATCCCGGAGCCCGAGCCCGAGCCGCGGCACGCCGAGTCCGAGCAGCCCTGGCCGGACGAGGAAGACGAAGCGCCGGACAACACGTATTACGGCGACCCCTTGCCGCGCGCGCAGCCGCAGCCTCAGCAGCAGGCCCAGGTGACCCGCCGCGCGCAGCAACCGCAGCCCCAGGCCGCCAGCGCCGCGCCGCTGGACGACGCGCTGTTCTCCGACCTGGACCTGCCGGGCAACCGCAACGGCGGTGACGGCGAGGAGCCCCAGGACGACGGCGGCGTGCCGTACCCCGACGACCCGCGGGCCGCGCTGGGCGGCGGCGAGGACGACGACGAAGGCAAGGCCGTGGAGGACACGCGCCACTTCGCCAAGAAGTCGGGTGTCACGCGCCGCAACCCCGCCTGGAAGTACGCCGTCTTCGCGTTGCTGCTGCTCATCGTCCCGCTGGGGCTGGCGTATGTCCTGTCGGAGACGCTGGGCGTGGTGCCGCTGCGCGTGCAGACGGTGGACGCCAGCGGCAACGCGGTGGAGCAGCCCATCTTCTCGTCGGAAGGCGTGGGCGCGCTGCGCGACAAGCTGATGGGCCGTGAGCCGCCGCCCGCGCCCCCCAAGCCGCCCGCAGAGGGCAAGCGCCCGGTGCCCCCCTCGGAGGGAAAGCGTCCCGCCTCCGCGCCCGGTGACACCGGCGCGGTTGCGGACCCGGAGGCCGCCGCGGCGCCGTCCAAGGGGGCGCTGGAGGCCGTCTACGTGGACCCGGACAAGAAGGACGTGGACCCGACGGTGCGCAGCGGCGAGGAAGTGGCCGCCGCGGACACCGAGGAAGTCGGCGGCCCGTCCGACGAAGAGGTGGAGCGCGTGCTGGCGAAGACGCAGCCCGCCTTCCGTGACTGCGTGGAGGCCGAGCTGCGGAAGAACCCGTCCTTCAAGGGCGGCAAGGTGACGCTGACGGCCACCGTGGGCAGCTCGGGCACGGTGAAGGCTGCCACGTTCGACCGCAAGGACCTGAACCGCAACAGCCCCGTGGGCACCTGCATCCGTGACCGCGCGAAGGGGATGGTCTTCTCCGCCTTCGCCGGCGAGGACGTGGACCTGGAGATTCCGCTGGTCCTCTCCAAGTCGATGTAGCCGCCTAGAGGTCGAAGCTCCCGGCCGGCGGCGGCTTCTTGCCGCGCGTCGCCTTCTCGCGGGCCCTGCGCACCTCCTCGCGCAGGGCCTCGGTGGCCTCAGCGTCCACCTCCAGGGTGTCGAGGTCGAGCACGTCTCCCTCCCGGATGCCCGCGGGCAGTTCGCTCAGGGGGCGCGTCAGCTCGCGGCCCTCCACCACCAGCACGGCGATGTCGTCTTCGATTCGGTCCAGCGTGGCCCGGGTCGTCATGGGGCGTGGCTCCTCAGGGGTTGCAGTCCCGGGCAGGCCGCCGTCCGCGCGAGGCCTCTTCCCGGCTGGAGAAGGTCACCAGGTTCGATGACTTGATCTTCACGACGTTGCGGCAGGTGGGCCTGTGGAACACGTCGCTGCGGACGCTGCCGACGTAGGTCCCCACCTTCACGGCGCCTGAGTCGGAGGTCCCGCTTCGCGAGCGCGAGCCCGCGCGAGAGGGGGGCGCCCCTTCGTCCGTCGGGTCGTCGAGGCTCAAGGTGTACATCTTCCCCGTGGGCTGCTTGCCCGAGCCGTCCCGGGTGCCGGAGCGGCCCGTCCCGCGCCGGGAGTCCCCCGTGAGCGCGGCGTCCCGGGGCATGGGCGTGCCCAGGCCCGGGTAGCTGTAGCGCGTGTCCTCCGGGACGCCCGCCGACAGGCGCTGCGGCGTGACGACGAGCGTCTTCCCGTCGCTCACCACCTGCACCTCGCCGTGAAGGTCGGTGCGGAACACCTGCGCGCCGGTGGTCTCCAACTGCTCGAGGATGGCCGGCGCGGGGGCGCCAATCAGGTTGCCTTCACCCGCGGAGATGACGGCGGCGCGAGGCCCCACGGCCGTCAGGAAGGCGGCGGTGGTGGGCCCTTCGGTGCCGTGCGCGGCCACCTTGAGCAGCGTGGCCTGCATGGGGGCGTTGCGCGCCAGCAGGTGGTCCACCGTCCGGGCATGCGCGTCCGCCATGAAGAGCACCGCGGTGTCCCCATAGGTGAGCCGGAGGATGACGGAGTTGGCCTCCAGCGCGGCCTCGGGCACGTCGAGCAGCGGCTCGGTGGGCGCGCGGGGCCACAGCACCGTGAGGGACACGCCCGCGCCCAGGGGCAGCCGCTGGAGCGCGTTGGGCGTGGCGGGGGAGGGGGACGGGGAGATGAACTCCACGCCCTGGCTGGCCACGGCGCCGAGCAGCGCGTCATAGGCCTTTGGCGTGGCGCCCAGCTGCGGCTCCAGCAGTTGCCTGGCGCCCACGCGCTTCAGCACCGGCTCCAGCGCGCCATGGTGGTCCGAATGCGGGTGGGTGAGCACCACCAGGTCCAGCCGCTGCGTGAGCAGCTCGGGCAGCCGGTTGACCAGGTGCTCCGCCGCGGAAGCGGGGCCCGTGTCCACCAGCGCGGTGTACCCGTCCGGCGACACGATGAGCGCGGCGTCGCCCTGGCCCACGTCGAAGAAGTAGACGTGGAGCTTCCCGTCCGGGGTGCCACCGAAGTAGCGCCGAGGGGGCTCCGCCGGTCGCGTGGCAACCGGCTGCGGGGGAGGTGGCGGCGATTCCTTGCAGGCGGCCAGTGCCAGCAGGACGGGGAGGAGGACGCGCGGGCGGAAGCTCATGGGTGGCAGTCCTCGGCGGGGCGGCGCTCGCGCATGGCTTCGGCGCGGCTCGAATAGGCGGTGCGGTCCGACTTGGAGCGCTTCAGGGTCCGGCAGCTCTCTTTGTGAAATACCTTGCTGCCCTTGAGGCTGAAGTATCGGGGCGCGTCCGTGTCGCGTTGCGTGGAGTCGGTGCCGGGGGCCTCCGCCGGGGCGGACGCGGCGCCGCGCCCACGGGGCGTGCTGGTCCGGCGCGTTCCCCGGGTGATGGGCCCGAGCGCGACCGAGCCGGGCTTCACGCCTCCGGGAACCAGCTCCGACGCCCCTGCGCGCTTCTCCGCGCGCAGGGAGACGACGTTGCCGTCGCTGGTCGCCACCACCTCGCCGTCCTGGTCGGTGCGGAACACGGTGGCCTTCACCGCGCGCAGCCGCTCCAGCACCGCGGAGGTGGGGTGGCCGTAGTCGTTCTTCGCGCCCACGGAGATGACGGCGGCTTGGGGCTTCACCGCGGCCAGGAAGTCCGCGGTGGACGAGTGCCGCCCGCCGTGGTGGGCCACCTTCAGCACGGTGGAGGCGAGGTCGATGGGCTTGCGCAGCAGCGTGGCCTCGGTGTCCGGCTCGGCGTCGCCGGTGAAGAGGAACGCCGTCTTGCCGTAGGTCAGCTTGGCGACGATGGAGTTGGAGTTCGGGTCCGAGCGGGTGCCCGTGAGGAAGGGGTCTTCCGGCACGCGAGGCCACAGCACGGTGAGCGCCGCGCCATCCCCCAGGCCAATGGTGACCAGGGAGCGCGGGTCCTGGGGGTTGGGAACGGGCGTCATCACCTGGCCCACTTCGTCGCCCACGACGTTGAGCAGGTCTCGGTACGCCTCGCTCGGGTGGTCGAACCCCGGGTCCATGAAGCGCCGGGCCCCCACCGAGCGCAGCGCGGTGGACATGCCTCCCAGGTGGTCCAGGTGGGGGTGCGTGAGGATGGCGAGGTCCAGCGGCTCCTTCACCAGCTCCCGCAGCCGCTGCTCCAGGCGGTGCCGCGCGTCGGGCGGGCCGCTGTCGATGAGCACCGTCTTGCCGGTGGGGGAGATGATGAGCGCGGCGTCCCCCTGTCCCACGTCGAAGAAATGCACCGTGAGTGGCTGGCCGGCCGATTGGGCCAGGGCCTGGCCCGGAACCGAGGCGAGGAGAAGGACGAGGAGTGCGAGCCACCGGACAAAAGACATCACGAGGCGGACTCTACCGCTCCGTCCCCCCACTGGCACCCAGGGGCTCCGATGATGCGCGCTTCTCCCGCGAGCGCTTCCCGAGGGCCTGGAAGTGGGCTAAGGGGCCGGGCATGTCCGACTCCGAAGACCTCTTCCATTTCGTCGAGGACATTGCCAACCAGGCGCGCCGCCGGCTCGAGGCGTGGAAGGAGGGGCAGACGCCCGGGGCCCGTGCTCCCGCCTCGGGCCCGTCCACCGCCCGGGTGGCCATGGAGACGGTGCGCTCCCACGCGGACCTGGCGCCGTACATCGACCACACGCTGCTCAAGCCCGAGGCTCGCGCCGAGGACGTGGTGAAGTTGGCCGAGGAGGCCCGCCAGTACGGCTTCGCCACCGTCTGCGTGAACAGCACGCACGTGGCCACCGCCGCGCGGGTGCTGGCCGGCACGTCCACAGTGCCCATCGCCGTGGTGGGCTTCCCGCTGGGCGCCTCGCTGCCGTCCGCCAAGGCCTTCGAGGCCCGGGAGTCCATCCGCGCCGGGGCGCGGGAAATCGACATGGTGCTGAACGTCGGCGCGCTCAAGGCGCACGACTACGCGCTGGTGCACCAGGACATCGCCGCCGTCGTGGAGGCCAGCCGGCCCGTGCCGGTGAAGGTCATCCTGGAGACGGCCCTGCTGACGGACGAGGAGAAGGTCATCGCCTGCTCGCTCTCCAAGGCCGCGGGCGCCGCCTTCGTGAAGACGTCCACGGGCTTCGGTCCGGGCGGGGCCACCGAGGCGGACGTGGCGCTGATGCGCCGGGTGGTGGGCGACACGGTGGGCGTGAAGGCGTCGGGCGGCATCCGCTCCGCCGAGGACGCGATGAAGATGCTGCGCGCGGGGGCCAACCGTCTGGGCGCGTCCGCGTCGGTGGCCATCGTCTCCGGGCAGACCTCCTCCTCGAAGTACTGACCCGGGGCGGACACCGTGAACGCGAAACAGCGAGACGAGCTCAAGGCGCTGCTGCTCGCGCTCCACTCGGAGCTGACGGAGAAGACGCCGTCGAGAATCGAGCCCAACCGCACCGATGACGCGCGCATCGGCGGCGACGAGGACGAGCAGCCGCTCAATGAGATGATGCAGGCCATCGCCTCCAACCGGAACCGGAACATGGATGGCGTGCTGGCCCGCGTGCTCAAGGCGCTGGGCAAGCTGCGCGACGACCCGGACGCGTTCGGTGAGTGCGAGGAGTGCGGCGACGAGATTCCGCTCGGGCGGCTGCGCGCCATGCCCTACGCGGAGTTCTGCGTGACGTGCCAGGGCAACAAGGACGGCCCCAAGGGCCGCGCCACCCGCAGCAAGCTGACCGACTACACCTGAACAACCGGCGTGCGAGCCCCGTGCCTCGCGCGCCCTCAACGGCTACACGAGGCTTCGAGGGCTCATGGACACCACCGGACTGAAGGAGCGGGCGGAGGCGTGGCGTCAGGCGGACCCGGACCCGTCCACCGCGGCGGAGCTGGCGACGTTGCTGGCGAAGGCGGACTGGGCCGAGCTGGAGGACCGCTTCTCGCAGGACCTGGAGTTCGGCACCGCGGGCCTGCGCGGCGTGCTGGGCGCCGGCCCCAACCGGATGAACCGCGCCGTCATCCGCCGCACCACCGCGGGCCTGGCGCGCTACCTCAAGGAGCAGGTGCCGGACGTCGCCGCCCGGGGCGTGGTGGTGGGCCGCGACGCGCGCAACCTGAGCGCGGAGCTGGCCGAGGACACCGCCGCGGTGCTCGCCGCTGAGGGCATCCCCGCCCATGTCTTCCCGGAGCCGGTGCCCACGCCGCTGGTGGCCTTCGCCGCGCTGCACCTCAACGCCGCCGCGGCCGTCATGGTGACGGCCAGCCACAACCCGCCCGAGTACAACGGCTACAAGGTCTATTGGGGCAATGGCGCGCAGATCATCCCGCCGCATGACACGGGCATCGCCTCCGCCATCGCCCGGGTGGAGCCCGCCAACCGCGTGCCGCTGCTGACGCTGGCCGATGCGCGCGCCAAGGGCCTGTGGCGGGATTTGCCCGCGGCCATCGGCGACGCCTACGTGCGCGCCATCCTGGGGCTGCGCGTGGTGGGCAAGGGCTCCGAGTCGCTGTCCATCGTCTACACCGCCATGCACGGCGTGGGCGGCGACTGGGCCGTGCGCGCCCTGCGCGAGGCGGGCTTCCCGCGCGTCACCCCCGTGGCCGAGCAGCAGCAGCCGGACGGCCGCTTCCCCACCGTGCGCTTCCCCAACCCGGAGGAGCCGGGCGCCATGGACCTGGCCACCGCCACCGCCGAGCGCGTGAAGGCGGACGTGGTGCTGGCCAATGACCCGGACGCGGACCGGCTGGCCGTCATGGCGCGCGACGCGGACGGGTCGCTGCGGCTGCTGACGGGCAACGAGGTGGGCGTGCTGCTGGGCCACTACGTCCTCACCCAGGGGTCGAAGCAGGGGAAGCCGCACGTCGTCACCACCATCGTCTCCTCGGCGCAGTTGGGAGACATCGCGCGTTCGCTGGGCGCCGCGTGTGACGAGGTGCTCACCGGCTTCAAGTGGATCGCCAACCGCGCGCTGGAGCGCGAGCAGGCCGAGAGCACCCGCTTCGTCTTCGGCTACGAGGAGGCGCTGGGCTACACCGTGGGCACGGTGACGCGGGACAAGGACGGCGTGGGCTCGGCGCTCGTCATGGCGGACCTGGCGGCGTGGTGCCAGGCGCGCGGCACCACGGTGCTGGGCTACCTGGAGGAGATTCAGCGCGCGCATGGCCTGTACGTGGGCGCGCAGCGCAACTTCACGTTCCCCGGCGCGGCGGGCGCGCAGGTCATCCGCGGCATCATGGACGCGTTCCGCGCCTCGCCTCCGAAGGACATTGGCGGTGACGCCGTCCGCGCGGTGAGTGACTACAAGAAGGGCGAGCGGGGCCTGCCTCCGTCCAACGTCGTCGCGCTCGAGTTGGAGAGCGGCGGCCGCGTCACGCTGCGCCCCTCTGGCACCGAGCCGAAAATCAAATACTACTTCGAGCTGAAGGAGACGCTCGCGGACGGTGAGCCCCTGGCTCAGGCCCGTGCGCGCGCCGAGTCCCGGCTGGCCCGCTTCATCGATGCTTTCCTCGGCCTCGCGCGTGAGCGCGGGCAGCCGGCATGAGTCTAGAGACGCAGCACCGCACCCACCGCCCGCCCTCCTCGGCGGCCCTCGCAGAAAGGTACCGTGTGAAGCGACTGCTCCCCGGAGTCCTCCTCGCTTGCTTCCTGGCCCTCCCGGCCACCGCGCTGGCGCAACGCGGTCAGGGTTGGTCTGTCCTCGCCGGTGAAACGCTGGGACGGGGCAACACCGCCTTCCATGGCCAGATTGGCTGGCCCGGCATCTCCCTGGGCCTGCTGCACGGTGGCTCGGAGCGCTTCGACATCGGCGGCAAGTTCAGCTTCAACTGGGGCCGCGAGGGCTGGGTCCGCTACACGGACCCGGGCATCAAGCTCCAGGCGTGGATGCGGTTGCAGCTCGTCAAGGAGCGCAACTTCTCGCTGGCGCTCACCTTCCAGCCGGGCCCGTTCTTCTACTTCAACCGGCATGACACCGACGTGGGCCTGGCGCTGCCCCTGGGCCTGGTGGTGGGCATCCCCGCCGGCAGCGCCGTCATGGTGAACCTGGGCCTGGACATCCCCTTCCACGTCTACTTCGGCGAGGGAATCGGCCCGGTGTTCCCCATCCTCGTGGGCGGCGGCCTGGAGTACTTCGTCAACCGCCAGCTGGGTGTCACCTTCAACGTCCGGCTGGGGCCCGCCGTCATCCCGGACATCGACGACACCGAGTTCACGCTGGAAGCGCTCTTCGGCGTCGCCTACCGCTTCTAGCTACCAGGACGACGTCTGCTCGGGCAGCTCCACCGTGAAGGTGCTGCCCAGGTTGACGCGGCTGTGAACCGTCACCGCGCCGCCCATGGCTTCCACCAGGGTGCGCGCGACGGTGAGGCCCAGCCCGGCGCCCTTCTCGGGCGCCTTCGTCGTGTAGTAGGGCTCGAAGACGGCCTGCAGCTCGTCCTCGAAGATGCCGATGCCCGTGTCCTTCACGTACAGGCGCGGGCCGAAGTCCCCGAAGATGTCCGGAAGCTCCACGCCCACATGGATGCGACGCGGGCGGTCCGTCACGTCCTCCACCGCGTCCACCGCGTTGGCCAGCAGCTCCACCAGCACCTGCTCCAGCTGACGGCGGTTGAAGACGACGGCGATGGCCTCGTCCGGCAGCTGCACCTTCACCTCGGCGGTGCCGAGGCGGCCGGCGTCACGCATCCGCTCCACCACCGCGGGGACGAGGTCGCGCAGGTCGAAGCGCTGGATGTCCTTCGGATTGGTGGTGCCCAGCGACAGCAGGTGCTGGCCGTGCAGGCGCATCTGCTCGCCGGCCACGCCCAGCTTCTTGAGCTCGTCTGCGTCCGGCGGCAGGCCCTGCAGCGCGCGCGTGCGAACGTGCTCCAGCGCCCGCTGGAGGCCTTCGCCCACGCGGCCCAGGTTCTGCGCCACGTCCGCGGCCAGCGTGCCCACGCGGGCCAGCCGCTCCATCTCCACCCAGCGGACGCGCGGGTCCTGCAGCGCTTCGGCGCGCTGGCCACCGCGCTCGCGGTGCGCCTTGAGCTCCAGCAGCGTGTGGATGCGGACCTTCAGCTCCAGCGGGTCCAGGGGCTCGGTGATGAGCAGGTCATCCACGCCCGCCTCGAGCACCTCGCGGCGCGTCTCCCGGTCCGCGCTGGGCGTCAGCATGAGCACGGGGAGGGCCGGGCTTCCCAGCGCGTCCTGAAGGCGCCGGTACGTCGCGAGGCCGTCCGTGCCAGGACGCTCCACGTCGAGCAGCACCAGGTCCGCGGACTGGTGGGCCGCCGCGGCCGCCGCAGCCGCCAGCCCGCTCGCGGTCAGCACGTCATAACCCGCCGGCGCGAGGATGGAGCACAGCCGCTCCATGCCGCCCGACTCCACGTCCACGGCCAGAACTCGGGGCCGATACGTCGCGGTCTCCGTCGTCTCCAGCATCACGCCACCCCTACATGGTGACCAGGTGAGCTTCACCCGGGTGTTCCAGGCCGTCCTACGGACCCCTCTCGCCCTGGATGGAGCTCCTCCGGGCACCTGCGTCCAGTCCGGTACGTGATCCGATACCGCGCTGTGTCTATGCGAGGCTCATGCCGCGCTTCGTCCTGGCGCGTCGGAGCCGCCCATTGCACCACCAACGGTGGAAGCCCTGTAACGTCAGGGGGTTGAATCGTTGCGACACTGGAGAAAGTTAGCTCAACTGGAATCCGGCCAACGAAAGACGAGGTCGCTCCTGACCCGAAATCGTTTTTCACCCGGGTATTAAATGACCTCCTTGCGCGCGAAGTGTCAGCGCGACTCTTGCTCGTACGGCGTGCCGAGCGCGGCGGGGGCGCTGCTGCGTTGGCCCTGGAGGGTCAGCACCACCAAGGTGAGCAGATAGGGGAGGGCCAGGAGGACGCCCTGGGGGATCAGCTCGACCAGTCCGGGGGCGCTCGACACCAGGCCGATGCGCAGCGCGTTACCGAAGGCGAAGAAGGTGGCGGCGAGGAAGGCGCCCACGGGCGTCCACCGGCCGAACACCATGGCGGCCAGGGCCATGAAGCCCAGGCCCGCGGGGGTGTGCTGCTCGAAGCGGTCCAGCACGGCGGTGGACAGCACCGCGCCGCCCAGGCCCGCCAGCAGCCCGCTGCCCAGCACCGCGCCCCAGCGCAGCCCCGGTACCGACAGGCCCAGCGTCGCCACGGCCTGGGGCTTGTCGCCCACCGCGCGCAGCCGCAGGCCCAGGGGCGTGCGAGTCAGCAGTCCCTGGAAGGCGAAGGGCAGCAGCAGCGCCAGGTACGTGGGCGCCGAGTGCCCGGACAGCGCGCCCAGCACCGGCACGGAGCCGAGCCCGGGGATGTTCCAGCGGGTGAGCTGCTGGATGGGCGGGGTGCCGTTGGGGCCGTAGAGCGACTCCAGCAGGAAGGTGCCGCCGGCCAGGGCCACCAGGTTGAGGGCGATGCCGGACACCACCTGGTCCGAGCGCCAGCGGATGCTCAGGAAGCCATGCACGCCGGCCAGTGCCGCGCCCGCGAGCATGCCCATGACGACGGCCAGGGGCGTGGGCATCGTCAGCGCCGCCACCGCCGCACAGAAGGCGCCCACGCGCATCATCCCCTCCATGCCCACGGCAATCACGCCCGCGCGCTCGGAGAGCACCGCGCCCAGGGCGGCGAAGATGAGCGCTGGCGCCGCGTCCAAGGTGGAGAACAGCAGCGAGTGGAGGACATCAAGCACGGGGCACCTCCGCCGACGCCGCGGGCGCCACGTTCCGCCGGCGCAGCAGCGCCAGCCACACCATGCGCCCGGCGACGAAGAGCAGCGCGAGGCCCTGGATGAGCTCGGGGAAGCTCTTGTGCACGCCGAGCAGCTGCATGCGCGTTCCGCCCGCGCGCAGCACGCCGAAGAAGAGCGCGGACACGGTGGCGCCCAGCGGGTGGTTGTTGCCGATGAGCGCGATGGCGATGCCGTCGAACCCGTAGGGCGCGCCCAGTGTGCCGGGGTAGCGCCCCTCCGTCCCCAGCACCAGCACCGCGCCCGCCAGCCCCGCCATGGCCCCCGCGAGCGCCATGGCCAGGCCCATGCGCCGGGCCACGGGGATGCCCGCGGCGCGCGCGGCCTCGGCGCCCAGGCCCACCGCGCGCGTTTCGAAGCCGGAGCGCGTGCGCGTCAGCCACACCCACACCGCCAGCGCCGCGGCGAGCGCCAGCGGGAAGCCCAGGTTGAGCCGCGAGCCTTCCCCCAGCAGCCGGGGCAGCACCGCGGTGGCCTGGATTTCGGCGGTGCCGGTGATGGACTGGCCGCCTTCGGCCGCGCCGCGCAGCGGGCCCACCACCAGCCAGTTGTCCACCAGGCTCAGCGCCACCCAGTTGAGCATGATGGTGGAGATGACCTCGTGCACGCCCCGGTAGATGCGCAGCAGCCCGGCGATGCCCGCCCACGCCGCGCCCGCGAGCGCCGCGCCCAGCAGGGCCGCGGGTACGTGCAGCACGCCGGGCAGTGACACCTGGGCGCCCACCACCGCGGCGGCCAGCGCGCCCAGCAGCATCTGCCCCTGCGCGCCGATGTTGAACAGGCCCACCTTGAACGCCACCGCCACGGACAGGCCGGTGAGGGTGAGAATCGCGGCCTTCATCGCGGACTCGCCCAGCGGGCGGGTGATGACGGTGGCCGCGGCGCCGTCCAGGTACGCGGGCCAGTTGCCGATGCCACCCCACAGCATCTGCAGATAGGCGTCCGTCGCGGTGCCCGGCTCCATGGTGAGCGCGATGAGCGCCCAGCACACGCCCAGCGCCAGCAGCACGGAGAGCACCGACGGCAGCATCTGTCTCACGCGCTCAGGCATGGCCCGGCTCCGTGGTCCCCAGCATGCGCCGCCCCAGCTCGCGTTCATCGAACTCGTGACGGAGGAAGTGGCCCGTCACGCGGCCTTCGAAGAAGACATAGACGCGGTCCGACAGGGCCAGCACCTCTTCCAAATCGAGTGACACCAGCAGCACGCCCGTGCCCTGGTCGCGCGCCTCGCGCAGCTTCGCGTGGACCTGCGCCACCGCGCCTACGTCCAGCCCGCGCGTGGGCTGCACCACCACCAGCAACCGGGGCCGCGCGTCCAGCTCGCGCGCTACCACCACCTTCTGCTGATTGCCCCCGGACAGGGCCCGCAGGGCGACTTCCGGGTCGGGCGGCCGCACGTCGTAGGCCACGGTCAGCGCGCGCGTGCGCTCGCGGCGGCCCTTGAAATCAATCCACGGGCCCTTCGCGAAGGGCGGCCGCGTGTGCCGGCCCAGGGCCACGTTCTCCTCCACGCTGAGCGCCTTCACCACCGCGCGGTGGAGCCGGTCCTCGGGGATGTGCCCCACGCCGCGCGTCCGCGCCTGGGCCGGCGTGAGGCCGCTCAAGGGGCCTCCCAGGAGCGCGCCGCTCCCAGACGTCAGCGGGCGCAGGCCGGTGAGGACCTCCGCCAACTCGCGCTGTCCGTTGCCGTCCACGCCCGCGATGCCGACGATTTCACCCGCGCGCACCTCCAGGTCCACGCCGCGCAGGGCAGGGCGCCCGTTGTCGCCGGTGGCCTGGAGTCCGCGCACGTCCAGCAGCGACTCGCCGGGGGCCTGGGACACGGCCGGGGTGGAAGTGGCGGCGGCCGGAGTGCGCTGGCCTTCACCCACCATGAGCGCGGCGAGTTGTTCGGCCGTGGTGTCGGCGGCGCGGACCTCCGCCACGCAGCGGCCCCGGCGCATGACGGCGATGCGGTCCGCCACGCCGAGCACCTCCTTCAGCTTGTGGCTGATGAGCACCACGGTGTGGCCCTGCGCGACCAGTCCGCGCATGACCCGGGCCAGCTCGTCGGACTCCTGCGGCGTGAGGACGGCGGTGGGCTCGTCGAGGATGAGCACCTGGGCGCCGCGGTGCAGCGCCTTGACGATCTCCACCTTCTGCTGCGAGCCCACGCTGAGCGTGTCCACTCGCGCCCGGGGCTCCAATTGGAAGCCGAAGCGGGCGCAGGTGGCGGACACCTCCTGCACCGCGCGCTCCAGGTCCAGCAGGCCGTTGCGGGTGGGCTCGCGGCCCAGCACCACGTTCTCCGCCACCGACAGCGTGGGCACGAGCATGAAGTGCTGGTGCACCATGCCAATGCCCCGCGCAATCGCGTCCCGGGGGCTCTTGAAGCGCACGGGCTGGCCGTCCAGCGACAGCACGCCCGCGTCCGGCTGGTAGAGCCCGTAGAGGACGTTCATCAGGCTGGACTTGCCCGCGCCATTCTCGCCCACCACGGCGAGCAGCTCGCCACGGCGCACGTCCAGCGACGCGTCCGCCAGCGAGACGCACGTGCCGAAGGCCTTGTGGATGTTCTGGAGGGAAATCAGGGGGCGGCAGCCTGGAAGGAGGCGAGGTCCGCCGGGACGGCAGGGACCTGGAGCGTCCCGGAGATGATGCGCTGACGCAGGGCCTCCACCTTCTGGAGCGCCTCCGCCTTGCCGGGGAAGTCCACCCGCACCTCCGCCATGCCCACGCCGTTCTCCTTGAGGCCGAGCACCTGCTCACCCGCGGAGAACGTGCCGTCCACCAGGTCCTTCGCCGCCTGATACACGGCCAGGTCGGAGTACTTCATCATCGACGTGAGGATGGCGTCCGGCGCCACGTGCGACTGGTCGGAGTCCACGCCAATGGCGTACACGCTCTTGCCCGCGGCGCGCGCTTCCTTCACCGCCTGGATGACACCGATGCCGTCCGCGCCCGCGGCGTGGAAGAGGACGTCCGCGCCCTTGGAGATGAGGTCCTGCGCCACCTGCTTGCCGGCGGCCATGTTGTTGAAGCTGCCCGTGTAGACGGACATGAGCGCCTGGGACGCCTGGGCGTTGGTCGTCTTCACGCCCGCGCGGTAGCCCACCTCGAAGCGCTGGATGAGGGGGACCTCGATGCCGCCCACGAAGCCCACCTTGTTCGTCTTCGTCACCAGCCCGGCCAGCGCGCCCACGAGGAAGCTGCCCTCCTGCTCCTTGAAGAGGACGGTGCGCACGTTGGGCAGCTTCATGGCCTTGCCCTGCGCGTCCAGCACCTGACTGTCGATGAGCAGGAACTGGGCCTTGGGGTTTTCCTGGGCGGAGGTGCGCACCGCGTTGGCCAGCATGTAGCCATTGCCCACGGTGAGCCGGGCGCCCTGGTCCACCAGGAGCTGGAGATTGGGGACGTAGTCCTCCTGGGCCTTGCTCTGCAGGACGATGGGCTGGATGGCCAGCGCCTTGAAGCTGGCGGCGTCCGCGCTCAGGTGGGGCGGCAGGGACTGGCGGACCTCATCGGGGGTGGCGTCCACATACTTGCCGCCCTCGTAGCGCTTGCCCGCGGCCCACAGTTCCAGGCCACGGAGCGCCGCGTCATTGAAGGAGTGGTCTCCGCGCCCGCCCACGTCGATGACGAGCCCCACGGGGAGGGCCTTCTTTTCCGTCTTCCCAGCGGCGGGGGGGTGGGCGCCGGAGGGGGGCGCTTCTTCCTTCTGCTTGGAACACGCGCACAGGAGGGCGGTGAGGGCAAGGACGTGGAGGCGGAGCATCATGAGGCGTCTATCTACCAGATGCCCGCCCTTTCCCGGAGTGCATGAAGGGGGGGTTCCTGCTATGGGCTCGCCTCGTGCAACCCTACGAACTCATCAAGGCCAAGCGGGATGGCGGCCGGCTGGAACCGGCGGACATCCGTGCGTTCATCGAGGCGTATACGGCGGGGACGGTGGCGGACTACCAGATGGCGGCCATGTGCATGGCCATCTTCTTCCGGGGCATGGACTCCCGGGAGCTGGGCGCCTGGGCCCGCGCCATGCTGGAGTCCGGTGAGGTGCTGGACCTGTCCGACACGCCGGGTGTGAAGGTGGACAAGCATTCGACGGGCGGGGTGGGCGACAAGGTCTCCCTCAGCCTGGCGCCGCTGGCCGCCGCGTGCGGAGTCCCGGTGCCCATGATTTCGGGCCGGGGCCTGGGGCACACGGGTGGGACGCTGGACAAGCTGGAGTCCATCCCCGGCTTCAACGTCAACCTGCCGACGTCGGAGTACCGGCGGCTGGTGCGCGAGGTGAACTGCTGCCTGATTGGCCAGACGGCGCAGGTGGCCCCGGCGGACAAGAAGCTCTATGCGCTGCGGGACGTGACGGCGACGGTGGACTGCATCCCGCTGATCGCGTCCTCCATCATGAGCAAGAAGCTGGCGGAGGGCATCGACGCGCTGGTGCTGGACGTGAAGGTGGGCAGTGGCGCCTTCATGAAGCGCGACGAGGACGCGCGCACGCTTGCGAAGACGATGATTGGCCTGGGCGCGGAGATGGGGAAGAAGGTCGTGGCCCTGCTCACCGACATGGACCAGCCGCTGGGCCGCAAGGTGGGCAACGCGCTGGAGGTCATCGAGGCGGTGGACATGCTCCGCGGCAACGCGCCGGAGGACTACACCGAGGTGACGTATGCCCTCACGGCGGAGATGCTGGTGCTGGGCAAGAAGGCCGCCACGGTGGAGGAGGCGCGCGAGAAGCTGCGCAAGGTGGTGGAGGACGGCAGCGCGGTGCGCAAGCTGAAGGAGATTGTCCAGGTGCAGGGCGGAGACCCGCGCTCCATCGACGACTACTCCCTGCTGCCCCAGGCGAAGGCCACCGTGGACGTGGTGGCGCCCCGGGACGGCTTCGTCACCGGCATCGACACGGAGGGCGTGGGCCTGGCGGCGGTAGCGCTGGGCGCGGGCCGGCAGCGGACGGACAGCAAGATCGACCCGGCCGTGGGCTTCACGCTGCTGAAGAAGTCGGGCGAGTCCGTGAAGCAGGGCGAGCCCTTGGTGCGCGTGCATTACAACGACGCGGCCCCGTTGGAGAACGTGAAGGCGCGCCTCTTGGCCGCGTACCGGTTCGGCGACGTGGCCCCCGTGGCCCGGCCGCTCATCCGCGAGCGGGTGGAGTAGGGCGCCGAGCCGGGTGGTGACCTGGGAGCCCCCCGCCAATGCCCTTTCAGGGCGCGGCGTGGGGCTCCTTTCGCGTGGAGCATCAGGGAGTGGCGCCGTTCATGGTCGCCTCCGCCTCCGTCCTACGGGCCACGAGCAGCGACTCGATGTCTCTGATGATGCGGATGCACAGCACCGCCGCCGCGATGGAGAGACCCTCCGAAAGAATCCCGGCGAGGAGCGCCACGGACAGCGAAGTGGAGCTCGCGGCATCCGCCCTGCCGAAGGTGCTGCCGACGTTGCTGATGATGTTGCTGAGGATCCACGTCGCCCACCAGGCCGTGAGCATGGACTGCCTCTCCGGGGGGCCGCCCAAGCCTTGCCAGAGGCCTCGCACCACCTCGAGCGGCTTGAAGAGGTTGGCGAACGGAATGAACCAGCAGAACGTGGCCCAGCCCGTCGATTCGTTGCTCAACCCCAGGGCATTGGCGGTCTTCACACTCAAGCGCAGCCAGCGCAGGTAGAGGACCACGGTGGCGAGCATCGTCAGCAGGGAGGGGAGCGCGAGCAGCGCGTTCAGTTGGTCGAAGGACTCGGCGTCCTCGAGGCTGGGGCTCCCATTGTCGAAGCGCAGGTAGAGCCAGAGGTTGAGGATGGCGACAGGGACGGCGAGGACCGCGCTCGCCGCCAGGGCCACGCTCGCCCACCGCGTCCGGGCCCGGGTGAGGGGCAGTGCCTGGACCTGCCGGGCGGAGCAGGCGGCGCAGACACCCGCCTGGGCTGTTCGGCATTTCGCGCAGACGAAGCGCCCGCACCGCTCACACGTCCCCGTGGACGGTTCGCCAGCATGGTCAGGGCAGACGGGGGCTGTTTCGGGAACGGCGGATTCGGTCAGCATGGTGTTGTCAGGGCAAGGGCAGGCCGCCGCGCACGCAACGCGCGTTGGGACGTGTGGGGGGCGGGCGGGGAGGAACTTCGGACGCGCACTCTAGCGGCCTGATGCACCGCCGCACAGAGGTGGTCCGGACCCGCCCCGGCACCGGGGGGCATGGCGGCAACTTGTGGCTTCACCCCGCACCGGGAAGGCGCCATCCTTCAGCCCTGAGCCATGCGGGGCAGGGGGCCATGAACCAGGGCGCGGCGCTGTACATCCATCCGGGCGTGAAGGTCCGTCCGTGCGAGTGGGGCTACGGCGTCTTCACGGACGCCTTCATCAAGGCGGGCGACCTCATCGAGGAATGCCACTACCTCAAGTTGCCGCGCGCCCTCTCGCAGAACCCCCAGCTCCAGGACTACGTCTTCCTGCTCCAATGGGCGAAGCACGAGGTGCCCCGCGAGGGGGAGTGGGTGGCGCTCGTGCTGGGGTACGGGATGATCTACAACCACGCCCGAGAGCCCAACACGTCCTATCACCGCGAGGCGACCCGGGACGTCTTCTGCTACCACGCGCTGCGGGACATCCACCCCGGCGAGCAGCTCTGCATCAGCTACGGCGAGGACTGGTGGGCGTCCCGGGACCAGGGCGTCCCAGCCTGAGCGCGACCCCAGGTCTCACGGGGCCAGCACCGGGCGGGGGGCGCCGGCAATCCGCCAGATGGCCCCGCCTGGAACGGTGGGGGCCCCAATTTTTCCCAGCCTCGCGGGCCGGTGTTCCCCCGTATGATGGACGGGTGACGGGGCGTCGTGACAAGGCGGGGCGGGTTGTCGGAGGGGGGAACGTCGCCTCGGACGAGACGGCGGCACGCGTCTACGGTATGGGCTCGCGGGCCAGGACCCACGTGGGTTTCCAATGACGGGCGGTGGCGCGAGCATGAGCGGCAGGGAGGTAACGGCGATGGCCGAGAGGAACGACTCGATGAGCGACAAGGCCGAGGACCGACGGGATTCGCCCCGGGTCCCCATGCGCCTGAAGGTGCGCCGGGAAGGCAGCTCGGGGGACTTCGAGCAGCATGAGGGAGACCTGTCCCTGGGCGGCTGCGCCTGGCAGGGCTCCGGTTGGGAGCAGGGGACGCGCGTGGAAGTGCGCTTCCGGCTGCCCATCCTTCCCGATGAGGTGGAAGCGAAGGGCGAGGTGCTCCAGGCCGCGCCGGGCGCCAACGGTCCGGCGGCGCGGGTCCGCTTCGTGGACCTGCCGGTGGAGTCCGAGCTGGCCATCGCGCGCCACCTGGATGATGTGCAGAGCGGCACGGCCCGCTCGTAACGGACCTCAAGCCAGCTTCGTGTAGGAGGGCGTCATGGCGGACGAGATTCCCTGGGAGCGCCTGTTCGAGGAAGCCGCGCGCGTGCGAGCGCGCGCCCACGTGCCCTATTCGCGGTTCCCCGTAGGGGCCGCCGTCCTCTTTGCGGACGGCGCCGTGGTGGCCGGCTGCAACGTGGAGAACGCCACCTACGGGCTCACCGTCTGCGCGGAGCGCAATGCCTTCGCGGCGGCCGTGGCCCAGGGGCACACCCAGCCGGTGGCCGTGGCCATCGTCGTGGATACCCCCGAGCCCTGTCCTCCGTGTGGCATGTGCCGCCAGGTCATGGCCGAGTTTGGCGGGCAGGAGCTGCCCGTGCGCAGCCGGACGCCTCAGGGCGGCGAGGCGCGCTACACCCTGGGAGGCCTGCTGCCGCATGCCTTCACCAAAGACTTCTTCTAGCGAGAGAGCCTGAGCACGCCGTGGATTTGCTCCTGACTGGTGGCACGGTTGTAACGATGAACCGCGAGCGCGAGGTGCTCGTGGATGCGGACGTCCTCGTCCAGGATGGCCGCATCGCCAAGGTGGGCCGGGGCCTCAAGCCTCGCGGCACCCGGCGGGTGGTGGACGTGACGGGAAAGGTGGTGCTGCCGGGCCTCATCCACGGCCACCTCCACGCTTGTCAGACGCTCTTCCGTGGCCGCGCGGACGGGCTGGAGTTGCTGGACTGGCTCCGCGAGCGCATCTGGCCCTTCGAGGCCTCGCACGACGCCGCGTCCATGCGGGCCTCGGCGGACCTGACCTTCGCGGAGCTCATCCGCTCGGGCGCCACGGCGGCGCTCGATATGGGCAGCGTGTACCACTACGACGCCGTCTTCGAGTCGGCGCGGGACGCCGGCTTCCGGCTGGTGGGCGGCAAGGCGATGATGGACGCGGGCGCGGGCGTCCCCGCGGGCCTGCGCGAAAGCACCGAGGAGTCGCTGCGGGAGAGCCTGGCGTTGAAGGAGCGCTGGCACGGCACGCACGGCGGCCGGCTGCGCTACGCCTTCGCCCCGCGCTTCGTGCTGTCCTGCACCCCGGAGCTGCTGCGCGAGGTGGCGCGGCTGGCCAAGGAGCACGGGCTGCGCATCCACACCCACGCCAGTGAGAACGCGAAGGAGACGGACGCGGTCCGCCAGTACACCGGCGGCGAGGACAACGTGGCCTTCTTCCACACGGTGGGGATGTCCGGCCCGCACGTGACGATGGCCCACTGCGTGTGGCTGTCCCAGGAGGAGCAGGACATCCTGCGCGACACCCGCACGGTGGTGTGCCACTGCCCCGGCTCCAACCTCAAGCTGGCGTCGGGCATCGCCAAGGTGCCGGAGCTGCTGGAGGCCGGCGTGGCGGTGGCGCTGGGCGCGGACGGCGCGCCCTGCAACAACACGCTCGACATCTTCTACGAGATGAAGCTCGCCGCGGTGATGCACAACCCGCGCGTGGGGCCGTGCGCGATGACGCCCATGCGCGTGCTGGAGATGGCCACGCTGCACGGCGCCCGGGCGCTGGGCCTGGAGGACGAGGTGGGCTCGCTGGAGCCCGGCAAGCGCGCCGACATCACCGTGGTGGACGTCAGCGGCCTGCACGCGGGCCCCACGCCCGAGGACGTGCTGGTGCCGCTGGTGCACTCCGCGCGGGGCAGCGACGTGGCGCACGTCTTCATCGACGGCCAGCCGGTGCTGCGTGATGGGGTGCTCACCACCTTGGACGCGTCCTCCGTCCTGGCGAACGCGAACGCGCAGGTGGCGCGCATCCTCAAGCGCCGCCAGAAGAAGGCGCGCAGCGGCTGAGGCTCAGGCCGGCAGCCGCAGCACGAAGGACGTGGACCAGCCGGGCGCGTCCTCTACCGCCAACCGCCCGCCGTGGGCCTCCGCGGCGAGCCGGCAGAAGTAGAGCCCCAGGCCGTAGCCACGGCGGCTGTCCCGCTCCGCGTCGGCCTGCTCGTACTTGTCGAAGATGCGCCCGCGCGCCTCTTCGGAGATGGGCGGGCCGTCGTTGCGCACCGCGAGCCAGCGGCCGTTCACATCCGCGCCGGCTTCCAGGCGCACCCTCCCGCCCGACGGGGCGTAGCGCAGGGCATTGGTGGTGAGGTTCTCCAGGACGCGGACCAGCAGGTCGGCGTCGCCCTCCAGCTCCAGTTGGACGGGGACCTCCGCGTCCAGGGTGAGCTTGCGCGCGCGGGCCACGCTCTCCAGGGAGCGGCGCACGTCTTCCACGATGCGCGTGGCGGGGAAGGTGGTCCGCTGCGGCTCCAGCCGGCCTTCCTCCAGGCGGGGCACGTCCAGGAGGTCGGAAATCATCCGGTCCAGCCGCGCGGTGACGGCCAGCCCTGTGCGGACGGACTCGCCGAGGATGCCCTGCTGGGGCACCTCCTGCTCCATCCACGACAAGGAGAGCGTCAGCGCCGACAGGGGCGAGCGCAGGTCGTGGACCAGGAACTCGGTCAGCTGCTCCTTGTCCCGTTGCAGCCGCTGCAGTTCGGCGTTCTGGGCCTGGGCGTCCGCCAGCATGCGCTCAATCGTGCGGCGCGCCTCCTCCACTTCCTGGAAGCGGCGGGCCTCCAGCGCCCGGTCCACTTCCAGGCGGGAGAGCGTCACCGCCAGGTTGCGCAGCCGCCCGGTGCCGTAGTGGCTCACCACGGCCACCAGCACCAGCGCCACCACGGCGATGGCCACCGCGCCCCAGCCCACGTCCGCCTGCCGCATGAGCGCCGCCTGGGCCACGGCGGACAACAGCGCGGTGCCGTAGACGACGGTGCCTCGCATGCCCAGCCCGCTCAGGGCGACGACGAGCGCGAACAGGCCCAGGCTGAAGCCCGCCACACCCGCGGGAAAGGGCGAGACGGGCAGGGCCGTGGACTGAAGCCAGTACACGAGCCCCACGTCCACCAGGGACTGCACCGCGCCCAGGCCCCGGGCCACGCGCCGCTGGCGGAGCATGAACAGCACGCCGGCGACCGAGGCGTAGAGCCCCAGCGCCGGTGGGTACATCCCCCAGTCCCGGCCTCCGGCCAGCCACAGCGTGGTGCTGATGGCCAGGAACAGGGCCGCGCCGACGAGCCGCACCGCCGCGCCCGCGCCGACGACGCTCCTCCGTTGGGCGTCCATGGCCCGGGACATCGTCTCTTCGAGCGGGCCGGGCACGGGATGCGGAGACGTCACGAGGCGTGGTTTTTCCCTGCTTCCTTCGTGGCTTGCAAGCCCCGCTGCCTGTCGTGCGGAAGCGGACGGACGGGCGGGCGTAGCGCGGGCGGGCTCCATTTTCCGACGTAGAACCGTCACGTCACGCTTTTGGAAACGCCGCAATCGCCTTAGGTAGAAGCGCGTAAGTACTGAGAAGACATTGGGACTGTGTCTGCTTGCTCGCCCCGGGGATCGTGTAAGGTGGCTGCAAGTAGGTCTGGACGGAGGTAGACCGCCGATATGTGGCAACGATTCAAGAGAGCAATGCGTAGCTTCGCCGGGTTCTTCGTCTCCTCCATCGAGGACCCGGAGTTGATTCTCGAGCAGAACGTCCGTGACCTGAACGACCAGGTCCCGAAGATGAACGAGTCCATCGCCATGGTCCGGGCGAACGTGACGCTGCTGGAGAAGGAGAACGCCAAGTACCAGGACGACGTGCGCTCGCTGACGGCCAAGGTGAAGGCCGCCATCCAGGCGGGCCGTGACGACCTGGCCGCGCAGTACGCCTCCAAGCTCCAGATTGAGAAGGACGCGCTGGCCCGCAACGAGCAGCAGCTGGCCACGGCCCGCCAGGCGTACGAGAAGGCCCTGTCGGTGAAGAAGGCGTTCATGCGCGAGAAGGAGCGCAAGACGCAGGAGGCCATGAACGCCATCCGCGAGGCGCGCCGCGCCAAGTGGCAGGCCAAGGTGGCCGACACGATGGAGTCCTTCACCGTGGCGGGCATCGACTCGACCCACGATGAGATGCTGCGCAAGGTGCAGGAGAAGTCCGCCATCAATGAGGCCCGCATGCAGATGGCCCTCGAGTCGGTGGACCACACCGCGGCGTCCATCGAGGAAGAGGCCGAGAAGATCCAGGCCAACGAGCTGGTGAAGCAGTTCAAGATGGAGATGGGGCTCGTCAGCAGCCCGGCGCCGGTGTCCGAGGTGGGCAGCGGGCCGGAGAAGACCATCGGCAAGAAGGTCGGCGTCGAGTAGTCCGTCTTGAATGAGGCTCCACCGCGGTCCAGGTCTCTTCCTCTTCCTGTTCCTCTGTGTGCTCGGCGCGAGCTATGCGCTCGCGTCGCGCATGGGGTACCTGGACCGCTTGCAGGAGCGGTACTTCCCGTCCACGCGTGAGGCGGTCCGCCTGTCGCCGGGAGACTTCCCGGCCGGCGTGGCGGCCCCGGTGGCGGACGTGGCCTCCGTGCCCCTGCGGCCGGTGCTCATCGGCTTCAGCCCGCGCGGTGCCTCCGCGGGCCTGCTGGTGGCGACGGGTGGGGCCACCACCCTGGACAACCCGGTGCCTCCGCCCGGCGCGGCGCAGGGGCTGCTGAAGACGGCCTATGCGTTGGACGCGCGGGCGGTGCTCTTCGCCAAGGAAGAGGACCTGCGCCACGCGCTGTCCATTGGCGCGGAGAACGGCGGCGTGGACATGGCCACCCTGTCCGTCGACCGGCTGGCCGCGTGGGCGCCGTTGCTGCGGGACGCCGCGCCTCGCACGCTGCTGCTGGTGGGGCGCAGCCGGGGGCAGGAGGCCCTGGCCGCGGTGGGCGTGCCGGACCTCGCCTCCCTGCGTGGCAGGCGATTGGGCGTGTACCCGTACGGCTCGTCGCACTACTTCGCGCTGTGGTTGCTGTCGCGCGTGGGGCTGCGCATCACGGACGTGCGCTGGGTGGAGCTCCCCACCACCTTGGATGCGGGGCGGGCGTTGCGCGAGGGCCGGGCGGACGCCGTGGTGGGGCTGTGGGGTGACGTGGAGCTGGCGGCTCGGGACCGTGGCGGCGCGGTGCTGGCAACGACGGCGGATGCGCCGCACCTGGTGGCCACGGTGCTGGTCGCCAGGGGGGACTTCGCCGCCCGCTACCCGGATGCCGTGCGGCGGGTGCTGCGGGGGCTCCTGGACGCGGGTCAGAGCGTGTTGAAGGACCCGACGGCGGGGGCCCGGATGCTGGGGGAGGTGGCGCCGTACCTGGGCGACCCCATTGAAGCCATCCGCAGCGCGCCGCCGGCCACGCTGGCGGACAATCGGGCCTTCTTCGGGCTTTCCGGCGAGGCGCCTGTCACCTATGACGAGCTCTTCCAGAGCGCCGCGGCGCTCTTCCAGAAGTTGAAGCAAGGGCCTCCGGTGCCTCCCGCGGAGGACACGAAGGATTTGGGGGCCTTGAAGTACGTGTCGGAGGCTCGCGGCCCCTGACGCTGGAGGACGGACGTGGCGAAGTCGCCGAACTACATCAAGGCCGCCTTCATGATGCCCGCCAACCTGGTGGGGCTGGGCACGGCGGCTGCCTCGGCGGCCATGACGGGTGAGCCGCTGCCCATGCTGGTGGCCCTGGGCCTGGAAGGCCTCTACCTGGGCGTCATGTCGTCCATGAAGCGCTTCCAGCGTGCGGTGCGGGCGAACACGCTCGACGACCCGGAAGCGGCGCGCAAGGCGCTGGACGCGCTCCAGGCGGACCTGGCGCCCTCTCAGCGCGAGCACTACCAGCAGCTCGTCGGGCTGAAGGAGAAGATCCTCGCCAACTACCGGAAGCTGCCGGGCGGCAAGGTGCTGGAGGCGGACAGCGAGCCCCGGTTGGATGCGCTGCTGACGTCCTTCCTGCGGCTCATCTCCACGCTGAACCAGTACCGCACGTACCTGAACAGCTCCGACCGCGAGCACCTGCAGCGCGAGGTGGCGGAGCTGGAGGTGGACGTGGCGGGGGAGACGAACCCGCGGCTGAAGGACGTGAAGCAGAACCGCGTGGACATCCTCCGCAAGCGGCTGGCGCGCTTCGAACAGGCCGGTGAGAGCCGCGAGGTGGTGAGCCACCAGCTGGCGGGCATCGAGGACCTGATGCGGCTGACGCACGAGCAATCCGTGGCCATCCGCGACCCGGAGGTCGTCAACCGCCAGCTCACCATGCTGAGCGCGGAGGCGGAGGCCACCGAGGAATCCGTGCGGCAGATGGAGCAGTTCCTTGAGTTCTCCGAGGAGACGCGGGGCCCGCTGCCCCACGGCAGCCGGGTGCGTTGAAGCTCCACGGCCGGGGGCCGTCTCCTGGCCGTCGCCTGCCCATCCTCCGGGCTCCTGGACTGGCACTGGGGGCCCCCACGAATCGGTTGACTCTCCGCCCCAGGCAGCCTGAGGTGCCCGCATGCTCCGCCGAGTCTGGCTTCCGTCCCTCCTCCTCGTGCTCGCCGTCGCGGGCTGCTCCCGTTGTGGCAAGGACGTGGACCCCGCCGCCCCGGCTCCGACGGCAGGGGTGGCCCGCTACCTGCCGCGCGACGCGCAGGCCGCCGTGGTCATCAATGACCTGGGAGCGCTGGGAGAGAAGCTCGCCCGCTTCCAGAAGCTGAAGGCCGCCTCATTCGCCGCGCAGCTCCAGAACTTCTCCACCGCGGAAGGCTACGTCTCCGCGGTGATGCGCCAGATTGGCGTGGACCTGCGCAGCCGGCAGGCGCTCGAAACGGCCGGCATCGCGCCAGAGCTCGGCGCGGGCGCGGCGTTCCTCGGGGGGCACCGAGCCATCTCCGTGGTGGGCGTCAAGGACGCGGGCAAGCTCGAGGAGACGTTCGGCAACTTCGCGCGCAGCCGCCTGGGCGCGTCCGACAAGAAGCAGTCCTCCGTGGACGGTGGGGACCTGGTCACCTTCAGCCGGCCCGGCAGCGCCACGCCCGCGCTGGGCATCTTCTTCGTGAAGGGGACGCGCTTCGCGCTGCTCGGCGCGGGGCCCACCGCCGCCACGTTGGGGACGCTGGCCACGCAGCCGGAGGAGCGCTCGCTCGCGAAGGAGCCGGTGATGGCGGCGTCGCTGCAACGGCTCCCGGCCCAGCGTGACTTCCACGTCTGGCTCCCAGGCGGCGCCGGGCTCGTGCCGCCGGGCACCGTCCAGGGCGTCACGCTCACGGGCCGCATCGAGGACCGCGCGGTAACGCTGAACGCGGACGCGCCCTGGCCGGATACCCAGGCGTCCCTGGCGGCGCTGGACGCGGTGGCGCCCGCCGCGAGCACGCTCCTCACCGCGCTGCCCACCGACAGCTTCCTGGTGGCCCGGTTCCGCGGGGACGCGTCGCACCTCGACGGCGTGTGGCCCTACCTGGCCGGCGGCTACCTGACCCGGGCGGTGCAGAACAGCGGCCTCAACGTGAAGACGGAGCTGCTCGACAACCTCAAGCCGGGCACGGTGCTGGGCCTGTCACTGTCGCCCACCGTGAATCTGGGCGCGGGCATGCCGGTGCTGGATTTGCGCCGCACCAACCCCTTCCGCTTCGTCCACCTGGTGGCGCTCGCGGACGCCGAGGACGCTGCGAAGATGCAGTCCACGCTGGAGCAACTGCCGCGCATCGCGGAGAACTTCGGCGCGAAGGTGGAGGCGTCGGAGCTGAGCGGCCAGCGCGTGTACCTCACGTCCTACCGCGCGGGCGAAGGCGCGCACTTCGCGCTCGCGCCCAACGGCCGGCTGGTGGTGGCCTCGCCCAAGGCGCGGCTGGAGTCCACGCTGGCCTCGCTCGCGAAGCCCTCGGGCGACGGGCCGGTGGCCGCGGACCTGAAGGACGCTGGCAAGGACGCGGCCTTCAGCGCCGTGCTGGATTTGCGGCGCCTGTCGGACGCCGTGAAGAACCTGCCGTCGGAGGCCTGGGGCATTGGCGGCTTCGCCATCAAGGCTACCACCGTGCGCTGGCTGGAGGCCGTGGATGACCTGCGCGCCGTGACGCTGGCCGTGTCCCGCAAGGACAAGGCGCTCCAGGCGGAGCTGTCCCTGCGCCTGGCGCCCTCCGCCGCCACCTCCAGCCCGTCGGCCGCGCCGTGATTCAAGCCCGGGACGTCGTGAAGACGTACGTGGACGGCGACGGCACCCAGGTGCGCGTGCTCGACGGCATGTCGCTGGACGTGGCGCAAGGGGAGTTCGTCGCGGTGGTGGGCTCGTCCGGCAGCGGGAAGTCCACGCTGCTCCACCTGCTGGGCGGCTTGGACGTCGACTACCGCGGCGACATCCGCGTGGGCGGTGTGACGCTGCGAGGACTGGGCGACAAGGCCCTGGCGCACTTCCGCAACACACACGTGGGCTTCGTCTTCCAGTCCTTCCACCTCATCCCCAACCTCTCCGCGGTGGAGAACGTGCTGTTGCCGTCGCACTTCGGCGTGGCGCCCCCGGATGCTCGCAAGCGCGCGGAGGCGCTGCTGGAGCGCGTGGGCCTGGGCGCGAAGAAGGACCGCGCGCCGGTGCGCCTGTCCGGCGGCGAGCGGCAGCGCGTGGCCATTGCCCGCGCCCTGTTCGGCAAGCCCCGCCTGTTGCTGTGCGACGAGCCCACGGGCAACCTGGACGCGGCCACGGGCACGGGTGTCATCGCCTTGTTCCAGGAGCTGCACCGCGAAGGACTCACCGTGCTGTGCGTCACCCATGAAGAACGGATGAGCGCGGCGGCCGGGCGCGTGCTGCGGCTCAAGGACGGGCAGCTCGTGGAGGAGCGCGCGGGGCTTCAGGTGGCCACGGGAGGTGCGCCATGAGGCTGGACGCACTGTCCCGGCTGGTCCGGCTGAGCCTCGCCCGCGAGCGCAAGGGGGCGTTCTTCTCCGCCTTCGGCGTGGCCATGGGCGTGGGCGCGCTGGTGTTCTTCGTGGGCCTGGGCCTGGGCGTTGGCCGCGTCATCAAGGAGAAGGTCTTCCCCACGGACGCGCGGCTGGTGGACGTGGTGCCTCCGGCGGTGTCGCTGGGCTCGCTGCTGGGCGGTGGCCAGCTGGACGCGCCCACGGTGGAGCGCCTGCGCGAGCTGCCCGGCGTGGAGGCCGCCTACCGGAAGATGAACGTGCGCGTGCCCGCGGTGACGCGCTACGACGGCGTCTTCTTCGGCACCCGGCTGCGCATGGGCATGGAGGTGCTGGCCCTGGGCGTGGAGCCGGCGCTGGTGCAGGGCGACGTGCAGCTGGGCGAGTTCAAGGACGCGGGAGAGGGGCAGCCGATTCCGGCGCTCGTGTCCACGCGGCTCCTGGAGCTGTACAACAAGACGTTCGCTCCGGCGCGCAAGCTGCCCCAGCTCTCCGCCAACATGCTGGTGGGCTTCGGCTTCCCGGTGGAGTTCAACCGCTCCTACGTGGCCGCGGCGTCCGCGTCGGGGCCCACGCAGTCCGGGCAGGCGCAGGTGGTGGGGGCGTCGGACCGGGCGCTGCTGGCCGGCATCACCATTCCGCTGGACGCGGCCATCCGCCTCAACCGCGCGTTCGGCGTGGACGCGGAGAACTACTCCGGTGTCACGCTGGTGGCCACGGACCCGTCGCAGGTGCCCGTCATCGTGGACGGGGTGAAGGGCATGGGGCTGGAAATCGACGACCAGGAGCGCCGGATGGCGGAGAACTCGGGCGCGGCGGTGGCGCTCACCACGTCCGCGCTGGCGCTGCTGTCCCTGCTCATCTGCATCCTCGCGGCGGTGAACATCGCCCACGCGCTGTCCGCCTCCGTCCGGGCGCGTGCCAAGGAGATTGGCGTCATGCAGGCGGTGGGGGCCTCTCGCGCGGACATCCGCGCCATCGTCCTGGCGGAGGCCGCCGTGGTGGGGCTCGCGGGCGGCGCCGCGGGAACCATCGCCGCGCTGCTGCTGGCCCTGGGCGTCAACCGCCTGGCGGCGGGGTACCTGCCCAACTTCCCCTTCAAGCCCGACAGTTTCTTCTCCTTCCCCTGGCCGGTGGTGGCCGGAGGTGTCGCCCTGGGGCTCGTCGCCGCGCTCGCGGGCGCGTACTTCCCCAGCCGCCGCGCCGCCGCCACCGACCCCGCACGCACGCTCGCCGGATGACACTTCCTTCTCGCAAGACGCTGCTTGGCAATGCGCTGAGCTTGATGGCCCTCGCCTGGATTTACGGAGGCGACCTCTCCGACGCCGTGCGCGCCCGCACCGCGGACGTGTCCGCCTTCATGACGGTGCCCTCCCTTGAGCGGCCCGCCGTGGTGCTGGCCGTGGCCGCGGTGGCCGCGCTCGCGTTCGTCGTGGGCCTGCTCCAGCGCAAGGAGGAGGGCTTCAAGGGCTACCGGTTGCTGCCCATCGTCCTGGTGGGCGCGCTCTTCGTGGACCTGGTGCTGTCGGAGAGCCGCACGCCGCTGACGTCCACGGACATCGCGTCCATGGCGCTCCAGCGCTTCCACCAATCGGCGCAGGAACGGACCTCCGCGCTGGAGGTACCGGATGACCCGCGCCTCCTCCAATCCCTGCTGGAGGAACTGGGCCGGCCGCCGTACCTCGTGCGGGGGGAGTCACTCCCGGCGTACACCCTCCAGGTCAGAAAGGACTGCGAGGGGCCCGTGCGAGATGCGCCCGGCGTGCGTGCCGGGACGATTCTCTACTGCGTGGCGCCCGAGCGGCAGGGCGCCTGGGTGACGATGGTGGGCCTCCCCGCGGAGGAGCGCTTCGGGCCGCCGGCCGTCGTGTCCGTCGCGGGCGAGCCGCGCTTCCTGCTGGTTCGCCCCATTCCACCCGATGAGGCGGAGCCAGGAGCCGCATTCCGCGACAGCCTTGCTGCCCCACCGTCACCCGCTGGTGACACGGACGCGGGTTCTCCTCGGGCCGGGCCCTGATCCACCGCCTGCCTGCCTGGTCAGTTTGGGCGGGGCTTTCACGAGGTTGACCCCTTGGAGCCCCGGTCGATAGGCTCGCTGAGAACGGACCCTCCCCCACGTGACGACCACTCAACCGAAGCGGCAGCCCATCCCGTTTGGGAAGTACCTCCTTCTGGACCGCATCAACATTGGCGGCATGGCGGAGGTGTGGCGCGGGAAGCAGTTCGGCGCGAGCGGCTTTGAGCGGCTCGTCGCCATCAAGCGCATCCTCCCCAACATCGCGGAGGACGACGAGTTCATCTCGATGTTCATCGACGAGGCGAAGATCAGCGTCCAGCTGACCCACGCCAACGTCGCGTCCATCTACGAGCTGGGCAACATCCTCGGCAGCTACTTCATCTCGATGGAGTACATCCCCGGCAAGGACATGCGGGCCATCTTCGACCGGTGCCGGAAGAAGGGGGAGCCCGCTCCGGTGCCGCTGGTGGCCTTCTGCGTGTCCAAGATGTGCGAGGGCCTGGACTACGCCCACCGGAAGAAGGACGGGATGGGGCGGGACATGAACATCGTCCACCGCGACATCTCGCCGCAGAACGTCCTCATCTCCTATGAGGGCGAGGTCAAGGTCATCGACTTCGGCATCGCGAAGGCGGCCGGCAAGGCGACCAAGACGCAGGCCGGCATCCTCAAGGGCAAGTTCGGCTACATGAGCCCGGAGCAGATCCGCGGCCTTCCGTTGGACCGGCGCTCGGACGTGTTCGCCATTGGCGTGTGCCTCTACGAGATGCTGACCGGTGAGCGCCTCTTCGTGGGCGACAGCGACTTCAGCGTGCTGGAGAAGGTGCGCAAGGCGGAGGTGCCGTCGCCCAGCACGTACAACCGGCGCATCCCGGAGACGCTGGAGCGAATCGTCCTCAAGGCGTTGGCCAAGGACGTGGACGAGCGCTACCAGTACGCCAGCGAGCTGGGCGACGACCTGCAGCGCTTCCTCATCACCAGCGACACCATCTTCAGCCGCAAGGACCTGGCGCAGTACATGAAGTCCACGTTCGCGGAGGACGTGGAGCGGGAGAAGCAGCGCCTGCTGGACTACGCGGACATCAAGCCGCCTGAAGGCATGCAGGCCGCGCTGGAAGCTGCGTCCTTCAACAGCCCCATCATGCCCTCCGCGCCGCCGCCGGCGCCCGTGCCGGTGGTGCAGCCGGTGGCGCCGCAGCCCCGGATGACGGGCTCCATGCCGACGGTGCCTCCAGGTGGCGTGCGCCGCTCGCCCACGCTGGCCGCGCTGCCGAAGCTGACGGCCGCCACCGCCGCGCCTCCTCCCGACGAGGACGAGGGTGGGGCGACGCAGCTCGTCTCCAGCGACCACGAGTTCGCGGACACGCCAGAGCCCACCACGCAGCCGGGGGCCGCCGTCGGGCGTGCCATCACCCCGCTGGAGTTGCCGTCGACGCCGGGTCACGACGCGGACGACGAGCCCGTCAGCGGCAGGACGGCGGTCATTTCGCCGCCCGCGCCCCTGTCGCCTCCCGTCGGCCCGCCACGGCTGTCACACGCGAACATCCCCGTGGTGCGGCCGTCCATGTCCGTGCCCACGCTGTCGCCCTCGGACGCGCCGCCGCCCGCCTCGGGGTCCACGCCCCGGACGAGCCGGAGTGGGGGCCTGCCGCGGATGACGCGGGATGTGCAGGTGCCGGACGCCTCGCAGGCCGCGGCCCGCCCGGTGTCGCCACCGGCCCCCGTGGCTCAGCCCGCGCCGGTGGCCCCCGCGTATGACGATGAAGACGACGGGGACGCCCCGGAGCGGACCACCGGCGCGACGCCGACCGTGGGCGGCCGAGCGCCCATTCCCAGGAAGGTGCTCTTCGGCGGCATCGGCGGGGTCGCCGTGCTCGTGCTGGCGCTGATCGGCTGGGCGGTGTCGGGGCCCGGTGTGGGCTACGTGCTGGTGGACCTGCAGGGCGTGCCCTCGGAGGTCCGCAACCGCGTGCAGGTGCGCCTGGACACGCAGCTGGTGCCCCTGGAGGGTGGCAGCGCGACGCTCCTGCGCGAGGTGCCCGCCGGCAAGGTCATGGTGGTGGTGAGCGCGGAGGGCTACAACACCTTCACGAAGACGGTGGAGGTCGCCGAGGGGAAGGACGTCACGCCCGTGCAGGCGGTGCTGGAGAGCCTGGTGCGCACCTCGGCGTTGGTGCTCACGACGGAGCCCGCCACGGCCGAGGTGAAGGTGGATGGCCGGGTGGTGCGCGAGCAGGGCAAGTCGGCGGCCTACATCAAGGACGTGCCCATCAGCGGGTCGGAGTGGGTGGTGGAGGTGAGTGCGCCTGGCCACAAGCCCGCGTCCAAGCGGGTGCCGGTGTCCGGCGGTGGACCGGTGGAGGTGTCGCTCAAGCTGGAGCCATTGGTGACGCGGGTGTCGGTGAAGGTGGAGTCCAAGCCGGCCGGTGCCACCATCTTCGTGGACGGCAAGGACATGGGCGCCACCACGCCCGCCGTCGTGCAGGTGCCACCCAGCGCGCGGCAGCTCACCCTGAAGCTGAAGTGCCACAACGAGGCCGAGGTCGACGTCCCGGACGCAGCGCCAGGCAATGAGCCGGCCACCGCGAGCGTTTCCCTCAAGCGGCAGCCGCGCTGCCGTTAGCCGAAGGCCCGCTTCCCGCGAAGGGGGCGGGCGCGCCAGCTCCCCTGTGGGTGGAGCGAGAGGAGGCGGGAGTTCGTGAGCAAGGTGCGCAAGGTGAACAAGGCGGATCCCCTGGCG
Source organism: Myxococcus virescens (assembly GCF_900101905.1). Classification (NCBI taxonomy): domain Bacteria; kingdom Pseudomonadati; phylum Myxococcota; class Myxococcia; order Myxococcales; family Myxococcaceae; genus Myxococcus; species Myxococcus virescens. Next base: position 408,124 of record NZ_FNAJ01000004.1, on the reverse strand, counting down.
GATCTTCCTCGCTGGGCCCAGCAGCTGGCCCGGAAGTACTACACGAAGACGGTCAGCGCCTTCCTGCTGTACGGGGCCGTGCGGGACTTGCAGCCCCTGCAGTTGGAGGATGGCGGCCGCGGCTTCGGCACGCTGAAGACGTTCCTCTCCGAGGAGCTCTTCGGCGGCCGGGACCACGTCATCTTCTATGACCGGTCGTCCGGCATCCGCTCCGCGACGCCGGAGACGCAGAAGGACCTGCAGCGGGCCATGGCGGGCTACGACGCCATGTACGGCACCGACTACGCCAAGGTCATGCCGAGAGACCCGGGCCGCGCGCTCCAGATTCTGGAGAACTTCATGCGCATGCGCCTGAGCGAGGGCCGCTCGCTGGCGCTCATCGTCGACTTCGCGGAGACGCTCGTTCCCGGCGGGGAGATGAGCCACCTCTCCAGCGAGGACCGCTTCGTGGTGGCCACGTTGGACAAGTGGGCGCACGACCCGCAGTTCCTCGCGTCCGACGTGTCCGTGGTGCTGCTGGCGGAGAACCTGGCGGACGTGTCGCCGCGCATCAGCCGCAACCCGTACGTGGCGCCCATCGAGCTGCCCCTTCCCACCGAGGAGGAGCGGCTGGAGTACGTGCGCTACAAGCTGGAGGGCAAGCGGCTCCAGTCCGTGTCGGACGTGCCGCTGGCGGGCCTGGCGAAGATGACGGCGGGTTTGTCCCGCATCAACCTGGACCGCGTGCTCACCGAGGCCATCGAGCGCGAGGTGCGCATCACCTCCGAGCTGCTCAAGGAGAAGAAGCGCGAAATCATCCAGGCGGAGTGTCACGGCCTGCTGGAGTTCATCGAGCCGGTGCACACGCTGGACGCCGTGGCGGGACACGCCAAGGCCAAGCAGATGCTGCGGCAGGCAGCCGGGGCCCTGAAGAAGGGGCGCCTGGAGGTCATGCCCATGGGCTACCTGCTGTCGGGTCCCGTGGGCACGGGCAAGACGTTCATGGTGAGCTGCTTCGCCGGGGAGATTGGAATCCCCGTGGTGAAGTTCCTCAACTTCCGCAGCCAGTGGCAGGGCGTCACCGAGGCGAACCTCGAGAAGATCTTCAACCTGCTCAAGGCCCTGTGGCCGGTGGCGGTGATGATTGACGAGGCGGATACGTTCCTCGGCAACCGTGACTCCGGCGGAGACTCCGGGACGAGCAGCCGCGTGTTCGGCTCCATCGCCTCGTTCATGGGCAACACGTTCTACCGCGGGAAGATTGTCTGGTTCCTGATGACGGCGCGGCCGGACCTGCTGCCCATCGACCTCAAGCGGCAGGGGCGCGCGGAGGAGCACCTGGCGCTCTTCTATCCGCAGACGGACGCGGAGCGGGACGAGCTGTTCCAGGTCATGTCCAAGAAGACGGGCGTGTCCGTGGAAGGCATCGAATCCTTCTCCACGCTGATTCCGGAGGGCGTGCGCGCCTTCAGCGGCGCGGACATCGAAGCCGTCATGGTGCGCTCGAAGTTCCGCGCGCTGGCGGAGGGCCGCGAGGCGGTGACGAAGGACGACCTGGCCGCGGTGCTCGCGGACTTCGTGCCCCCCAGCTACCCGCTGGAAATCGAGCTGCAGAACCTGGTGGCGGTGCAGGAGTGCACCAGCCGCGAGCTGCTGCCCGAGGGCTTCCGCCAACTGGACCGGGACTACATCACCCGGCGCGTGCGCGAGCTGAAGGCGCTGCTGGAGTCGCAGTAGCCGGTGCCGCCTCACGCCCAGGCGCTTGTCCTGGGCGCACGGCCCGCTGAGACTGGGGACATGGCTGCTGGCCCCACTGCTCCGCGTTCCTGGTTCGCGTACTCCCTCGACCTGGCCCCGGTGATTGCGCGCGAGCGCCTCCCGGGGCTCCCGCCCATTCCCGACGTGCTGGAGGGCGAGCTGGCGGAGGCGCTCGACGTGGACGTCGTCTACGACGTGGCGTCGGCGGCCTGGGGCGGGAAGGTGGCCCGGCTGGTGGATGCGCCAGGCCACAAGCTCCCCGGCATGCTCCGCCGCGTTCCCGCGGACGCCTGGGACGCGCTGGTCCGCCTGGAGTCCGCGATGGCGGGCGCCACCGAGGTCCGGCAGGTGAAGGTGCGCACCTTCACCGGGGCCGTGCTCAGCGCCCACGTCTTCACGCCCACGGCTCCCGCGACGCCCGCTCAGGGGCTCGTGAGTGAGGCCTTCCTCGTCACCCTGGCGCTGTCGGCGGAGGAGGCCGGGCTGTCCCCGGACCACGTGGAGCGGCTCCAGGCCGAGGCCCGTATCGTCCAGGCCCTCCAGAAGGCGGGCCCGGAGGCCCTGAGCCTATCGAAAGCCCCTGGAAAGAAGGGTTAGGCGGGTATCCAGGTGCAAAACGACCCCCAGGTTCTTTTTCTTCGTAAGAAAACGGAGCCGTGACGCAACTTGGCGCGCCGAACGGCCGACGATGGGAGAAGGGGCTCCACCTCGTGCCTCACCTCGTCGGCCCCGAGGACGTTCAGGATGACGCTGCGACCCACCACGACGCGAGCCGTTCCCCCGCGCCCGACATCGGCCGCTTCGCCCCTCAATGCCGTCACCACGCCGGGAGGAAGCTGGAGACGCTCGACGGCCCGCGAGGTGCCCATCAACGAGCTCCAGGAGAAGTTCGGCTGGAAGGATGACAGCTGGCAGGTGGGGGTGATGCAGGCCGCCGACGCGGCGGGCAGCAAGACGCGCGGAGGCAACGGGCAGGTGTCCGCGGCGGAGCTGGAGAGCTACCTGGCCGCGCCCGAGGACGGGCAGTACCTGACGTCCACCGCGCTTCAGCAGAAGCGCTCCTCGCTGGACGCGAAGCTCGCTCAGGGAAATGGCTCCGCGGTGGGCGTGGACGCCTTCGAGAGCGGCTGGCAGGCCACGGTGGCCCGGCGCGCGGACCTGCTGGGGGGCAATGGAGACGGCCAGCTCAGCGCGGAGGAACTGGACGCGTTCATCCAGGCGTCGAAGGCGGGCAAGCACGCGGACACCCGCTGGGTGCCGGACCAGCAGATGGCCGCGTTCCAGAGCCGCGTGGCCGAAGCGGCCGGAGAGCTGGACCCACTGCGCCCCGCTGGAGCCCTGGGCTCGGAGGGGCTCAGCCTGGTGAAGGAGTATTCGCGCCTGGCGCTGGACCAGGGGGCGAACGTCCCCACCTTCGTGAGCTACATGCTGTCCGCGTCGGACATCCAGGAGACGCCCGCGACGGTGTCCCGGCTGGAGAGCACCTTCGTTCGCGACCCCGAGCTGGGCCGCACCGGCGTCACCGACTCCGACTACACGCGGACGGGCTTCGACCGGGGCCACATGAAGCCGGCGGAGGACTCGCCCACGCAGGAGGCGATGAACGAGAGCCACCTGATGACCAACATCGCCCCCCAGCATGGCAACCACAACCAACAGGTGTGGCGCACGCTGGAGCAGGGCGTCTCCGGTCTCGTGAACTCGCTGGGCGGCAAGGCGTACATCCTCACCGGCAACCTGTACCTGGATGACAAGGGGCAGCCGCTGCCTCCGGAGAAGCGGGAGACGACGGGGGCGGGGGAGCGCCGCATCGCCGTGCCCACGCACAACTTCAAGACGGTCCTCCATGAGCTGCCGAACGGCAGCCTCACGATGTACGCGTACCTCGTGCCCAACATGAAGGACGGGCCGTCGAAGAAGGAGGACATCCTCCCGCTGCTCGATTCGCACCGCGTGCCCGTGGACCGCATCGAGGAGCTGCTGGGGCAGGACCTCTACGCAAACCTGCCCAAGCGGGTGCAGGACAAGCTGGAGACGGGCACGTCGGCCGAAGGCGTCTTCCAGCGCAACAGCCTGTACTTCGCCGCCAGCCTGTTCCGTTTCGCGCCCGGCAACTGACGCGGGGCTTCGCGGTCTGGGCTTCGCTTCCGGGGGAGGCACGGGCTCACGCCACGGGGCGCGGTACGCCCAGGGGCGGGTCGTCCACGTGCTCGACGACGGCCACGCGGTCTCCCACGGAGAGCGCGTCGTGCAGCACGCGCACGGCCTCGTTCGAGTGGCGGATGCAGCCGTGCGAGACGTCCGTGCCCAGGAGGGCGGGGGCGTTCGTTCCGTGCAGCTCCTCACCGGAGTGCCGGCCGTCCGCCCAGGAGAGGTCGAGCATGCGCACGCCGAAGACATGGCGGTCGTTCCACAGCCGTGCGCCGGCCGCTTCGGTGGCCAGTTGATCCAACTTCGTGCGGACCACCTTGAGCCCGGTGCGGGTAGGGGAGGCCGCGGCGCCCGTGGCGTTGGGGAAGATGTCCACGAGTTGCCCACGGGTGTCGAAGAGGAAGGTCCGGTGCTCCCGGAGGGCCACCACCACGCGGACCTGTTGTCCGTCGAAGAAGGCGGAAGGCAATCCCCATGTCTGCCCACGCGCCCCTGGCGCTGGCGCCAGTGCATCCAGCGCGCGCAGCGTGGCGGCATCCAGCGCGCCCGTGGGGAGGACGGCGGGGAAGGTGCGCGAGGCGTGGACCTGGAAGTTCCGCAGCGCTCGGCTCGTGTGCGGGCCGTGGCGTCCGTCCGCGCCGCCGTGCAGGGCGAAGCCCATGTCGAGCAGGGTGGCTTGTACGGCGCGGAGGCCCTCGCCCTGGCTGCCGGGGCCGAGGACCTGGGCCCCTGACGCGACGTCCGCCAGTTGGGGCAGCCCGGTGAAGCGCGCGTTGTCAGGGGGCGCTGGAGTGCGCGCGGGCCGGTCCACGCCTTCCGGAGGCAAGGGCGTCCCGGACCGTGGACGTGCATCCAGCGCGGGCTGAGGACCTTGGCCGACGGTGACTCGGGAGGCGAGCTTGGGACTGCGTGCCGTCTTGCCGAGGGCGGGTGTTGATGCCGCGTCCGAGACGTCAGGCGGAAGGAACGAGATACGTGACTCCGGTGGCGAGATGGATGAGGTCATCCCCGGCCTCAGTGCAATTCGCTCGCCCGACGCAACCACGTGAGGCTTGCCGTCGCGCCGGAGACTACGGCGCGCTGAGGAGCAGCACCTTCCCCGTGGGAATGGTGCGGTTGTCCTTGATCTTGTTCCACCGCATGATGTCGTCCACGCTGACGCCGTAGCGCTGCGCGACAGACCAGAGCGTCTCGCCCTCGGCCAGCGCGTGGACCTTGCCGGCCTTGCCCGCGGGCTTGGCGACGCTCACCGAGTGCTTCGCGAGCACCGTGCCGCCGCGCTCCTGCACGCTGGCGGTGGCCGTGTTGCCATCGGGCCAGATGAACAGCGTGGAGCCCACCTGGAGCGTCGGGTTGCGCCGCTTGAGGTTGTTCCACTGCTTCAGCGAGTCCACCGACACGTTGAACTTGTTCGCAATCACCCAGAGGCTGTCGCCGGACATCACGCCGTATGTCACGCGCGTGCGCCCGTTGATGGTCTCCTTCTTCACGGGGCCCGCGGCCACCGGGCCTTTGGGCGTACCCGCCGGTACTTCGTCCTCGGGCCGCACCACCACGCCGCTGCGTCGGGCCTGCGCCACCTTCGTCGCCAGCGCGCCGCCCGAGCTCTTGCCGGCAGGAATCGGAATCACCAGCTCTCCGCCCACGCGCAACGTCCGGGCCGACTTCAGCTGGTTCATCTGGAGGATGGCCTCGGACGCCGTGCCGTACGTCTCCGCGATTTGGGACAGGGTGTCGCCGCGCTTCACCTTGTGGATGCGGAAAGTGAGCCGCTCCGCGGGGCTGATGCGCTTGTAGTTGTCCGCGAACTGAGTCCCTGCCCCCTTGGGAAGCCGGAGCGTGTAGGGCTTCTTGGCCGTCGCCGGCGGGGTGCACCAGCGCTTCAGCTCGGGGTTGAGGTCCTGCACCACCTTGACGGGCACGCCGGCCGCGCGGGCGACGACGTCCAGGTCCGCCGCGTCGGTGAGCTGCACCTCGTCGAAGTCGAGCACGGGCTCGGGGTCGAACTCGTTCTCGTTGAATCCGAACGCCGCCGGGTGCTTGGCCACCAGCGCCGCGGCAATCAGCTTGGGCACGTAGTGCTTCGTCTCCTTCGCCAGGCCGCGCTCTTCGGACAGGAGCCAGAAGTTCGTCGTCCCGTGCCGCTCCACCATCCGCCGGACGCGCCCGGAGCCGGTGTTGTAGCCGGCCCACGCCAGGTACCAGTGCCCCAGCTCGCGCTTGAGGTCCTTCAGGTAGGACGCCGCGGCGTGGGTGGCCTTGATGGGGTCCCGCCGCTCGTCCACCCAGAAGTCCTGCTTCAGCCCGTACTGCTTGCCGGTGCTGGAGATGAACTGCCACGGCCCCGCCGCGTGCGCCCACGAATAGGCATGCGCCGAGAAGCCGCTCTCAATCATCGCCAGGTACACCGTGTCCTTCGGCAGGCCGTACTGCTCCAGGATGGGGTGCATCACCGGCACGTACCGGGCCGCGCGCGACATCCACTTGCGGAACCAGCGTCGCCCGGGCCCCTGGAAGAACTGGACGTACTGGGCCACCAGCGGCTGCATCTCCACTGGGATGTCGTAACGGTCCTGAATCTGCGCCACGTCAAAGGTCGCCAGGTCCGTGATGAGCGGAATCTCCGGCAGCTCTTCGTCCTCGCGGAAGGTGTGTTCGTCGAGCGCGTCCAGCATGCGCATCCGCAGCGGGTTGGCGAGCCCGAGCCGCCGCAGCGACTGCATCACCTCCGCGGTGGAGCGCGACGCCGGGTCCAGCGCGGCGCCTTCCAGTGCGCGCAGTTCCTCCAACTCGGCGGACTCGGACTCAACCGCGTCGCGCGTGGCCTCGCCTTGCTCGGAGGCGTCCCCGGCCACCATCGGCGTGCCGGGCTCCAGCGGCTCCAAACCGGGCTCATCGACATCCTCGGTCGCGGTATCCGCGGCGCCGGGTGCCGTAGCAGCCGTTGGTGCCTTCTCGCCACCAGCCACCGGCGACGGAGCCTCGCCTGCCGGCTTTACGGCAACGGGGGCCGCTTCCAGGCTGGCCGTGGGCGCCTTCTCGGCCGGTGACTGCGCCACAGGTGCCTGCGCACCCTCGGATTCCACCACCTGAGCCTTGGCAGGAACGGGCCCCACGGGCGGTGGGGTGAGCCCCGAAGCAGGGGCTGAGGCCAGGGCGAGCAGGAGCAGAGGTAGAGGCGGCATACAGTCGCGGGAACGGGCGCCCGGAGGCAGGCGAAAGCGGGAAGTAATCGCCCTTTTCCTTGACAGTCAAACAAGGAGTCGCGGCATGCGCGTCTTGTTCGGACGCCGGGTAGGAGCAACCACCCAGGCGAGGGCCTGGATTCCCGGATGACTAGGGCTTCCCGTGTCCTGGCCCCACGATGCGCGGCAGGTACGTCGCGAAATCGAAGTGAGGCGAGTTCTCCGGGTTGTGACAGGTGACGCACACGCTCTCGCCCGGCGAGGCGATGATGTTGTGGGCTCCAGGCGCGTCCGCGTGCTCCGAGCCCGGACCGTGGCAGCTCTCACAGCCCACGTCCTCGCGGCCCGCCACCTTGTCCAGCCGGCAAACGCCGCCGGGCTGCTCCCAGCCGGTGACGTGGCACCCCACGCAGTTGAGGTGGAACTGCTTGCCCACCTGTTCCAGCGTCTCCCAGGCGTGGTGGTGCTTGGACTTCTCCCAGACGGGGAAGGCGTCCTCGTGGCAGGTGCGGCAGGGCTCGTTGCCCACGAAGCCCGCGCGGCCCGGCGCGGGAGGGGGGCAGTCCTGTCCATGCGCCTTCGCCCAGGCGAGGTTCATCTTCCCCACGTCCGCGTCGTAGGCGGACACCAGCGCGACCGCCTCCGCGTCGGAGGGAAGGCTGGACTCCAGGGGCACGAAGCGCAACGTGAATGCGTTGACGCCGTCGGGGGTGACGGGCGGAGCGTCCAGCAGGGCCTGCCGGCGCGCCACCAGTTCGTCGCGCTTGCCCTGCTTGAGCGCCTTGAGCTTCGGGTCCGTGCCGGGGAGGTTGATGTCCTTGTCCAGCAACGCCGTGCGCTGCTCCAGGGCGGCGGCCTCACGCTCCAGGTCATCCTGACCCTTCTGCAGCGCGAAGGGGCCCGTCTGGGGCGCATAGGCCAGGTCCACGCGCAGCAGCGAGCGTCCCTTGCTCTGCAGCGCCACCACCGGCACCGCGGACCGCACCAGCCGGTTCTCCTCGCCGCTGAACTCGGTGGCGGTGCGGGTGGCCACCACCACGTCGGCCTTCAAACCCGGCTGCTCCACCGCCTGCTGGGCCACGTCCAGGGTGACGTCCAGCAGACCCACCACGAAGTCCGCTCCCTGCGCGCGGGCCTGGGCGCTGGCCTCCGCGAGCTGCGCGGCCGTGGTCGCCGCCACCACGCCCACCTTCCGTTCGCCCGCGGGCAGCAGCTTCACCGCGCCCGGCGCCAGCTCCGGCAGCCCCAGGCCCTTGCGGAAGTCCACGCCCTGCGTGTCGTCCAGCGGGCCGGTGGCGCGCACCGCCAGGCCCATGTGCCGCATGGCGTCCGCGAGCGCCTTGGCCTTGCGTTCCTCCTGGGGCACTTGTCCCGGCTTGAGCCGCTGCTCGCCGAAGAGGCTGTTGCCGCCATCCACATAGAGGACCGGCAGCGAGCCCTTGCGCGCCGACTGCACCTGCGCGGCGGCGCGGGCAATGCCGCCTCGCATGTTCTCGCTACAGCCGCACGGGCCCAGGTAGCCACGCGTGTCGGCGGAGAGGAAGAGGATGGCGCCCGAGCCCTGGCTTGCCGCCACGGCGGGCTTCGCGGCGGCGGTGGCCGACGTAGCCGAAGCGTCTGCTTCCGCGGGCTTGGGGGGCGGGTCCTTGCGTGCACAGCCAGCGAGCGACGCGGCCAGCAGGGCCGCGGCGAGGAAGGCACGCATGGGATTCACCAGAGGATGCTCTGCACCAGTTCGTCGATCTTCTCACCCATGGCTTCCAGCCCGTTCACCTTGGACAAGGAGCCGTCTGCCCCCACCTGTTCGGCGAGCTTGGACAGCTCGTCGTCCGGGAGGCTGGAGAAGAGGACGATGGGGATGTCCTGCGTGCCGTACTCGTTCTTGAGCGTGCGACAGATATCCGTGCCCTTGGCTTCGGGCATGTGGATGTCGGTGAGGATGAGGTCCGGGCGCCAGGTCTGCAGCGTCTTCTCGAACTCCATGAGCGTGGAGGTGGCGATGACCTCGTAGCCGCGCGCTTCGAGCACGGCCTTCTCCATCGCGAGCGTAATCTCGCTGTCATCAATCAGGAGGATTCTTCGCTTCTCGGACACGGCGACCTTCCTTCACTCCTTTATCTATCCTACCCCCACGCGCCGCACCAACGCTTTCCCGTGCGCTCCCGGGGCCGGTGTTTCCCTGATTTCGGATGTCCACCGCCGCACGCTCGCCCGCCGGGTCTCCGGGGACGACTTCTTTCCAGTGAGACATCCAAAAAGGGATATGGAAGTCAGCCATGATGCACCGTGACAGATGGACCCTGAGAGCACTCGTCCTGGGACTGGGGCTGCTGTGGAGCCTTCCTGCCGCCGCGCTCAACGCGGGTCTCAACCCGCCGCCCCCCTCGGTGGACCGGAAGACGCCGCAGGCCACTGTGCAGGGCTTTCTGGCCGCCGCGCACCGGGGGGACTACGCCCTGGCGGCGCACTACCTGGACCTGGACTACATCCCGCGCGCCCAGCAGGCGGAGCGGGGCTTCCAGTTGGCCCGCGCGCTCAAGTTCGTGCTGGACCGCAAGCTGCCCGTGGACGTGAGCGCGCTGAGCAAGGAGCAGGAGGGCGACCCGGCCGACGCGCGCTACGACCAGTTGGGCACCATTCCGTTGCAGGGGAACAACGTCCCCGTCCGCGTCCAGCGGGTCTCCTCGACTGAGGGGGAGCTGGTCTGGGTCTTCAGCGAGTCCACGGTGCGGCAGGTGGACCCGCTCTTCGCGGAGTATGGCCCCCGGCTGGTGGGCCTCCTGCCGGCCTTCTTCTTCAGTGACACGGTGCTGGGACTGGAGCCCTGGCAGTGGCTGGGGCTGCTGGTGACGGTGCTGGGCAGCCTGGGCCTGGCGGTGCTGCTGGAGCGCCTGGTCCTGGCTTTCGCCCGCCGTGTGGCGCGGTGGACCCGGTTCACCTGGGAGGAGAATGTGGTCTCCTCGGGGAAGGGGCCGCTGAAGCTGCTCACCTTCTCCGCGCTGCTGGTGGTGGGCACGCTGCTGTTGCGGCTGCCTCGTCCGGCGCAGGGCGTGTTCATCCGGATCGGCTATTCGTTGAGCGTCGTGGCGCTGGCCTGGGCCGTGCTGCGCATCCTCCACGTCTCCGTCGCCTTCGTGCAGAGCCGCGTGTCGTCGGAGATGAAGGACGCGGCCCGGGCGCGCAGCGTGAGCACGCAGTTGGTGGTGCTCCGCGCCATCTTCGAGGTGGCCACCTACGTCATCGCCGCGGCGCTGCTGCTCATCCAGTTCGAGGTGGTGCGCAACGTCGGAGTGTCACTGCTGGCCTCCGCCGGTATCGCCGGCCTGGTGCTCGGTCTCGCGGCGCAGAAGTCCATTGGTACGCTGCTGGCCGGCATCCAGCTCTCCATCACCCAGCCCATCAGCATCGGCGACACCCTCATCACCGAGGGCGAGTGGGGCACGGTGGAGAAAATCACGCTCACCTACGTGGTGCTGCGGACGTGGGACCAGCGCCGGCTGGTCATCCCCATCGTCCAGTTCCTGGACAAGCCCTTCCAGAACTGGAGCAAGGGGAACCCGGAGATGCTGGGGCCCGTCATCCTCCAGGTGGACTTCCAGACAGACATCGACGCGCTCCGCGCGGAGCTGCGCCGCATCCTGGAGAACGAGGGCAAGGCCCTGTGGGACGGCCGCGTGGCGACGGTGGTCGTCCTGGACGTGCTGGACCGGACCCTCACGGTGCGCGCGCTGGTCAGCGTGTCGGACTTCAGCAAGCTCTTCGACCTGCGGGCCCTGGTGCGCGAGAAGCTGGTGGCCTTCCTGCGCGCCCACCCGCTGTGGCTGCCCGTCACCCGCACGGAGGCGCGTCCCTTCCCGCCGCCCGAGCTGGATCCGGCGCGGCTGTCCGCTTCCCCGGATTTGCCGCCCGCGCCGCCCGTGCCGCCTCGGGCGTGAAGGCGGGCTGCTCCCCAGGCGCAGTGAGCCCTTGCCTGGGGGCATGGGGTTTTGAATAGTCGGCGCGCCGCGCCGTCATAGCGCTGGAAATTCGCACCTACCGCCCGGGGGAGTCTTCGAGATGATGCGTCATGTCAGGTTGTGTGGGGCCCTTGCGATGGTGGCCGCCACCGTGCCGCTGACCGCCAGTGCCCAATCCGGAGGCCGTACGGACGGTCCAGAGGAGTCCGAGTACGGCAAGGGTGGCTACAGCGGCCCCGGTGGCCGGAGCGTGTCGCTCCAGCTCGACTGGGGCGCGGCCATCAACTCCCGCAAGCCGCCTCGGGGCGCGCCGGAAGGCCCGCCGCTGTTCGTGGGTGCCACGCTGTCGCTGTGGGGCGCGGACTGGTACCAGCTGGACGTGAGTGGTGCCTACGTGTTCGACGGGGGGCGCTTCGTCGGCATGGTGGGCCCGCGCTTCCGAACCTGGGGCTGGCCGCTGGTGTTCACCGCGGGCCTGAAGGCCGGCGCCATCGTCATCCCGGAGGGAGAGGGCCTGCGCTTCGGCATCTCCCCGCAGCTGGGTGCCGAAATCCTCCTGGGGGACCGGGAGAACATCCTCATGGCCCTCAACTACACCCCGGACATCCCCATTGGCGGTGGCGGCGTCACGCACCGGCTGGGCATGTCCGTGGGCTACAAGTTCTAGCAAGGAGGCTTCGACATGATTGCCCAGCTGCTTGCCGCCACGCTGGCGTTGACCTCCAGCCAGGCGCCCGTCTCTGTTTCCGGCCGGGGAAGCCCGCAGGTGAACCTGCCGTTTCCGGCCGGAGACGTGCAGACCTACAACATCATCCAGTGGGACCCCAACCAGCTCCCGCGCATCTACGAGCGCTCCGACCAGCTCCCCCTCACCGACGAGGAGCTGACGAAGCTGTCCCAGGCTGGCTTCGAGCCCGCCCAGCTCGTGAAGATGATTGAGGAGCGCCGCTGCGCCTGCGACGCCAGCGCGGACGGCCTCATCCGGCTCAAGAAGGCCGGCGTGGACAAGGACGTGCTGGCTGCGGTGTCCCGGCACGGCCTGGCGCCCAACCGCGGGTTGAACCTGCTGGTGACGTTGGACTTCACCGGTGAGAGCCGCACCGCGCGCGAGGCGTTCCTCTACTTCTTCGTGGACGACGGGGACATCACCCGCGTCTTCACCGCCAACATCCCGGAGCTGCTGCGCCGCCGCAACAGCCACGAGACGACGGTGGACCGCAGTGACATCCTCGTCGCGCGCACCGTGCGCCGCGTCCAGCTGGCGGGCCAGGTGCCCCTGCGCACCTACGGCAAGCACAACGTGCTGGTGGTCGCCAGCGCCAGCCCCACGCTCACGCATCCATCCCAGCTCACCGCGCAGGAGCTGTCGCGGGCGCAGCGCTACACCTTCGACTACCCCCGTGCGTCGCTGCAGAACGTCTGCCGCCTGACGGCCGGGTACCGCCGCGACGCGGTGCTCGCCTACAAGTGGAACTTCGAAGGCAGCCGCTTCGAATGCGAATGGAACTAGGAGTGACCCGCACCATGAACACCCGCCGCCTGCTTCTGTCCGCCTGTCTCGCCGCTTCGCTGTCCGCCTGCACGGGCCCGCGCGCCTTCACGCGTGGCACGTACGAGGACCCGAACACCATCGAGATGCTGTCGGACCGCTTCAACGAGAACGACCTGCAGCTCATCGCGAAGAAGATGGCGGAGTCGCTCGCCACCTCGCCGCGCTTCTCCCAGCCCCGGCCGGACGGCTCGCTGCCCATCGTCCTGGTGGGCAAGCTGAAGAACAGCACCTCCGAGCACATCGACATGCGCTCGCTGGGCGACAAGATTCAGACGGCGCTGGCGCAGACGGGCCGCTTCGCCCTGGTGGACCAGCAGGCGCGCCAGGACATCGCGGAGGAGTACGAGTACCAGCAGTCCGGCTACGTGGACCCGAACACCGCCAAGGGCCCGGGTCAGCAGACGTCGGTGGACTTCCTGATGACGGGCGACCTCGCCTCCATCATCCAGGAGGTCGGCCGGGACAAGCTCGTCTATTACAAGATGACCGCGAAGCTCAGCAACGTGCGGACCGGCCTCATCGAGTGGACGGACGAGAAGCAGATCCGCAAGAAGTTCGAGAAGCGCGGCGTGAGCTGGTAACGGGCGCACCCTTCCATGTCCATCTTCTCCCGCAGCCCGGTCCGCCTGAGCGGGTGGGGCGCGCTCGCGCTCGCGAGCGTGCTCCTCCTGTCGTCGGGCTGTGCGGGTGACTATGTCGCGCGCACCCGGGGCGTGCGGTCCGCGTACCAGCAAGGGGACTATTCGCGCGCGCTGTCTTCGCTGGAGGCCGCGGCGAAGGAAGGGCCCGAACAGGACCGCCTGCTGGTGTTGATGGACAAGGGCATGGTGTTGCACGCCGCCGGGCAGTGGGCGGAGAGCAACGCCGTGCTCGAGGAGGCGGAGCGGCTCAGCGAGCAGATCGACAGTGTCTCCGTCAGCGAGGAGGCGAAGACGCTCGTCACCAACGAGCGTCAGCGCACCTACCGTGGGGAGGACTTCGAGAAGCTGATGATTTCCGTCCTCCAGGCGCTCAACTACGCGGAGCTGGGCGACGACGAAGCCGCCATGGTGGAGGTCCGCCAGGTCAACGAGCGCCTGGAGAAGATGATCGCCGAGGAGAAGAAGCCCTACGAGCAGCTCGCGATTGCCCGCTACCTGGGCGGCGTCATCCGGGAGGACCAGCGGGACTGGGACTCGGCCTACATCGACTACGCGAAGGCCTATGAAATCGCGCCCCGCAAGGACGCGCTGGCCGAGCCCCTGCTGCGGCTGGCGAAGAAGGTGGGCCGCGACGACATGTACGCGGAGCTGCTGGCGAAGTACCCGGACGTCCCGCACGAGCCGCTGGCGCCGGACGAAGGGCAGCTCGTCGTCGTGGTGGAGGCGGGCCTGTCTCCCGAGAAGCAGCGCGGCTCCAGGGACCCGGGCGGCGGTGGCGACCTGATTGAAGTCCCCACCTACCGGAACCGGGGGCTCGCGCCGCCCGTGAGTGTCGCCCTGGAGGGCCAGTCCCAGCAGGCGGTGACGGTGACGTCCCTGGCGGACGTGGCCGTGGTCCACCTGAATGACCGGATTGGCCGCATGTTGGCGAAGCAGCTCGCGGGCGTGGCCGTGAAGGCGGGCGTGGCCGCGGGCGTGGGCGCGCTGACGAAGAGCGATGAGCTGGGCGTGCTGACCTTCCTCGTCCTCAACGCGATGAATGCGCCAGACCTGCGTTCCTGGCTCTCCCTGCCCGCGGAGTTCCAGGTGGCGCGCTTCCGCGTGCCCGCGGGGAATCACACCGTGCGTGTGACGAGCTGGGGGCAGGTGACGGAGCATCCGGTGGAGGTGAAACCGGGCCGGGTGGGGTTGTTGGTGCTCCGGCGCTACTGATTTGGTTTTTTGATGTAGGGTGCGCGCCCCATGTCGCCGGTCCTGGCCACGGTGGCCCTGTATTCCCTCATCATCGTCCTCGGCGCGCTGGCTGGCGCAGTGGTCGTCGTCTTGAACGACCGGCCCACCCATCTGGTGCGCTTCCTGGCTTTCGCCGCGGGCGTGATGCTGGGCGCGGCCTTCTTCCACATGCTGCCTGAGGCGTATCTGGGTGGCGGATGGTGGGCCTTCGCCCTGGTGCCCGCGGGCTTCGCCTTCCTGCTGGTGCTGGAGCGCTACCTCGTCGCGCACGCGGGCGAGGACATCTCCCACGGAGACACCATGGCGGGCACCGGGCACTCAGTGCATCCGGGCCACGTGCTGGGGCTCACCGCCTTCCTGGGGTTGTCCACGCACACGTTGTTCGACGGGATTGCCCTGGGGTCGGCGGTGGAGGAGGGCGTGGGGGGCATGGCGCTGCTGGCCATCGTCGCGCACAAGGTGCCCTCCGCGCTGTCGCTGGCCTCCATCCTCAAGACGGAGGGGCGCTCGAAGGCCTCCATCCTGTCGCTGTCCACGCTGTACGGGATGATGGTGCCGGCCGGCGCGCTGCTCTACTTCCTCTTCGACGCGATGCTGCAGTTCGAAAGCCTCGCGGCCAAGGCCCTGGCTTTCTCCGCGGGCACGTTCCTCTACATCGCCGTGTCGGACCTGCTGCCCCACGTGCACCGGCACGGCAAGGACCAGCCGGGCCGCAACGTGCTGGCGCTCTTCGCGGGCCTGCTGCTGATGTTCCTGCTCGCGCGGCTGATGGGGCACCCCGAGCACCCCGGCCACTGAGCGCCCTTCATGGAAAAACGCACCGACTGGTACGAACACCCGCAGTACTACGAGGCCATCTTCGGCACGGACACCGTGCGCGAGGTGGACTTCCTCCAGACGCTCAGCGAGCGCTTCGGCACGGGCGGCAAGCAGTGGCTCGAGCCCGCCTGCGGCGCGGGGCGGCTCGTCGAGGAGGCATCGAGCCGGGGCCTGCGGGTGGTGGGCTACGACATCTCCGAGGCGATGCTGGCCCATGCGCGCAAGCGCCTGACGCCGGCGCAGCGGCGGCGCGTGAAGCTGGGGCCGTCACGCATGGAGTCCTTCGCCGACCCGTCGCTGGAGGGGCAGGTGGACCTGGCGCACTGCCTGGTGTCGACCTTCCGCTACCTGGACAGTGAGGCCGCGGCGCGCCAGCACCTGCTGGGGACGCGGCGGCTCTTGAAGCCGGGCGGCATCTACGTGCTCGGCTTCCACCTCACGGACTACGCGCGCGCCCGGCCCGAACACGAGCGCTGGGTGGGGCAGGTGGGGGAGGACCGCGTCGTCTGCAACACGAACGAGGGCCTTCCGGAGCAGCGGGCGCGGCGCTCGCCCATGCGCAACCGCCTGCGCGTCACCGGGCCGGACAAGGATTGGCTCATCGAAACCCAGTGGTACTTCCGCACGTACAGCAATGCCCAGGCGGCGAAGCTGTTCCGTGACGCGGGCATGCGGGTGCTGGCCGGGTACACCTTCGACTACGACATCAACGCACCTGTGGAGCGGGGCAGCCTCCGGTTGGACCGCGTCTTCGTCCTCCAGCCGGACCCCGAGTCTCCGTCCGCGGACCCTGCCGAGCCTGGGCGTGCGTCCGCGCGGAAAGCGCCCAAGAGGGCCTCGACGCCCCAGAAATCGCGCAAGATTTCACGATGAGGGCGTCTTGAGAGGGCTGGAGAGGCACTCTCGGTGAATTCTGGGCGGCCTGCGTTCTGATGGGACGCGGGCGCGTCCTGCTGGAACGCAAAACAGGCCCCTCGTGGTGGCCGCGTTCACCCATCTCCTTGGAATCACACGAATGTCGCGTTTGGCACGGGACGCGCATGTCGTTTTGCCGTGGCGCTTCGGGAAACCGGGCTGCCCCGCAGTATCGGAGTTTCGGGAACGCGGAAGGAGGGGCCGCTCCTTCCGCGTTCTTCATCTCCGCTACACTCCGTCCCCCTGATGTGGTTCCTGACAGAGCCTGTCGGAGGGCATTGGACGGAGGCGAGTGGATGCAAGACGAGATGGCGCAACTCCTCACGGATTTGCGGGGAGCCAAGGACTTCGAGGCTGCGGCTGCCGCAACGCTCCGGCGGCTGCAGGCCGTCGCCCAGGAGGCCGTTGCGTCCAGTCGGTACGCAGCCCGGGGGCGGGTGCTGCGAGGCATCGTCCACCTCCGTCCCGGCGAGGCCTACCGCAGTCTGGCCGCGCTGGAGGTAGGGGCTGCGGAGATTACGGATGCCAGTGTAGGCACGCCCTTCTTCACCTCCGCCACGGCCTGGCGCGCGGTGGTGGAGCACCGGTGCGCGGTCTCCATCGACGTGAATGTCGGGACGGTGCAGCCCCATGCGCCCAACGCCCCCGTGACGGGAGACCCGAGCCTGGCGGGCTTCAACAGCCATGAGAGCCGGCAGCGCTTCCTGGGCCGTCATGCGACACACGTCTGTGTGCTTCCGCTGCGCACGCCGGGTGGGGACATCGAGGGCATGATTTCGCTGGAGGCGGACTGCCTGGCCGCGATGGGGCAGGACTTCGTCTGGCTGGAGGCGGGAGACCGGCTCCAACTGCTGGCGGACGTGGCGGCGCCGTACCTGGCCCGGCTGCCGCAGCGGCCCGTGGCCCGGCCGGAGGTGGATGAGTTCCTCCCGGTGGTGGGGCGCTCCATGGCGGAGCTGCTGCCCATCCTCCGTGTCTTCGCGCTGCAGGATGAGACCATCCTCATCAGCGGCGCCACGGGCGCGGGCAAGTCACGGCTGGCGCGCTGGTGCCACGAGCGCTCCAATCGTCGCGGCAAGCCCTTCGAGACGCTGGACCTGGTGACGGTGCCGGAAGACCTCCAGATGGCGGAGCTCTTCGGCTGGAAGAAGGGCGCCTTCACCGGCGCGGTGCGAGATGCCCCCGGCAGCGTGGCCCGCGCGGAGGGCGGCACGCTGTTCATCGACGAAATCGACAAGCTGTCGCTCAAGGCCCAGGCGGGACTGCTGCACCTGCTGGAGTCGCGCAGCTACCGGCCGCTGGGCGAGGGCACCGGTGAGCGGCAGGCGGACGTGCGCTTCATCATCGGCACCAACGCGGACCTGCACGCGGAGGTCCGCGCCGGCCGCTTCCGCGAGGACCTCTACTACCGCGTCAACGTGCTGCCAGTGCGCATGCCGGCCCTGCAGGAGCGCCAGGACGAAATCCCCCTGTGGGCGCAGTACATGGTGAACCGCCGGCACCGCGAGCGCTCGCCGGACGGCCACGCCCGGCTGATGAAGGAGGCGGAGCGGTTGCTGGTGGGGAGCCCCTGGCCGGGCAACCTGCGGCAGCTCGACAACATCGTCCGCCGCGCCTACACGCTGGCCATGGTGGAGCACGCGGACGCCTCGGGCGAGCTGGTGCTGCACGAGAAGCATGTCGCGCGGGCGCTCGACTATGAGCAGGCCCCGGGAGCCCGGCCGCTGCCGGAGGCGCTGCGTGCCGCCGCGCAGGCCTTCGTCGCCGAAGCACGCCGCCGCAATGCCCCGTTGGATTTGGACCTGGCCGATGCCTTCCGCGGCATGGTGCTGGGGCTCGCCATCCGCCAGGTGGGGCGGGACGAGGGCTTCAAGCTGCTGGGCCGCGAGAGCCTGGTGAAGAACCGCAACCACCACAAGGCGCTCAAGCGCGAGCTGGAGAAGGTGGACTCGCTCTACAAGGCGCTGGGCGAGGAGGGCTCGCCCTTCTCCGACTTGCTGTCGGAGGTCGAAGCCGTCTGAGTCGCGGCGCCCGGGATGCTACCGGGCGTCGGCGTGGGGGCCCGCGGCGATGCCCGTGGCGCCCCGGGCCAGCTCGTTACACACGAGCGCGTGGAGCCGGAAGGCCATGCGCGCTTCCTGCACCACCTCTCGCGCCTCATCCTCGTCCAGCTCCAGCCCGTCGAGGCGCGAGTGGAAGCGGACGCGGAAGGCCGCCAGCTCGGCCTCGGGCACCGTGCCGTAGAAGGTGGTGCCCTGGCCTTCCGCCAACTCGAAGGCATCCGTGATTCGCCGCGCCCGGCGGTGCCCGCTGAAGACGTCCAGCACGCAGCGCGCGTAGGCGTGCGCCACCAGCAGGTGAGGGGCCTCCTCGGCCACCTCCCGGATGCGCTCGGCGTGCAGCCGCGTCTCCACGCAGGCGAAGGTGTCCGCCCGGGACTCGCCGCAGAAGTACGTCAGGTCCGCTTCCAGCGCGGAGGCCAGCCGCAGCTCGGGCAGCAGCAGCGCGGTGGTGAGCGTGGTGCCCATGACGTGGGGCAGCGCCGCTTCGAACGCCGCATAGAGCGTGTGGAGCTGCCTCAGGTGGCTCACGTAGTGCTGCGCCCGGACGTACTGGCCGTAGATGCCGCCCTCCCACGCGTCGAAGAAGAGGGACTGGATGAACAGCGAGCGCTCCGCCTGCTCGGCCAGCTTCGCCGTGCCTTCCGCCAGCAGCACGGACAGGGGCGCCGGGGGGGCGGCCTGGGGCTGCTCCGGGGACGCAGGGAGCTGGGGCTCCACCAGCCGCTTCACACGCGCGGACACATCCGTCCGCGGCAGCCGCAACGTGCCGGTGGCGCTCACTGCTTCCACCCGCCACCGGCCAGCGTGCTCATCGCCAGGAGCCCGGCGTCCTCGTTCGACAGGGCCTCCAGCGGTGTCCCCAGTTGCTGGAGCGCCTCCGCCAGCGTCATCCCGATGGCGCGGAGGACCTCCTCCTCCACGCGAATCGTTACCGGCCCCATGGCCAGGTGGATGTGCCCGCACGAGCACTGCGTCACTTCCGCGCATGGGCCTCGCGCCAGTACCGTCTTGCCGCATCCCTGACCGGGCATCGTCGTCATCCTTGATTTTGATTTTGAATATCGAAATCAAAATGGATGATGCACCAAAGGCCGGCGGAGAGCAAGCCCCGGCCTTTTCTCGACGTGCTCCGAGTGTGGGGAAGGAGAGCGGCGTGGGACAGCGGGGCGTCAGCGGCCCAAGGGCTGGCGCTGCGCGTCCCTCAGGCCCACCAGCACGCTGGAGCCGCTGTCCGCCACGCGCAGCTCGCCGTAGCGGGCGCCCTCGTAGCGGTCGGCGTGGCCTTCCTGAAAGAAGAAGGCCTCCGCGCCCAGGCGGAAGCGCTCCTTGCGCAGGCGGTACCGGAGCTTGAGCTCGCCGGGCGCGAGCGGGGTGCCGGGCGTGTCGAAGCGCACGAAGGAGCCCACGCCATTCGCGTCCAGCCGCAGCACCATGTTTCCGTCCTTGGCGGTGGTGACGGGATTCGCGTCCCGCTCGCGGCTGATGGCGTAGTCCAGCACCATGTAGTCGCCCTGAATCAGCGAGCGCGGGTCGACGGGGGCCAGCTCCAGCAGCACCGGCGTGCCCGAGCGCAGCACGTGCTCCTTCTGGACGACGAGCCCCGCGGGGACGAGCAGCGCGAAGGCCAGCCCGCCGAAGATGACCGCCGTGCGCACCATCACCGCACCTCCGACGCCGGGGCGGGGAAGCGCCGCAGCAGGAACGAACGCAGGCCCAGGAACACCAGGCCGCTGCCCATCAACGCCAGCGACTTGGCCAGCAGCGTGAGGCCCAGGTCGTAGTAGTACCAACTGCCGGACGCGAGCAGGTACGCCACCGCCAGCCCCAGCAGCACGCTGCTGCGCCGGTGGAAGCCGAGCACCAGCATGCCCACGGCGGTGATGACCGCCGGTGTATGGGGCGTGAGCACGGCCACCAGCGTCAGCGCCGCGAACACCGCCGCGCCCGCCACGCCGGTGGGCTCCAGCGCCAGCTCACGCAGCACCCGCCACGCCGTGTACAGCGTCAGGGCTGTCAGCCCCAGCGTCAGCACGGCATCCGGGAGCGCGGAGGCGGTGTCGAAGAGGTGCCGGGCCACGTCTCGCATCCCGCGCGCCAGCAGCACGCCGGGGATGGCGCACGCGAGCGCGAAGGCCACTGGCCCCACCAACTCGCCCGTGGGGCCCCGTCGCAGCCGGGCCTGCTCCAGGAAGAGGAAGTACATCAGCGCAGCGCAGCCCAGAATCAGCAGGTCCAGCGCGAAGCCGCCCACCACGTGCCATGCGAGGAAGCCGGCTGCGCCGACCACCCCCAACGTGCTCAGGAAGCGGAGGATGGCGTCTGGGTAGACAAAGAGCAGCACGCCACTGATGACCAGCACCAGCGTCGCGGCGACGTTTTCGTTCTCCGTTTCGATTCCGAAGCTGGCGGAGGCCATGGCGGCGCCGGCCAGACACAGCGCCAGCGCGAGCTGCTCCACGAAGACGCCGCGCAGCGTGCGGCGCAGCATCGTCGCGCCCGCGCACAGGCCCAGGCCCACCACGCCCATTACTACCTGCTCCTCCCAGAGGCCCGCGCAGGCGAAGAAGCTCAGCACGAAGATGGCGGACAGCCAGGCGCCGACGCCAGCGAAGGCCTTCACGAACCAGGGCACGGCCACGGACTGGCGCTGGTATGCCTCCAGGGCCACGCGGGCGCGGTCCACGGCGTCGGGCTCGAGCTGGCCTTCGGCCTGGAGCGCGTTCAACACGTCCTGCAACGAGGGACGCAGGGCCATGTCAGGACTCCTCCGTGGCGCCGGTGACGCGGGCTTCATGCCGCAGCCACCACACCGCGAGCGCCACCTGGGCGATGACGAAGAGCGGCAGCACGAAGAGGCCCAGGACTTCCACGTCCTGGTAGGAGTCGAAGACGATGCTGACGGCGCCGGAGGTCAGGAGCGTCATCACGCTCACCGCGCCGAGCGTGAGCATGAACAGCTCGCCCTTCAGGTGCCGGTGCAGGGCGTACTCGGCCGCGAGCGAGGCCAGCACCAGGAGGAGCGCCACCACGGCGCCGGTGGGGGCTCGTGCCGGGTGCATGATGAATGGCACCGAGGCGATGAGCACCGGGCCCACCGCCATCACCGCCAGCACCCGGGGCACCCAGCGCGCCTGGAGCCAGGACACGCGCAGGTTGGCGAAGTGCTCGTAGGTGGCCCAGGTGAAGCCGTTGAGCCCGCCCAGCACCACCGCCAGCCAGTAGGTCTGGTCCAACTCCGTATCCAGCACCTGCTCCCAGAAGAGGAGGATGCCGGTGTTGACCAGCACCAGCGCCAGCAACCCCAGAGGCGCGAAGCGGGACACCGCCACCCAGGGAAGGATGAGCACGGTCCAGCCGATGAACAGCTCATACGGGTCCGCGCCCGTCTGATACGCCTGCCCGTAGACGGCCAGCAGCGCGCCCACGAGCACCGAGGCCGCGAACAGGGACAGTTGCCCGCCCAGCGTCGCGCCTTGCTTCCAGGCGCCCACGGCCGTGCCGGTGATGGCCGCCGCGATGAGGCCCAGCTTCGCGAAGCGGTGCATGTCCGCCCAGTTGTACGCGAAGAAGTAGATGACGCCCGCGAGCACCAGCAGCGCGCCCAGGCCCATCAGCGTGGTGGAGAGGAAGCGCCGCCAGTCCTGCCGCGGCGGGGTGGCCACGGACAGGTGCAGCGCGCGCTCCAGGGTGGTCGGCGTCAGGATGCCAGCGTCCGCGAGCGCCCGGAGTCGCTCCGGCGTCGCGTCAAGGTCGAGCAAGGGTTTCAACACGGGCGCAGTCTAGCTGTCCGGCAGGGTGGCGCGTCCATTCGCGTGCCTGCCGCGCCTGTCCGAAGGTCGGCCCGTGGGCCATGCTAGGCTGCCCGCCCTCGTGCGCGGCTCGCACGTGTGCCAAGGGGCCCTGTCCATGGCGGCGAACCTGGAGTGCCCGAAGTGCGGCAGCGAGCTCGATGTAACAGGGCGGGGCCCGGGCGCCATCATTCGCTGTGCCTGCGGGAACCTGTCGGCCGTCCCGAAGCGCTCCTATTGGGCGAGCCCGCGCGGCGTGGCGCTGGCCCTGGGGGTGTTCTTGCTCTGCCCCTGTGTGGGCGTCCTGGCCGCCATCGCCATCCCCAACTACAACAAGCTTCCGGTGCGCTCGAAGCAGCAGGAGTGCAAGGCGAACCTCCGTGGTTTCTACGCCGCCCAGCGCAATCACAACGCCGAGCACGGCACCTTCGAGCCGCGCATCGTGAATGGGGGCTTCATCCCGGAGCGAGGCAACCGCTACGCGTACTTCACGGGCACGGGGCCACTGGTGACGCGCGACGCGGAAGAGGACGCGGTTCCGGTGGACGCGGAGGGGGTTGGCGTGGACCGCTCGCGGGACGCGAGCCGCCGAGCCATCACCCTGGCGGACCTTCCCGCGTGGGTGTCCCGTCAGGTGGGTGTCTTTGGGACGTGCCCGGATTGCTACGTCACCATGGCCTGTGCGGGGAACATCGACATCGATGACACGGTGGATGTCTGGCTCATCTCCACGAAGCCGCTCAAGGATGAGTCCGGCGAGGCCGTTCCTCCCGGCACCCCGACGAATGTCGTGAACGACGTCGACGGTTGACGGGCCCGGTCCGCCGGGAGCCGTCGCCTCGCCCGGCGAAATCGTCGTGGGCGGACGACCCGGAAATCCCGCGCTTTACGTATCTGACTCTGAGAGCGAGGGACGGATGGACGGGCCTGAGTCCCGTTCCGCCTCGCTCGCCAATCCACAGAAAGGTTTCAACCGTGCGCTCGATGATGAAGCGTCTCTCCCTGGGTGTATGCATTTCCACGTCGATGGCGTTGCTGGGATGCGGCGGCGAGATGATGGACGCCGACGCCATGGCGGACATGGCGCTGCCCGAGGAGGCCGTGGGCACCACCGCGTCCGCGGTGGAGACGGCCAGTGACTTCCGCTTTCGCACCGCCAACCGCTACGCGGGCATTCATGGCTACGCGGCGGGCTACGGCAACTTTCATGAGGCCAACTACGGCGCGGGCGTGGTGCGTGGCACCATCCTGCTCAAGCCGGGCACCGTGGCGCACTACCTCGCGGTGCCCCGCTCCTCACTGGGCAACACGGCGCTGAGCAACATCCCTGAGCTGTTCCGCCGCGCGCAGGACTACGGCAACGCGCACGGGTTGGGTATCGCGCTGCCCGCGTTCGAGCAGGGCCTCAACGGCTCCATCGTGGAGTACGGCATCCACTTCCTCCACCCCAGCGTCGTCGAGTTCCGCGACGTCCCGGGCTGGGCCATTGGCTACCCGGATGTGACGGACGCCGGGGCCATGATGCGCGCCGCCAGCGACTACGCCTCCTCGAACGGCTTCGCCGCGGGCCTGCCCACCTTCCACTCCGCCATCTACAGCGGCACGAGGGTGTACGGCATGCACCTCATCCGTCCGGGCTACGCCGATACGCGGGACGTGCTCGCGGACGTGCTGGCGATGCAGGACCGCTTCAGCTCTGACGCCGCCACCGTCACGGGCGCCAACTGGGCCCGGACGCTGCGGCGCCACGAGGCCGCGCAGGACGCCATCCAGACCTGCACCCACCTGACGACCCTGGAGAAGGCCGCGCTGCGCAGCGCCTACCGCAAGGCCATCCGCCACTCGGGCACGAACGAGGCCGGCATCAACGCGCGGGCGGAATTGGGGGGAGACGATGTCTGGATCAACTTCGGCGTGCTCTTCCCTCAGGGGGACACGGAGATTGCCCAGACGCTCATCCACGAGATGATGCACATCGCCGGCTACTCGCACCCGGACCGCCGCGACGGCATCGACACGCCGTATGACGGTGGCCCGTACTACAACTCCGCGCCGCTGCGCGCCGAGCTGTGCATCGCGGGCTTCCAGAGCATCCACTCGACGCGCGAGTCCAGCCGCGAGCCGCAGACGCGCTGAGCGGACAACGGCTCGGCCGTGGGGGAGCCGAATCAGGGGGGAACAGGGGGCTCCGCGCGGTCCAGGCGGAGCCGTCCTCCCAGTCAAGCAGCCGCAGGTCCGCGGAGGAATCGCGCGACGTGAGGGGGGCTGAAGGGATACCGCGCTGCCAATGATGAGGCAGTTGCGAGGGATGGCTCATTGGCATCAGCGGCTTCCAGGGCTCCAAGAACCGCGCGATGCAGGCCATGTGCAATTTGCAGTTGAGGCAGTGGTACATCGCCCAGATGGCTCACTACGCCGAGCACGACGCTTATGAGCCTGTCTTCGCGAAGTTGGACCATGAAATTCCGCGGGGCAATCACTTCGCCTTCCTGGCGGGGGTCGAGCCGGCGGATGCTCGTGACACGGCTGGGGCCACGACAGTGGAGGACGCCGTCGCCGTGGGCGTGGACGTGGCGACGAACCCGGCCTTGAAGGCCATCCAGTTCGGCGAACTGCCGGTGCTCGTGGTCAAGCAGGTCGGACTTTCGGGGGAGTGCCCTGACTGCGCCATCACGGCCGCCTGTGTCGCCAATCTCGACCGGGATGGCGACCTGGACGTGTGGCTCATCTCCTCCAAGGAACTCACCGGGCTGGATGGACAGCCTGTGAATCCGGGTGAGCCCCTCCACTTCATGAACGACCTGAAGGACTGACGCGCGCTTTCGTGAGCGGTCATGCGCGGACGGGCGGTCGCATGCGCCGTCTCACTCAATCCCGTGCGTCGTCGTCGTCCACGAGCATCATCCCGTGCTTCGTGAGCAGCTTGCGCAGGTACACCCGGGCGATGCCTGCCTCGCGGGCCGCGCGGGAGATGTTCCGGTCGCAGCGCGCGATGAGGCCCTGGAGGTAGTCCCGCTCGAAGACCTCGATGAGCCGCTCCTTGGCCTCCTTGAAGGGCAGCTCCGCGTCGAGCGCACCTTGTGGCGACCGGAGCGAACCGGAGGGGGCGTCCATGGGCGGCAGGGTGTCCTCGCCCAGATGGATGGCCTGCTCCACCACATTGCGCAGCTCGCGCACGTTGCCGGGCCAGGGATACTGGGCCAGCAGGGCGCGCGTCTGTTCGGACAGGGCGCTGGGCGGACGGCCCAGTCGCTCCAGCATGGCGTCGATGAGCAGCGGCAGGTCTTCCACCCGCTCCCGCAGTGGGGGCGGGATGACCTTGAGCACCGCGAGCCGGTGATAGAGGTCCTTGCGGAACCGGCCCTGTTGCACGGCCTGCTCCAGGTCGACGTGCGTGGCCGCGACGACGCGCATGTCCACCGTGCGGTAGTCGTTGGCGCCCACGCGCTTCACCTGCCGGCGCTCCAGCGCGCGCAGGAGCCGGGGTTGCAGCTCCAGCGGCAGCTCGCCGACCTCATCCAGGAAGACGGTGCCTCCCTGGGCACGCTCGAAGGCCCCGGCGCGCTCCGCCTGGGCGCCCGTGAACGCACCCTTCACGTGCCCGAAGAGCTCCGACTCCATCAAGGAGGGCGGAATCCCGGCGATGTCCACGATGATGAAGGGCCCACCGGCCCGGGCGCTCTCCTGGTGAATCGCCTCCGCGCACAGCTCCTTGCCCGTCCCCGTCTCGCCTTGGACGAGCACGTCCCCGCCACCCGCGGCCACCCGCTCCAGGACGGTGAACAGCTCGCGCATCCTCACGCTGGCGCCCACGAGCGCGCCGAAGCTCCGCCGCGAGGACAGCGGTAGAGGCCGCTCCCGTGAGTCCTCGGGCACCACCTTGAGGACGACGGTGCCCAGCGTCAGCGACGCCCCGGGCCGCACCTCCAACTCGGTGAAGCGCACCCCTTCATGGAAGGTGCCGTTGCGCGAGCCCAGGTCGGTGGCCACCACCCGTTCGTCTGTCACCTCCAACTGGAGGTGCTGTCGGGACACGACGCGGTCCGTCAAGACGATGTCGCACGTCGAGGACGTGCCGAGTCGGACCACCCCCGGGCGCAAGACATGGCTGTGTCCCGCCTGCTCTCCGGAGAGCACCAGCAGCTTCAACCGCAAGGGGCCGCGCCGCGCCACCGGGACGGGCGCCGTCTGGACCAGCGCGTCCATCTCCGCGTCCATGTCACCTGGGTCCGCCACGGCGGGCAGGCTACCACCGCACCCAGGTAGGGGAGGGGGGTGACAACTGTTGTTGCCACCTGACAACCGCGGTTACCAGGCCCGCCGGAGCGCCTTGCCGGGCGTCCTCCTCTAGGGCGCGCGCCTCGCATTGGCTCCGGAGGCACTGGAGGGCCCTGGCACACCCACTGCAGTGGCCTGGGGCTGCATCGAGAATGGCACCACCGAGCCGCCCACCCGCGATGTCTTGCCTTGAATGGAAAGGCACTTCGTGGGTGGGTTTGTTTGTCTTTGTTTTGCGCTCGTTTCCCTCGGAAGCGCGCGAAAAATAAATGAAAACACCGCACGAAACACCGCGCGTATCCGACAGAGAATGTTCATGTAGTCAGCGCGCGGGGCTTTCGGCTGAAACAGCCACCTGCCTCCAATCCAAACCATCGTAGCAATCGCTATCAGGAGTCACGACCATGAGCCTGTCCATCGCGAAGTCCATTCTGTGCAACGGCTTCTCCGGCAACACCCGTGGCTGCGGCCCCACGGACCGCTACCAGGCGGCTTATCAGTCGATGGACCCGTCCAAGGCGGCGCAGACGGTGCTCAAGCACTTCGACGCCATCGAGGGCGTGGGCATGAACGCCAGCGGCAAGGGCGCCGGGGACAACAACATCGGGACGTCGGAGCTCAAGCGCGTGGCGGACCCGAACAGTGGCTTCCCGCCCGACGTCCGCGCCGCCGCGAAGTGGATGCTCGACCACCCCATCGCCCTGC
Organism: Myxococcus virescens; assembly: GCF_900101905.1. NCBI lineage: Bacteria > Pseudomonadati > Myxococcota > Myxococcia > Myxococcales > Myxococcaceae > Myxococcus > Myxococcus virescens. The sequence continues at coordinate 381,101 of NZ_FNAJ01000004.1, read as the reverse complement.
GCTCGCTGGACCAGGGCGCCAGCAAGGCCCATGGCGGCAACAATGAGGTGCACCTGAGCAAGGCGGACCTCCAGGCGCGCGCCGGCAATGCGTCGGACTCCGGGGCTCCGCAGCGGCCTGGCTTCCCGCCGCGTCCGCCGCTGTTCGGCTCCGGGTTCGGCGGCGGCTGCGGTGGCGGACTCGGTGGCCCGGGCGGCCTGCCCAACCCCCACCGTCCCAACCTGCCGCCGCGGCTGGACCTGTGCGGCCCTTCGTTCGGCCCGCAGTCCCGCCCGCCCTTCGGCGCTGGCCGCCACGAGCCCATGGACGTCTACAAGGCGGCCCAGACGCTCAAGGACCACTTCAACTTCGCCGAGGGCGTGGGCATGAACGCCAGCGGCAAGGGCGCCGGGGACAACAACATCGGCATGTCGGAGCTCAAGCGCGTGGCGGACCCGAGCAGCGGCGCGCCGAAGGAGCTCCGTGAGGCGGCGCAGTTCCTGATCAACCACCCCACGGCGTTGCGCTCGGTGGACCAGGGCGCCAGCAAGTCCAAGTCCAGCAAGGAGGTCCACATCAGCCTCCAGGATTTGGAGTCCTTCACGGCGAAGGCGCCCCGCCGCGAGACGCAGTCCAACCGCCTGGACCTGGCGCAGTTCATGGGCCGGGCGAGCGTCTGGGGCTGAGCCCGCCCGCTGTCCCGGCGGCCCACCCGTCATGGGCCGCCGCGCTGGGCTGGAGGTGACTGGGAGCCGGGCCCTGGGGGGAGCCTGGCTGGCCATGTCCTGACACTGGCGCCTCCGGGGGGGAGGGCCCAGTGTCAGGGCATGGCAACCATCGACATCACCAAAGCCAACTTCAAGGAAATCGTCTCGAAGGAGGGAATCGTCCTCCTCGACTGGTGGGCCGAGTGGTGCGCACCGTGCCGCACCTTCTCACCTGTGTTCGAACAGGCGAGCGCGAAGAATCCGGACCTCGTCTTCGGCAAGCTCGACACCGACGCAGAGGTGGAACTCGCGGGGGCTTTCGCCATCCGCTCCATCCCCACGCTGATGGTCTTCCGTGACGGCATCATGTTGTTCGAACAGGCGGGAGCGCTGCCAGCCAACGCGCTGGATGACCTCATCCGCCAGGTGCGCGCGCTCGACATGAACGAGGTGCGCAAACAACTGGTGGATCGCCAGGCGCAGCAGGGCGCGCCGTCCCAGGCCTGAGACGGCACGCCTCTGTGCAGCGTGAAGACGGGCGGGGCCTCTCGGGGGGAGAGGTCTTCCGCCACGTCTTCGTTTCAGCTCAGGACCTGCACCTTGCCGTGGTCATCGCAGTGGCCGTCATGCGGGTGATGCAGGTGGCCGTCCACGAGATAGTCCACGTGGTCCCCGTGCGGCGCGGCCGCGTGGCCACACGAGGGGCCGTGACGGTGCGTGGCTTCATGGGCACCACAGGCATGCTGCGGCGTGCATTGCGCGGGGTTGCGCGCGTCTTCGGCGAGCGTGCACTCGTCCGTGTGGTCCGAGTGCGGGTGGTGCAGGTGCCCGTCGTGCAGATAGTCCACGTGGTCCTGGTGCTGGATGGCGGGGTGGCCACAGCCCTTGGCATGGACGTGGTCATGGCGCTCGTGCGTCTTGTGATTCATGGCAGCCTCCCTGGCGGCGGTGTCCCTGGATGACACGACGGGACGGTCGCCATCCAGGACGGCCAGGACAAGCGCCGCCAGGACGAGCTCCGACCGCCGGACCAGTCCGTGTCACCCGAACGTCGTCGGCCGCCTGTCTGCCGTGCGTGCGCTAGCGCTCCTGGGGCGCGGCGAGGAACGCCTTCAGCTCGGGGAGCACGCGCTCCGGATGTTCCTGGTGGGGGCTGTGGCCCGCGTCCAGGCGCAGGAGCCGGGCCCGGGGAAGGCGCCGCGCCGCCCGCTCGGCGATGGAGACGGGCAGGGTGTCCTCGTGCTCACCCCAGACGAGCAGCACCGGCGCCGTGATGGCGTCGAGCTTTTCCGCGCGATGAAAGACAGGGCCGGCCACGGGCACGAGCCGGTTGAAGGCCCGCGTGGCGTCGGGGCTGGCGCCCGGGCGGGTGTGCAGCTCGTACTCCAGGGCGCCCAGCCGCTCACCCAGCGGCGTCGGGGGCGGCGGCATCAGCTGGGCCCAGGCCCATGGCCCTAGCGAGCGCGCCAGCCGTTCGGGACCGGCGCGGAAGAAGAGGCGGGCTTTTCGCTCCATCTCCGGGCCCAGGCCCATGGCATCCACCAGGGCCAGCCGCTCCACGGGCACCCGGCCGCGCAGCGCGAGCTCCAGCGCCACGAGCCCGCCCAGCGAGTGGCCCACCACGGCCACCGGGCCCGGGGCGAGCTGGGACAGCAGCGCCTCGATGGGGGCGGTGAAGAAGGCCGCCGCGTCCTCGCCGGTGGCCAGCGGGCCTTCGGGGGGGGGACGACATGCCGAAGCCCGGCAGGTCCACCGCCAGCACGCGGTGGCTCCGGGCGAGGACCGTCAGGTAGGTGAACCACTGGGAGGCCGCGCCGCCTCGCCCGTGGAGCAACACCACCGTGGGGCCGGCGCCCGCCTCCAGGACCCGGAGGGCCCCGCCGCCCGGCAACCAGTGAACCGTCGCGACCACCGCCGGGGCCAGTTGGGCCAGCAGCGCGGCTTCCACCGGCCCCACCGAGGGGGCCTTCATGCCGGCTTCCTCGGCACCGGCGTCCGCCGGGAGTGGAACAGGGGTTGGCGTGGCGGCTGTGAGTGGTACATGGGGAGGACACTCCAGGAGGGGCGGACGGACGGGCAACATACTGGAATGCGCGGCCCTCAGCGGTGTTGAGCCGGATACCCTGTAAACCCTAGGCTGCCCGCCGCCAGTCCGACACGAGGCGACATGAACACCGACATTCGCGCGCTCACCGAACGCGTGCAGCAGGAAAGCAGCTTCGTCGAGGTCCTCAACCAGGAAACCAGCAAGGTCATCGTCGGGCAGCGCTACATGCTGGAGCGCATCCTCATCGGCCTGCTGTGCAACGGGCACGTGCTGCTGGAGGGCGTGCCCGGCCTCGCCAAGACGCTGACGGTGCGCACCGTGGCGGATTCGCTCAGCGCCACCTTCATGCGCATCCAGTTCACCCCGGACCTGCTGCCCGCGGACGTGGTGGGCACCATGATCTACAACCAGCAGGCGGCGAACTTCACCGTCCGCAAGGGGCCCATCTTCGCCAACATCGTGCTCGCGGACGAAATCAACCGCGCCCCGGCGAAGGTGCAGTCCGCGCTCCTGGAGGCCATGGCCGAGCGCCAGGTCACCATCGGCGACCAGTCCTTCCCGTTGCCCTCGCCCTTCCTGGTGCTGGCGACGCAGAACCCCATCGAGCAGGAAGGCACCTACCCGCTGCCCGAGGCGCAGGTGGACCGCTTCATGCTCAAGGTGAAGGTGGGCTACCCGACGCGCGACGAAGAGAAGGTCATCATGGACCGGATGTCCGGTGGCTCGTCGCCGCGCGCCCAGCGGGTCATCGACCTTCAGCACCTGGTCCGTGCGCGCGAGCTCGTCCACCACATCTACATGGACGAGAAGGTGAAGGAGTACATCCTCAACGTGGTGTTCGCCACGCGCGAGCCCAGCAAGTACGGCCTCAAGGACCTGGCGGACTACATCCAGTTTGGCGCCTCGCCGCGCGCCACCATCGCGCTGGCCCAGGCGGCGCGCGCGCATGCCTTCCTGCGCCACCGCGGCTTCGTCACCCCCGAAGACGTGAAGGCCATTGCCTTCGACGTGCTCCGCCATCGCGTCGCCATGACGTACGAGGCGGAGGCGGAAGACCTCACGCCGGAGAAAATCATCCAGCGCGTGTTCGACCGCGTCGAAGTCCCCTGACCCTTCCTCCTCGAGCCCGCCAGGCGCCCCGTGCTTCCCAAGGACCTCATCCGCCGCATTCGCAAGCTGGAGATTCGCACCCGCAAGGTGGTCTCCGACATGCTCGCCGGCCAGTACCATTCGGTCTTCAAGGGCCGGGGCATGGCCTTCTCCGAGGTGCGCCAGTACCAGCCCGGTGATGAGATTCGCATCATCGACTGGAACGTCACCGCGCGCATGGATGAGGCCTACGTCAAGGTCTTCACCGAGGAGCGCGAGCTGACGGTGATGCTGGTGGTGGACGTCTCCGCGTCGAAGGAGTTCGGCTCGCGCGAGCGCACCAAGTCGGAGATCGCCGCGGAGGTCGCAGCGCAGATTGCTTTCAGTGCCATCGCCAACAATGACCGGGTGGGGCTCGTCCTCTTCTCGGACCGGGTGGAGAAGGTGGTGCCGCCGCGCAAGGGCCGCACGCACGTGCTGCGGCTGGTGAGCGACATCCTCACGTTCCAGCCGCAGGGGCGTGGGACGGACCTGGCCGCGGGGCTCAACTACCTGACGCGGGTGGCGAAGCGGAAGGCGGTGACGTTCCTCATCTCCGACTTCCAGGCGCACGACTACGAGAAGCCGCTGCGGCTGGTGGGGCGCAAGCACGACCTGGTGCCGGTGGTGGTGGCGGACCCGTTGGAGGAGGCCTTTCCCCGGCTGGGCCTGGTGGACATGGAGGACCCGGAGACGGGCGAGCGCTTCGTCGTCGACACCAGCGACCCGCGCGTGCGGGGCCGCTTCGCCCGGGCCATGCAGGCCGCGCGCGACGAGCGGCGCAAGCTGTTCAAGAAGCTGGAGCTGGACCACGTGGAGCTGCGCGCGGGTGATGACCACGGCAAGGCGCTGGCGAACTTCTTCCGCGCGCGGGCCCGGAGGATGGCGGCATGAACCGGCTCATCCCCCTGTTGACGGTGTGGCTCGTGGTGGCGGCGCTGGTGGTGGCGGCTCCGGCGTGGGCCCAGGCTCCGGCCCCTGCACCGGCGGCCGCGACGACGGAGCAGGTCGAACCGCGGAACCTGTCCGTGCGGCTGGAGCCGGAGCAGGTCCGCATCGGTGACCCCTTCGTCTACGAGGTGGTCATCACCCATCCGAAGGACCACCGCTACGAGCTGAAGGTGCCCCAGGAGACGGGGGACTTCGAGTTCCTGGACCAGACGCGCCAGCGCCAGGACGGGCAGGACTCTGCGACCACCACGTTCCGGGTGCGGATGTCCGCCTTCGCCCTGGGCTCGGTGGCGGTGCCGGCGCTGCCCTTCGACGTGGCCACGCCGGAGGGGCCCAAGGCGTTCACAGTGCCGGGCCGCACGGTGGAGGTGACGTCCACGCTGCCGCCGGACGCGGAGGGGCAGGGCGCGGACCTCTTCGACTACAAGCCGCCGGAGGAGGTGCCCATCCGTTCGTGGCGCCTGGTGCTCACGGTGCTGGGCGTGCTGGCGGCGGCGCTGCTGGCGTGGGTGCTCTTCCGCTGGTGGAGGAACCGGCCCAAGCATGTGGAGGTGGTGCCGGCGCTGCCCCTGGACGTGCGCACCCGCAAGGCGCTGGACGCGCTGAAGGCGGAGGACCTGCCCTCGCGCGGCCGGGTGAAGGACTTCTACTTCCGGCTGTCCGAAATCGTCCGGGGCTACCTGGGCGAGCGCTACGGCTTCGAGGCGCTGGAGTGCACCAGCTCCGAGCTGATGGCGTCGCTGCGGCGCATGTCCACGCCGGGGCTGCCGGAGGACAAGCTGATGCGCTTCGTGTCCGAGTCGGACATGGTGAAGTACGCACGCGCGGATGCCTCCGCTGACGCCTGCCGCGACGCGCTGGCCTTCGGCTACTCGCTCATCGACACGACGTACGTTCCGCCACCGCCGCCCCAGGCTCCCGACAATGCCGCCGCTCCCCGCGTTCAATAACCCCGAGGCGCTCTGGGGGCTGCTGCTCGTGCCGCTGCTGCTCTGGCAGGCGTGGCGGGAGCGGCGCGCCCGCGCCACGCTGCGCTTCTCCGCGGCGCATGTCTTCGCCCGGGGGGGCCGCGGCTTCCGCGCGTACCTGCTGCCGCTGCTGCCGCTGCTTCGCGTGGCGGCGGTGACGGCGGCGGTGCTGGCCATCGCCCGGCCGCAGGTGCGTGACTCGCGCGTGCGGGACTTGTCGGTGGAGGGCATCGACATCGTGGTGGCGTTGGACCTGTCCACGTCGATGGAGGCCGGTGACTTCCGTCCGCAGAACCGCATGCACGTCGCCAAGGAAGTGCTGAGCGAGTTCATCGCCAACCGGGTGAATGACCGCATCGGCCTGGTGGTATTCGCGGGCGCGGCGTACACGCAGGCGCCGCTGACGCTGGACTACGGCGTGCTGAAGGAAGTGGTGAAGCAGCTGCGCACGCGCGTGCTGGAGGACGGCACGGCCATTGGTGACGCGCTGGCCACGTCCCTCAACCGCCTGCGGGACTCGGAGGCGAAGAGCCGGGTGGTGGTGCTCATCACCGACGGCGACAACAACTCCGGGAAGATTTCGCCCATGGACTCGGCGAACATGGCCCAGGCGCTGAAGGTGCCCATCTACACGATTCTGGTGGGCAAGGGCGGCAAGGTGCCCTTCCCGCAGGGCACGGACCTGTTCGGCAACACCGTGTGGCGCGACACGGAGATTCCCATCAACCCGGAGCTGATGCAGGACATCGCGGACCGCACTGGCGGCGAGTACTACCGCGCCACGGACCCGGAGCAGCTGCGAGAGGGACTCCAGAAGGTGCTCGATTCGTTGGAGCGCTCGAAGCTGATGGAGGGCGGCGCCAGCGCCACCTACCGCGAGGAGTTCCATCCCTTCCTCCTGGCCGCCTTCGGCCTCGCCGCGCTGGAGCTGCTCCTGCGCGCCTCCTTCCTGAGGGTCTTCCCGTGACGCCCGTGGAACCCTGGCGCTTCACCGTGCTCGGTTACCAGGCGGGGCTCGCGCAGCCCCTCTTCCTGCTGTTCGTGCTCGCGGGCATGACGCTGGGCCTGCTCGCGCTGGTGGGGGCGCTGCGGCGCCGCTCGCGCGTGCGGGCGCTGCTGCATGAACGCCACGCGGAGCGCTTCACGCCGGGCGTGTCGGTGTGGCGTCCGGCCACGCAGGGCGGATTGTACGGCCTGGGGTTGGCGCTCTTCGGCTTCGCGCTGGCGCAGCCGCAGTGTGGCACCAAGAGCGAGCTGACGAAGCGGCGCGGCATCGACGTGGTGGTGGCGCTGGATGCCTCCAAGTCCATGCTGGCGCGGGACATCCAGCCCAGCCGCCTGGAGCGCGCGAAGCTGGAGCTGACCACGCTGCTGGACGAGCTGAAGGGCGACCGCGTGGGCCTGGTGGTGTTCGCGGGTGATGCGTTCATCCAGTCCCCGCTCACGTCGGACTACTCGGCGGTGAAGCTGTTCTTGCGCGCCGTGGACCCGGAGGTGATGCCCCAGGGCGGCACCAACGTGGGCGCGGCGCTGCGGCTGTCGCGGCAGGTGCTGGAGAACGCGGACCGCGGCTCGAAGGAGCGCGTGGTCGTCCTGCTGACGGACGGCGAGGACCTGGTTGGCGACGTGGCGGAGGCCACCGAGGCGCTGAAGGATGCGGGCGTGCAGGTGCTGGCGGTGGGCGTGGGCTCGGAGTCCGGTGAGCCCATCCCCGTCTTCGACCGGCGCGGCGCGTTCGTGGACTACAAGAAGGACGCCGCGGGGGAGACGGTGATTACGCGGTTGGACCGGGCGGGGCTGACGGCCATCGCCGAGGCCACCGGGGGCACCTTCTATTTCCAGCCCCGTGGCGTGGCCATGTCGCAGGTGGTGGAGCGCATCGACCAGATGCAGAAGAGTGAGCTGGAGAGCCGGGTGACGGTCCGCTACGACGAGCGCTTCCAGTCGTTCGCCATCCCGGGGCTGGCCTTGCTGGCGCTGGGCATGTTGTTGCTGCCGTCGTCGCGCCGGAGGCCGTCACCATGAGCGCCGCGAGGACGCGCGCTGCGCGGTGGCTGACGTGGGGCCTGGTGACGTCGCTGGCGCTGCCGTCGCCCGTATGGGCCGCGGGGCCGCTGGAGCGGGGCCACCCGCTGGTGGAGCAGGGCCGCGAGGCGTACACGGCGGGGCGGTTCGAGGAAGCGCTGGAGGCGTTCGAGGCCGCGAAGAAGGAGCGCCCCAACGACGTCACGGTGGACTTCAATCGCGCGGACGCGATGGCCAAGCTGGGGCGCATCGCGGATGCGAAGGCGCTGTTCCAGTCGGTGACGGAGTCCAACCGCGCCGACCTCCGGCAGAAGGCCTGGTACAACCTGGGCAACCTGCATGCGACCACCGGAGACCGGCAGGAAGCGCTGAAGGCCTACCGGCGCGCGCTCACGCTGGACCCGCAGGACGTGCAGGCCCGCCACAACTACGAGGTGGTGTTGCGCAACCTGCCGCCGCCGCAGGACAAGGGCCAGGACGGCGGCACGGACGGTGGCAACGACGGCGGCAGTGACGGTGGGCGCCCGGATGCCGGCGAGGACGGCGGCACGAAGGGCGACGGCGGCACGCCCCAGGACGGTGGCACCGATGGTGGCTCGGACGGTGGTGCCGACGGCGGCGCGGATGGTGGCGCCAGCGATGGCGGCATGGACGGCGGTGCGGACGGTGGCGACGGGGATGGTGGCAGCGACGGCGGCTCTGACGGAGGCGCGGACGGCGGCGAGCAGGGCCCACCGGACAAGGGCGACGGGGGCGCGGACGGCGGCGCGGATGGTGGACAGGACGACGGAGAGGGCGAGCCCCAGGACGGTGGCAGCGACGGCGGCAGCGCGGGAGAAGAAGACTCGGAGGAATCCGAGGCGGACGGTGGCTCCAGCCAGTCGGACCTGGATCGGCAGGAGGCGGAGCGCCTGCTGGATGCGATGAAGCAGAACGAGAAGAACCTCCAGCTCTGGCGGTTCCAGCAGAAGAAGAAGCAGAGGAAGCCGAATGAGAAGGACTGGTAGCGCCCTCGGCGTGGTGTTCGCCGTGTTCGCCCTGCTGGCAACCGCGCCAGCGTGGGCGGCCTCGGACGACCTCGATTTCTACCAGACGGCGGACCGTACGGAGGTGGGCACCGAGGACACCTTCCGCCTCACGGTGGTGGTGGTGGACGCGCCCGCCAACGCGCAGGTGAAGCTGCCGGAGTCGGACGACTTCTCCATCCTCTCCAGCTCGCGCAGCAGCCAGCGCTCCATCTCCCTGTCGGGCGGTGGCCCCGCCGTCATCCAGGACGTCACGCGGCACGTGTTGGTGATGCAGGCCACGCGCGCGGGACGGCTCAAGATTCCACCGTCGCAAATCACGGTGCGCGGCAAGACGTACCGCACGCAGCCCGTGGAGTTGACGGTGAAGGCCGGCCGGGTGGGCGGTGCGCCGTCTCCGGGGCAGGCGGGACGTGGCGGTGGCAGGCAGCCGGACCCCTTCTCCAGCATCCAGTCGCAGATGCAGCAGATGGAAGAGGCCTTCGGCGACATGATGGAGCCGGACCGGCCCACGATTCCTCGTGGGGACTCCGACCTCTTCCTGCGCGCCAGCCTGGACCGGGACAACGTGTACGTGGGCGAGCAGGTGACGCTGTCGCTCTACATCTATTCGCGCGTGGACCTGTCCAGCGTGGACGCCGTCACCATGCCCAAGTTGGAGGGCTTCTGGACGGAAGAGGTGGAGAGCCCCACGCAGCTGTCGGGCGAGCAGCGCGTGGTGGACGGCATCCCGTACCGCGCCTACCTGCTGCGCCGCCGCGCCATCTTCCCGGTGAAGTCCGGCACGCTGTCCATCACCCCCGCGGAGGCGGACATCACCACTGGCTTCCTCTTCGCCGGCCACCGCGTGCACCGGGTGTCCAACGCGCTCAAGGTGAAGGTGAAGCCGCTGCCGCCCGGTGGGCCGGAGGACCTGCCCAACGCGCACGTGGGCAACTGGCGGCTGTCCATGGACGTGTCCCAGACGCGCGTGGAGCTGGGCCAGCCCGTCACGGTGAAGGTCAGCCTGGAAGGAGTGGGCAACGTGAAGAACGTCACGCCCCCCGCGCTGAAGGGCCCCGCCGCGCTCAAGATTTATGACCCCACCACGACGGACAAGGTGTCGCCGCAGCGCCACCGTGTTCAGGGCCGGCGGGTGATGGAGTACCTGGTGATGCCGCAGCGCACGGGCAGCTTCACGTTGCCCGCGCTGGAGTTCACCTACTTCGACCCGCGCGCCCGCAAGTACGAGGTGGCGCGCACCGACCCGGTGACGATTACGGTGGAGGCGGGCGCGGGTGGGGCATCGTCCATCGCCTCGGGGGCGCCTCAGGCTTCGTCGGACCAGGCCAACGAGCAGAAGAACGTGCTGACGGCGGGCGGCCTTCGGCCGGTGCGCTACCAGGCCCGCTTCGAGGCGCCGGGCGTGCCCGTGTGGAAGCGGGGCTTCTTTGTCCCGACGGTGCTGGCCCCGCTGGGGCTGCTGCTGGGCGTGGCGCTGATTGGCGGCGTGCGTGGGCGGCTGGCGCTGCGCTCCGAGGCGGGGCGTGGGCGTCAGCAGGCGAAGGCCGCGCGCAAGCGTCTGGCGGATGCGGAGAAGCTTCAGTCCAGCGGGGACGTGGGGGCCTTCTACGGCGAGGTGGAGAAGGCGCTGCACGGCTTCCTGGAGGCGCGGCTGAGCATGCCGGTGGTGGGCCTCACCCGCGAGGTGCTCGCCGAGAAGCTGACGGCGGGGGGCGCGGATGCGGAGCGGCGCGCCAAGGTGCTCTTCGTGCTGGAGGCGTGCGACTTCGGGCGCTACGGCGGCGGGGGTGACCCGGCCGAGCGACAGAAGGTGATGGATGCCGCCGCGGCGGCCATGGAGGGCTGGGCGTGAGCGGCTACTACACGCCGGAAGAGGCGCAGGACATCTTCCTCAAGGCCAACGAAGCCTACGCGCATGAGGACTACGCGGCGGCCAAGGAGGGCTACGAGAAGCTGCTGGCGAACGGCCAGGGCGGCCCCGACGTGCTCTACAACCTGGGCACCACGCACCTGGCCCAGGGGGATTTGGGCCGCGCGGTGCTGGCGCTCGAGCAGGCGCGGAAGGAAGGGGGCCAGGCGCCGGACCTGGAAGCCAACCTCTCCGTGGCCCGGGCGCGGCAGGTGGACAAGGTGGTGGGCGCCACCGCGGAAGACGCCTTCCTGCCTCGCGTCGCGGCGGCCACGGACGGCCCGGTGGTGGCGTGGACCTTCCTGGGCACCTGGGTGGCGGCCTTCGTCCTCGTGCTGCTCTGGCGCTTGCTGGGGCGGGGCCGGCGGACGGCGGTGGGCGTGCTGGCGGTCCTGCTCTTCGCGGTGGCGGTGCCGTCAGGGCTGCTGGTGGCCACGCACGCCTACGTGGGGGCCACGGTGCATGAGGCCGTGGTGCTGGCGCCCACGCTGGTGGCGCGCGAGCTGCCCCAGCCCGGCGCCCGTTCCATCTTCGAGGTGCACGCCGGTCTCAAGGTGCGCCTGCTCGAAGAGACGGGCCGCTTCGTCCGCATCCGCCTGCCCAACGGCCTGGAGGGTTGGGCCGAGCGGGAAGGCGTGGCCGAAATCTGAGGCCGTACGCGGAGTGTCGGGACGCGAAATCCTGGAAATGCCTGCCATTCGGAGGCTAGAGTGCCTCCGGAGGGATAGCAGGTAATGCCAGGAGGTCGTGGCCCTGTGTTTTCGGTCGAGGCACTCGTTGGCAAGAACCGGTTGGTCATCCGCCTCTGGGGTGTCGTCACGGAGGAGGAAGCGCTCCAGATTGGCGATGCATCGCTGCGCGAGCTCGAGCGGCTCCGGCCGGGCTTCGACATCCTGTCTGACCTGACGGGCGTGACGGAGCTCCCGGAGTCGGGCTCGGGGCAGATTGAGCGCGTCGTCGAAGCGGCCCGGGTCCGCGGCTTTCGCCGGGTGGTGCGCGTGGTGGGGCGCTCCGCGATGGCGGCGGTGCGATTCCAGCGCAGCAGCCGGAACGTGGGGCACGAGGCCTACCTGGCCTTCTCCCTCGAAGAGGCGGAGCAGCTGCTGGAGGGCGGCTGGACATGAGCCTCGGCCCCGGCACGACGCCGGTCAGCTCCGGCGGCCCGTGAGGCGCGCGAAGAGGCCGCGCTTCTCTTCCTTGCGAGGGCCAGGGGAGGCCGCCGCGAGGCCTGTCACCTTGAGCAGGTTCTGCTGGAAGACGGGATGGTTCGGCTCCAGCGCCACCGCGCGCTCCAGCAGCTCCACGGCCCGCCGGTAGTCCTTGCGCTGGTGAACCAGGATGAGGGCCAGCTTGCTGTAGAGCACCGCGGCTTCGGGCGCCTGGGCAATGGCGCGTGTGAGCACGTCGATGGCCCGGTCCACCTGGCCCTCGCGCTCCAACCGCACGGCGCGCTGGAGGAAGTCCTCCGCCGACCCTGGCTCGATTCCGAGCCGCCGGACGGTGCGCGGTGGGATGGGCGGGCTCGGGGGCGTCGCCGCGCGCGTGGGGGCGGGGGGCGGCGGTCGGTGGGGGGCTCTCATCGCGGGCACTGGCCGCGCGGGCGGCTCCTCGTCCCCGAGTGCCAGGGGCTCTGGCACGAGGAAGTCCTGCCCGTCCAGGATGGGCAGCTCATCCGTCATCGTGCGCATGGCGGGCGCGCCGGGCAGGCGGTGCAGCTCCACGACGCCGCGCTCCAGCAGGGCCTTGAGGACGACCATCACCTCGATTTCGGGCAGCCGTGCCGCCCGGGCCAGGTCCGGCACGGCATGGTCCCCGTCGATGAACGAAGCAATGTGCGCCTCGAAGGGGTGGAGCGGCTGGAGCGCGATGTCCAACCCAGCGCGCAGGTGCGGCACGGTGTGCGCGTCCATGGGCACCGTGAAGCGTGCGGTGGCCAGGTCATGCGGCGTGGGGCGCTGGGGTGGGGGCCTTGGCAGCTCCATGGTGCGCGTGCGCTGCGGCGGGGACAGCAGCGCCCGGACGATGGTGGGCTCGGTGATGACGTACTCCCCGCTGGCCTGCTGCGGGTCCAGCAGCAACCCGCACTGCGTGCACTGGAAGTCGTTTCCACCCACTGCCGCCCGGCACTCGGGGCATTCTGGTTTCGCGGCCATTCCAGGGTCATCATAGCGCCCGGTTTCTGGCCGTGTTGGACGAGGCCGTGCCCACCCTGGCTACGCCCGCCTGTCAGCCCTTCTAATCAAAAAGCAAGGCATCCAGTGTGTGTCCGACTTACGTATGGGGGAGACGGGTGCCATTGCACAATCCGTTGCATCCTCCCTGGTGCGGCTACGCCCCGGAGGGCTATACCGCGCGCGGCGGGTTGCATTGGCATCGTGTTGCGTCCGGAGACCCATGGCTGGCAATTCCCAGGCACCCTTCCACATCCTTCTCGTCGAGGATGAGCCGGTCATCCGGGAGCTGGTGCGCTCCATGCTGAGCGACGGCACCGTGGAGGTGGTGTGCGCCGCCACGGGGCTGGAGGGCCTGAAGCTGGCCAAGAGCCAGACGTTCCACCTCATCCTGATGGATGTGGTGTTGCCGCAACTGGACGGTATCTCCGTGTGCCGCATCCTCAAGGGGGACCCGGTTACCGCGGGAGTGCCGCTCTACATGCTCACCGCGAAGGCGAAGCGCTCCGACATGGAGAGCGCCACCCAGGCGGGGGCGGACGGCTACATCCACAAGCCCTTCCGGGGCGCCGAGCTGATGGCGCTGGTGGAGCGGCTGCGCGAAGCGGGGCCGAAGCCGCAGTTGCCCTGAGTCAGGCGGGCTTCAGGGCAGGCGCGGGTGGAGGTAGCGCGCCAGGGCGATGAGGTCGTCCCAGTCCAGCTCGCCGAACTCCAGCGCCACACCGTCCACTTCGCGGCGGCGAATCTGGCAGGTGGTGACGATTTCCCGGTCGCCGGGCAGCGGCACCGCGATGGTGAGCTCCCGTGCGGTGTCGGCCGGGTGGGCCATCAGGAACAGGCCCGCCATGGACACGTCCCGAGCGCGAACCATCACCGAGCGTCCCTTGAGGAGCACCTTCACGGGGAGGTTGGCGTCGACGCGCGGGTGAAAGCGCTCGGCAATCTGGGGGCCGCCATCGGTCGTCCGCACCGGGTTTCTCCTCTTCTCCACACGACAGGGTGCAACAACTCTGAGGCACTCCGGAGCGGACGCAAGTTTCCAGCCAGGGCCGCCGTCCCGCCTCGCGGACGCTCCTCCCGGTCCGCGGAGCGCTTCCGGACCCGCCGTGGTGCCTCTTCGCCTGGGATTGCCGGGGGTTATCCCTGGCACGGCGGCTGAAACAGGGCCGGGCAACTCTCCGCAGGAGGCTGCCCGTGTCCAATGACAGTCGGATTCCCACACTGACCATCACCCATACGGTTCCGCGTCAGACGCCGCAGAACGACTTCGGCACGGTGCTGGCGCGCGCGGCGAACGAGGTGGTGCGCTCGGGAGCGGGCCTGGTGGGCGGCATGATTCCGGGAGGGCCCATCGTCAGCGCGGCCGTCTCCAGCGCGAAGACGGTGGTGTCGGCGGTGGCACCGAAGACGTCGGGGGCGGGGATGCCCGCGACGGCGGATACGGGGAGCGCGGGGGCCGCGGCGGGCAACCAGGAGGCGTGGGACCTGCTGGAGGCGCAGAAGGTGCTCGCCGCGGAGGGCCAGAAGTTCAACATGGCCTACCTGCAGCTCCAGAACGAGATGCAGAAGGAGAGCCGGGAGCACACCGCTGTCTCCAACATCATGAAGGTCCGCCACGACTCCGCGAAGGCGGCCATCAACAACATCCGCTGAGGAGCGACACCAGCCATGGCCATGGACACGTTGGGGCCGGTGGGGGGAGCGGGCGCGTCGCCCGCGGTGGAGCCCAGCCGGGAGCGATTCAGCGAGGTGTTGGACGAGGTGCAAGGGCCTGCGAAGGGCACTGGGGTTCCGGTGGCCACGGAGGGGCCGCCGAAGCCCGCGCCCACGGCGGCGCCGCGGGGTGTCTCCCGGGCCGAAGGGGTGGGGCCCGCCGCGCCGGGCTGCGCGGACGTGAAGCCGGGCACTCGCGTGGACTCGGTGCAGGCGGCGCGAGCGCAGCAGGCGGCGCAGGTGCTGGACCGGGTGGGGCAGGCGCAAAAGCGGCTGGACCACATCCTTCAGCTGGCGCAGTCCGGCCGCAGCTTCACGCCCGCGGAGTTGCTCGCGTTGCAGGCCCATGTCTACCGGGCGAGCCAGGAGCTCGACCTCGCCGGCAAGGTCGTCGAGAAGGCGACCGGCGGCGTCAAGCAGGTCCTCCAGACCCAGGTTTGAGGAGCACCCGATGCGTTTGCTTTTCCGTCGCGCTTTCTTCCTCGTGCTACTCGTCAGCGTCACCGCCTGCCGCGAGCGCATCCAGCATGGTCTGGATGAGCGGCAGGCCAACGAGCTTCAATCCGTGCTCGTCGAGCGAGGGCTCGACGCGCGCAAGGTCTCCGAAGCGGGCAAGAAGCCCACGTGGTCCATCGAGGTGGCGGATGAGCACGCCTCGGACGCGGTCCGCATCCTGTCGGAGCTGGGGCTGCCGAGGCCGAAGGAGGAAGTGGGCTGTGACGTCTTCGGCGGTGGCGGGCTGGTGCGCACGCCGGTGGAGGAGAGCGTCTGCCGAGTGAGGGTGATGGAGCGGAGCCTGGAGAAGACGCTCCAATCCGTGGAAGGGGTGCTGCTCGCGCGCGTCCACCTGGTGGTGCCCGCGCCGCCGAGAGTGGGACAGGCCCCGGGGCCATCGAAGGCCTCGGCCATGCTTCGCGTGGCGCCGGGCAATGCGGCACGGGTGCGGCAATCCTCCGAGACGTTGAAGGTCCTCCTCGCGGGTGGTGTGGAGGGCCTGTCGCCGGAAGCCGTCTCGCTGTTGGTGGACGAGGTCTCCACCCGAGTGGAGGCTCCGACGGAGGTGGGCGCGTCTCCGCTGACCCGACTGCGTGCCCTCTTGGCCGTGTTGGGTCTGATGGTGACGGGGCTGTCGGTGGCGCTGGTGCTGGTGACGCTCCGGATGCGGCACTACCGCGACCGGACACCGACTCCGTCCGCACCGCCTGGACCTGCGCGGCCCGTGTTGTCACCGGGACCGGCGCGCAAGGTGGCGTGAGGTGGCCATGGAGCGCGAACGCATGGATGCGACACGTATAGGGCGCAAGCCTCGGCCAGGCCGGAGCTCCGCGTCCGTCCGGGCCGCTGCACCGACCGAGGAGGTGCCCCGTCTGGTGGGCCCCTTGCCGATTCCATTCGAACGCCTCGCGCTCGTCGCGTGGGTGCTGGGGCGGGAGCGGGCGGGCACCCTGCTGGGCGAACTGGGCGAGGAATCTGCGGTGCGCGCGCGGGAGCACCTCCAGCGTCTGTCCGCGCTGCCCTCCGCGCAGCGACAGGCGAAGGTGGCGTTGGAGTTCGGGGAGCGAGCTGATGCCGCTGCTCGGCTGAGGCGCCTCATGAGTGACGCGCCTCCCATGCTTCGCCGGGAAATCTTTCGGCGTCTGCCTCCGTACCACCGGACCTTGTTTCCCGATGCGAGTCTGGCACCACAGGCGACAGAGGTACCTCCCGCGCTGGGGGCACTGGCCGACCGCTTGATTCGCGAGGCCACGCGCTGAGTCTGGAAGCGGCGCCGTCCCGGCCCGCGTACCCGGCGTCCCGCGCGCGGATGCCATGCCCTCCCAACCCCGCGACTCCACGAGCCCGGCCCCTGGCGGGGGCCCTGCACGGGAGGCGTGCGTCTCGATGCAGCAGCGGAGCCACCGATGAATACCCGTATCGAACATGCCGCCAGCCGGAAGGTCCGCCCCCTGCGCCGCTTGGGGGCGCGCCGGCTGACCCGGGCCCACCTCGTGCTCGCGGAACGGCCCCAGGCCGGGGGCCTCGGAAGGGAGGCGCTGGACGCGGTGATGGCGGCCCTGACTCGGGAACTCGGCTGTCCCGTGCTTGCGGAGGCCCGCTTTCTGGAGTCCGTCGTCTCGCCTTCGGTTGGACTGGGCGAGCCCGCGATTTTCGCGCTGCTGGAGCTGTCGGCGGTGGGGGGCACGGCGGTGCTGGAGCTGGAGCCCGCGCTCGCCTTCATGGGGCTGGAGCGCATCGCTGGCGCGGGGCAGCGGCCCGGCGTGGTGACGGAGTTGGCCCGGTTGGAAGAGGCGACGTTGGCCTATGTCCTGCTGGTCGCGCTCTCCGCGGTGAGGGCGGCGGGCGGGGCATACCCGTGGCTCGGTCCACGGCTCGCGGGCGTGACGATGTCCAGGTCGGACGTGGTGGCGCGCTTGGACCCTCGCGAACCCTTGGTTGGCATCGAGTTGATGGTGACCGTGGGCGAGTCGCGCGCGGGCGCGCGGTTGCTGCTGCCGTCACAGGTGGTCCAGACAGTCTTTCAAGCGCTGCCGGTGGAGCGCGCGCCGCGCATCGCGCCAGAGGTGCTGGCCGCCTCGCTGGAGGCCCGGTGCCTCGTAGGCCAGACGCCGCTGCCCGCGAACGCTCTGGATGCGCTCGTGGTGGGGGACGTCGTCGTCTTCGAAGGTGTGCGCAAGCAGGCCGGCCAGCTCTTCGGGCCGGGGCGGCTGGTGACGCGCGGATTCGCGCTCTCGGGAGACTTCCTCGCCGAGGGCTTTTCACTGACCCGCGCGCAGGGGCGCGGGATTCCCCAGGAGTCGGACATGGTGGCCGTGAACAAGCAGGAGGAGGGCATGCCTCCGCTGCCCGTGGATGTGGAAATCGAGCTGACGCGGGTGATGATTCCCCTGTCGGAGCTCGCGGCGCTCAAGCCAGGCGCGCTGCTTCCCCTGCACATCAACGCCAGTGAGCCGGTGGTGCTGCGCGTGGGAGACCGCGCGGTGGCCCGCGCCGAGTTGGTGGAAATCGAGGGCGAGGTTGGAGCCCGCGTCCTGGCGCTGCTGCCGTGAGTCCCGTCATGAATGCACAGCGTTTCGTTCATTCGCCGCGCTCGCGCTTGCTGTTGGCGGGCGCACTGGTGCTGGGGTTGGCGGTGATGGGCCCGGTGGCAGGGGTGTCCACCACGGTGGCCGCGCGGTGGCTGTTGGGCGTCGTGGCGCTGGCCGCGCTGGGATGGTGGTTGCACCGGCGCGGCGCTGTCGTCAGGGGCGAACCCACGGCGCCACGGCTGAACATCGTATCGCGAGCGGGACTGTCGCAACGGTGCGGTGTTGCGCTCGTGGAGGTGGATGGGCGCAGCTACCTCGTGGCCTTCGGTGACGCGTTCGCGGAGATTCGCGAGACGCCAGCGCCAGCGCCGGAGTTCGGCCATGTCCTGGCGCAAGCCCGGCGGCCCATGCCCAGGTCCCGCACGATTCGGGGCCGGCGGGAGGGGCCATGAGCCACGGCTTGCTGGGAGCGCTCCTGCTGGTTCCTGCCGCGGCCGCCGCGGCGGAGAATTCGCTGTCTCGGATGTCGTACGCAGGCAGCCCTCTGTCGATGATGGGCATGCTCGCGGTGATGTCGCTGCTGCCGTTCGCGGTGCTGATGCTGACGAGCTTCTCGAAGATTGCCGTCGTGTTGTCGCTCGCCCGCTCGGCCATGGGCACGCAGCAGGCGCCGCCTACCATCGTGCTCACGGGCCTGGCGGCGGTGCTCACCGGGCACATCATGGCCCCGGTGATGGAGCGCATGTACGACGCGGGGCAGGTGGCCTACGCGGAGGTGGCGTCGGGCTCCGGCGCGGAGATGCTCTCCGCCGCGAGCCGCGTGTCGGAGCCGCTGCGCGCCTTCCTGGTCAAGCACGGGAGCGCTGAGGAGCGCGCGCGCTTCGTGGACCTGGCGCGCGAGCTACGTCCGGTGGAGGAGATGGACGCGGTGCGGGAGACGGACCTCTTCGTCGTCATTCCTGCCTTCGTCATCACCGAGCTGAAGGAAGCCTTCCAGATTGGCTTCCTCGTCTTCCTCCCGTTCCTCGTGCTGGACATGGTGATTGCCAACGTGCTGCTCGCGCTGGGGATGCAGACGCTGTCACCCAGCCAGGTGAGTCTGCCCTTCAAGATTCTCCTCTTTGTCGCCGTGGATGGCTGGTCGCTGCTCGCGCGGGGCCTCATCCTCGGCTACCGGTGACACCATGACCCAGGATGTCTTCCTCACCCTGGGACGTGAGGCCCTGCTGTTGATGGTGATGGCGTCGTTGCCGCCCATTGGCGCGAGCCTGGTGGTGGGGTTCTTGTCGAGCCTCTTCCAGGCCACCACCCAGCTTCAAGAGTCCACGTTGTCGGTGGTGCCCAAGCTGTGCGCGGCCGTCCTGGCACTGGTCCTCGCCGGGCCCTGGATTGCCGGGCAGCTCACGCGCTTCACCCACCAGCTCCTGATGCTCATCTCCGAGGTCGCGGCATGAATCTGGAGCCACTCCGCGCCTGGCTCGAGTCACTGGCGCCGGACATCATCGTGGTGGCGCTGTGTGCCGCGCGGCTGCTGCCCATGACGTTCCTGTGTCCGCTACTGGGAGGACAGGCCACGCCGACGATGGTCCGCCTGGCATTGGTGCTGTCCCTGTCGCTCTTCCTCCGGGTGGAGGCGGGCGTGGTGCTGGATGCGCCTGTCACGTCCGCGGTGGCCCTGGGAGGATGGGTGATTCGCGAGCTGCTCTTCGGGACGTCCGTGGGGTTGGTCGCGGCACTCCCCTTCGATGCCGCGCGCATGGGGGGCCGCTTCATCGACCTGCTTCGTGGAACCTCCGCCGAGGTGAGTCTGCCCCTGGCGGGGAGCCGTGAGTCCGCGGCAGGGGAGGGGCTCTACCATCTGCTGGTGGCGCTGGTGGTCTCCGGTGGCATGTGGCCGCTCGTCCTCTCCAGCGTGCTGCGTGGGTTCGGCGTCGTGAAGCTCGGCGCCTTCGTTCCAACCGAGGCGGCCACGCTGCATGTCGTCCTGCTGGCGGGCGCGGCCATGGCCACGGGGCTGGCGGTGGGGGCGCCGATCGCCGCGGCGGTGCTGACCGTGGACTGTTTCCTGGGCCTGGCCTCGCGAGCGGCACCACAGGTGAATCTTCAGGAGGTGGGGACGCCGCTGAAGATTCTGGGTGGGGGCGCCTTGTTGTGGCTGGGGACGGGCGTGTTGTGTGAGCGGCTGTTGGCGGGCGTGTTGTCCGTGGAAGGCGCGCTGGCGTTGCTGGCGGAGGTGACGCGGTGAGTGGGGAGAAGACAGAGAAGCCCAGCGCGAAGCGCCTTCGTGAAGCACGGCGCAAAGGACAGATTCCCCGCAGCCGCTTGCTGAACGCCAGCGCGGTGACGGCGGGTGGTTTGTTCGGGCTCACGGAGGCCGCGCCAGTGGGCATGGCGAGGCTCCAGGCATGGACGGAGCACCTCTTCCTGGGACAGCAGGACCTTGGGGCGTGGCAGGAAGGGCTCTGGATTGCCGCGCGTTTTTGTGGCCCGGTGCTGGGGGGCGCGTTCGCCGCGGCGCTGCTCGTGTCCGTGGCCACGGTGGGTCTGGAAGCCGAGCTCCTGCATGTCGAGCCGAAGCTTGAGCGCATCAGTCTGGTGGCGGGCATGCAGCGGCTCTTCAGCTGGCGCCCCTGGGTGGAACTGGCGAAGACGCTGCTGATTGTCTGCCTGGTGGGGGCGCTCGTCTGGCGCGATGCGGAGGAGGCCGCTCCGGATGCGATGAAGACCGCGTGGCTGGGGGGGACGGAGGGCTTGCGCCTGGTGGTCGCGCACGTGTCCGGACTCGCGAGCCGCCTGGCCTGTTTGCTGGTGGTGCTGGGCGTGGGGGACTACGCGCTGGCCTGGCGGCGCCACATCAAGGATTTGATGATGACTCGCGAGGAGATGAAGCGCGAGTACAAGGAGAGTGAGGGCGACCCCCGGCACAAGGGACAGCGGAAGGCCCTGCATCGCCAGCTTTCGCAGGGCGGTGCGGCACGCGGGGTGCAAAAGGCGACGGCCGTGGTCGTCAACCCCACGCACATCGCGGTCGCGCTCCGCTACGACGTCGACGAATGTGAGGCGCCCTATCTCGTGGCCAAGGCCCGGGAAGGGGATGCGCTCGCCATGCGGGAGCAGGCCCGCCGACTTGGCATTCCGGTGGTGCGGGACATCCCGCTGGCACGCAGCCTCATCCACTACGACGTGGGCGAGCCCATCCCAGAGGAGCTGTACCAGGCGGCGGCGGTCGTCCTGCGCACGGCGATGGATGCGCGGGAGTTGGACGACCATCCACGGAGACAGACGTCATGAACCCCCTCATGAAGGTGTTGCTGAAGGCCCGAAACTCCTCGGACGTGGTGTTGGCGATCGCCATGGCCGCGGTCCTGGGCGCGCTCATCATCCCCTTGCCCGCATGGCTCCTGGACGCGGGGCTCGCCGTCAATCTGGCGGCGTCGGTGGCCCTGCTGGTGGCCGCGCTGCGTGCCCGGGACGCCTTGAAGGTGACGTCGTTCCCCACGTTGTTGCTGTTCACCACGCTGTTCCGGTTGGCACTCAACGTGTCCTCCACGCGGCTCGCGCTCGCGGAGGGGCACGCGGGAGACGTCATCCAGGCCTTCGGTGAGTTCGTCGTCCGGGGCGACTACGTTGTGGGCGCGGTGGTGTTCGCCATCCTCACGCTGGTGCAGTTGCTGGTCGTCACCAAGGGCGCGGAGCGGGTGGCGGAGGTGTCCGCGCGGTTCACGCTGGACGCGATGCCCGGCAAGCAGATGTCCATTGACGCGGATCTGCGCGCGGGCGCCATCGACCAGGCGCAAGCAAGGCGCCGGCGGCGTGACCTGGAGCGCGAGTCACAGATGTTCGGCGCCATGGACGGCGCGATGAAGTTCGTGAAGGGGGACGTGATTGCGGGCCTGGTCATCGTCGCCGTGAACCTGCTCGGAGGAACCGTCATCGGTGTGCTGCAGGGAGGCATGCCCCTGGCCGAGGCGGCGTCGACATTCGCGCTCATCGCCATTGGTGACGGGCTGGTGTCCCAGGTTCCCTCGCTGTGCATCGCCGTGGCCGCGGGCCTCGTCGTCACGCGCGTCGCCTCGGAGAAGGAAGAGGACACGCTGGGGGCGGAGATTGGGGCCCAGTTCTTCGGAGAGGCACGGACGCTCTGGGTGGTGGCGGGCCTGTGCGTCGCGTTGGCCCTCATGCCGGGAATGCCGCACGTGACGTTCCTCCTGCTGGCGGGAGGCCTGGGCGGGCTCGGCCATGTGCTGAGCCGCGCGGGTGTTTCGAAGGTCGAAGAGAAAGCAGGCGCGCCCGCGGAGGGCGTGGCGCCTGGCGCGGCTGGAGCCCCTCCGGAGAGTGCCGCGTCACCCGTGGGTGTCTCCCCGCTCACGTTGGACCTGGCGCCTGACCTGACGGTGCTGGCCGAAGCGGAGGGCGCCGCCTTCGTCCACAAGACGTTGAACGGCGTGCGGGATGAGCTGTTCTTCGAACTGGGGGTTCGGGTGCCCGGCATCCGGGTGCGCACGCAGGCCGCCTACCTGGGCCCGGGTGAGTACCGCGTCCTGGTGGACGAAGTCCCGGCGGGTGGAGGGCAGGTGCTGCCGGGGGCGCTCTACGCGCTGGCGCCTCCGGATGAACTGGCGTTCCTCCAGGTGAGCGCGGAGGCCGCGACGGAGCCCTCGAGCGGGAAGGTCATCAGCCGCATTCCGGAGTCGGCTCGGGTCCTGCTGGAGACGGCGCAAGTGCCGCTGCGGCGTCCGGGAGAGCTGGTCGCGGACCACGTGCGCGCCATCCTGCGTGTCCGCGCCGCGGACCTGCTGGGGCTGCAGGACGTCCAGGGACTGCTGGAGGGGCTGGAGGCGCAGGCGCCCGTGCTCGTGAAGGAGGCGCTGCAGAAGGTGCCGCTGCCGCTGCTCACGGACGTGCTTCGCAAGCTGCTCCAGGAGGGCGTCAGCATCCGGGACTTGCGAGCCATCCTGGAGGCGCTGGTGTCGCCGACGACGGAAGGGGATGCCGTCGCGCTCGCGGAGCGCTGTCGGCAGGCGCTGCGGCGGTACCTCAGCCACAAGTTCGCGCCCACCGGGCCGCTGTACGCGTACCTCGTGGACCCGGAGGTGGAAGAGGTGCTGCGCGGCATGGGCCCGCGAGGGCTGGCGCCCGACCCGGAGCGGGTGGCGGAAATCCTCGAAGGCGTGCGGCAGGTGGCCACTGAGGGACGGGCCGTGCTGCTCACCGCTCCGGATGTCCGGCGGCCTCTGCGCAGGCTGTGCGAGGGCGCGTTCCCGGACGTTGCAGTGCTCACCTATGGCGAACTGGATGGGGCCCTCCAGATTCGCCCCATCGGCCGGCTGTCGCCGGTGGCGGTGGGGCGCTGACGGAGGTGGGCTTAGAGCCCCGTGCCCGTGTTGCCCGGCCCCTTGCTTTCGGGAAGCGGGGGCAGCTCCGTCTGGGCCTGCTGGGGCGCCGGACGGTTCACGCGGTCGCGCAGCTCCTTGCCCGTGCGGAAGAGCAGGCCGCGCTTGGGCTTCACCGGGATGACCTGCCCCGTCTTCGGGTTGCGGCCCTGGTAGCCCTGGTAGTTCTTCACGTGAAAGGCACCGAGCCCGCGAATCTCGATGTTCTCGCCGCGGCAGAGGGCATCCTTCATCGACTCGAAAATCGTCTCGATGGTGGCCTCAGCCTGCTTCTGCGTCACGCCCCTCTTGGCCACGAGGATGTTGATCAGATCGGACTTGAGCATCGGACGCTCCCGCAAACCCGGTGACCCCTTGGAAACAGGGCGCTCTGGCCCGTGGTCGAATCCTGAAAACATAACAGAACACATCCTTCGTGCAAGCAGGGTGAGCTTCCAACCACCCAGAAACGCTACGGATTTCCCCCTGCGGCCACCCTGGGTGGTGGGGCGGGAGCAGGCTCGGCCAGCCCTGGGCGGAGCGGCACCACCAGGTCCAGCCATCGGGTGCGACGTAGCAGGTCGACACCGGCGCAGTCAGCTGCCTGGAAGATGGGCTCCATCTGTTCGAATCCGGGCGCCCGTGGCCCGTTCCATCCCTCCGCGCCGCCGGTGAGCATCACACCGTGCACGGCGAGCGTGGTGTCCGCCAGCGTGAGGGCAGCCGGGTCCTTCGCGGGACGCAGGCCCCCTTTGCGGAGGCGCTCCAGCAACTCGGCGGCCACCATGCGGTCGACGACCTCGTGGACCAGCGACTCGGGGACGCGCAGCCGCGTCGCCAGCTCGCGCGGCGAGGGAGGCGGCAGTCCGTCCACCCAGGCCAGGGTGGCCTCCTGGGCGACACGGGCGGCGACCAACTCGTGCGCGCGCGGGTGGCTTCCAAAAGCGAAGAGGGAGTGCCGGAAGGCGGTGTGTTCCACGGCATAGGAGAGCCGGGCGCCAAAGAGCACCAACAGCCAGCTCACGTAGACCCACGCCAGGAACAACGGGAGCGCGCCGAGCGAGCCGTAGAGGGGGTTGTACTGGAAGCTGCGCTCCGCGAATGCGGCGTACACCTGCTTGGCGAACGTCCACCCCAGGCCGGCCACCAGTCCTCCGGCGAGCGCGGACCGGACGCGGACATGCGCGTAGGGCGTCCAGTAGTAGAGCAGGGTGAGGCTGGCCACGGTGACGAGCGTGGTGCCCAGCAGGATGAAGGCGCTGGCGTAGGGCGCGTGGCTCTGCAGGAAGACACGGACCTTGCCCGTCCCGGAGAAGGAGAGCGCGAGGAAGAAGGGGCCCACGAGCAGGAGGCCCGAGTAGATGAGCAGCCGGATGCGCCACGGACGCTGCCGCCGGATGCCCCACAGCTCGTTGACGGCGCCGTCGAGCTGCCGCAGCAGCGAGCCGGCGGACAGGAGCACCGCCAGGAAGCCCACGCTGCCAATGGCGACGGTGTGCGTGGGGTTCAGGAACCGGTCGAGGAACTGGGAGGACTTGCCGCGCACCCCGGGGTTGAGCACCTCGCTGACGACGAAGCGCAGCTTCTCCTTGAACTCGTCCTGGTGGAAGGCGGTCAGCAGCACGAGCGCCACCGTCAGGAGGGGCACCAGGGAGAACATGCTGACGTAGGTCAGCGCGGCGGCCCGAAGCCGGAGATTCTCCCCGCGAAAACCCTGGGCCACCGTCTTCGCGGCCAGGAGGGTGTCCGTCGCGAACAGCCCCACGGGCGTGTGCTGCAGAGGCGCCCAGAGCCGGGTGGCCCGCTCGCGGAAGTGACGGAGCCACGGCAGGGGCGTCAGTTTCACCGATTCCCTCAAGAGGCCCGGCCGCGCCAGGGGCGGGCCTGACGGAGGCAGAGGGAACGTGGCCCCAGACGGGGCGATACGTGCTCGGAGCGCGAGGACATCATCCGTGTGACATGGCCGGCCCACGAGGCGGGAACCGCCTTGGGGCATGGACGCTCACGCTAGCCAATCCGCGGCCGCCAGTGCCAGCCCACCCCGGCTTGAGGTGGCTTGCCAGCGTACACAGTCCGACACGGTGCGGGGCTTCCTGTGCACTGGCCAGCGACTTCCGCTACGCCAGCGCCGCCGGCTCCCCGCCCCGGCCTTGAAACCACCGGCAGGGCAGGGCGCCGACGACTGACCGGCGGAAAGAACTCAGGTCGTTCCGCCCGAAGGCTCCGACCCGCCACCCGAGGCTGGAGGCGGAGGCGGCGTCGAGCCACCCGCGTGCTCGCCTCCACCAGGCGTGTTCTGCGAACCGCCGCGCTCTCCACGCTCGCCGCGGTCGCCACGCCGGTCGCCGCGCTCGGGACGCTCGCCGCGCTCGCCGCGCTCGCCGCGCTCGCCGCGCTCGGAGCGTTCACCACGCTCACTCCGTTCGCCGCCGCGCTCGGAGCGTTCACCACGCTCACTCCGTTCGCCGCCGCGCTCGGAACGGTCGCCCCGCTCGCCACCCCGGTCTCCCCGAGGACGGTCTCCGCCACTTCGGCCGTCGCGGCGGCCCTCGCGACGGTCTCCGCCCCGCTCACCGCGCTCGGAGCGTTCGTTGCCCCGCTCACCACCCCGGTCCCTGCCACCACCGCCGCCGCCACCACCGCCGCGCCGGCCCTGCTCCTGGCGGCCGTAGCCTCCGCCATTGCTGTCGGGCTTGCGCTGCTGCATGGCCAGCTCGCCATCACCCGAGCCAGGCGACGAGGCCACCTTGTGCTCCGGTCCCGAGGCCGAGCGTCCGTAGATGTCGTACTGCTCGCGGTGGTAGTTCTGCTGCGCCTTGACCTGGATGGACTTGTTGTACCGGTCCATCAGGTGCCGCAGCTCGTTGCGCTCCTCGCCCTGGAGCAGGCGCGCCACTTCCGCGTTGCAGTTGATGACCAGCGTGGAGTCCTTGTAGCCCGGCGCTTCGCGGCGAATTTCCCGGAAGATTTCGTAGGCCACGGTGGTGGCCGTCTTCACGAAGCCGTTGCCGTCGCAGTACGGGCAGTCCTCGTGGAGCATGCGGCCAATGGACTCGCGCACGCGCTTGCGCGTCATCTCCACGAGGCCCAGCTCGGAGATGCGCAGCACGTTCGTCTTGGCCTTGTCGCGGCCCAGCGCTTCCTGCAGCGCCTTGAAGACCTTGTCGCGGTTCTGCGCCTTCTCCATGTCGATGAAGTCGCAGATGATGATGCCGCCGATGTTGCGCAGCCGGAGCTGGTAGACAATCTCCTTGGCCGCCTCGACGTTGATCTTGGTGATGGTCTCCTCGAGGCTCTTCTTGCCGACGTAGCGGCCCGAGTTCACGTCGATGGCGGTGAGCGCCTCGGCCTGGTCGATGATGAGGTAGCCGCCGCTCTTCAGCCACACCTTGCGCTGGGTGGCGCGCTGGAGCTCCTGCTCGATGCCGTACGCGTCGAAGACGGTGTCGTCGCCCTCGTGCAGCGCCACCCTGTCTCGCAGCGCCGGGTCCTGCGCGGTGACGAAGCCGAGGATGCGCTCGTACTCCTCGCGGTCATCGACGACGAGCTTCTCCACGTCGTGCGCGAAGAGGTCGCGCGTGGCGCGCAGGATGAGGTCCAGGTCGGGGTGCAGCAGGCCGGGGCCGCCGCGCTTCTCGTTCTTGCGCACCACCTGGTTCCACACCTCGATGAGGAACCGGATGTCGCTCTCGAGCTTCTCCTGCGGCACGTTCTCCGCGACGGTGCGGACGATGAAGCCCGTCCCGGGCGGGCGCAGGCGGTCCACGATTTCACGCAGACGTCGGCGCTCCTTCTCGTTGGAGATGCGGCGGCTGATGCCCACGTGGTCCACCGTGGGCATGAACACCAGGTGACGGCCGGGGATGGAGATGTGCGAGGTGAGCCGCGCGCCCTTAGTGCCGATGGGGTCCTTGGAAATCTGGACGACGACTTCCTGGCCCACCTTCAGCAGGTCCTCAATCTTGTCGGTGCGGCGCGGCTTGGCCTTCTCCTTGTCCTCGTGCTTGTCGCTCCGGCGCTTCTCCTCCTGCGGCCGGCGGCCTTTGTCCTTCTCGCCGCGCTCCTTCTCCCGGCTCCGGGGCTCACGCGCCTCACGGGCCTCGCGCGGCGTGCGGCGCTCGCCGGAGACCTCGGACGGCTTCGCAGCCTGCGCGCCCTCCTCAGCGGGCGAGGGGATGAGGTCTCCCAGCGCGGCGGCCGCGGGGGGAGGGGGTTCGACGGGAAGACCGGCGGCCTCGCCCTCGGCCACTTCCACGGCCGATTCAGCAGGCGTCGCCACCCCGGCCGCGTCGGGCTCGGACGCCGCGGCAACGGCCAGCGAAGCCTCGGGCGACGCCACGTTCGCGGCGGGCTCCACGGCGGCCTCGGCCACCTGGGGCTCGGAGGAGGGCGCGGCCTCGGCTTCGCCACCCGCCGGAGCAGGCGTGGCCTCCACGGGCGCTGCCGTGGACGGCTCGACCGCGACAATCTGCTCGGGCGTGACGGGCTGAACGGCCACCTCGGCGGCCACCACCCTCTCCGCCCCGGCGGCCGGCGCTTCCTCCGCGGGCGCCACCGGCGTCTCCGCGCCCGGCGGCGTCACCGTCGGGGCGTTGGCGGCCAGCTCCAGGGCGGTGTCGCGCGGCAGGGACTCGGTGGGCGCCGCGACAGGCTCGAAATGGGCGTCCTCCGGCTCCGGCTCCGCGTGACGGGGAGGCGCGTGCCGGGCGGCGGCCTCCGCGGCCTCGGCCTCGGACTCGTCCGGGACGTCCGGCGCATCCTCGTGCTCACCTTCGGTCAGCTCGAACTGCGCGCGCGCGAAGTCAGGGTCGTAGACGACGTCACTGACATAGAGGAACGCGGCCTTCTCCAGGCCAATGTCCACGAAGGCGGCCTGCATGCCCGGGAGCACCCGGACGACGCGGCCCTTGTAGATGTTCCCGACGACGCCCTTGTCCTTCTTACGCTCGAGGTAGAACTCCGCGATGTGTCCGCCCTCGACGAGCGCGACGCGCGTCTCTCGACCCGCGGCGTTGATGACCAGGATGCTGCTCATGGATGAATCCTGCTGGCGCGCGCGGTAGGGCGGACCTCACCGGACGGGCGGCGGCGAGACGCCGCGCCTCCGAGCGCGCTGCGAAGGGAGAGGCGGCCTCCGGCGGGCCTACAGCGAGCGACGCCGGCCCGGGCATGCCGGGTGCGGCTGGGGGCTCGTTGTCGAGGACCGAGGGGACCACCGCCTGCTCCTCCGAGTTCATTGGCGCCCCGCATTGCGACCGGCACCGTGCCGGGCGAGGCCTTGTCTTCACAACGCGTTCGAGCTTCCCCACGACGCGCGTGCCGCCCGCTCTTCTATCCACACCCGGTCGATGCCCATCGTGGGCCACCTTGGGGGGGCGACTGGAGTCTCGGTGCAGCTGACGCGCCCGGAGGAGCCGGGAACGCAACCCGTCAAAATCCCTACCAGACGTCGACCCCCGACAACGCGGGGCGTCACACAACCGTCCAGAAACACGGGGAGTTTTTCACGGCCCCCCAGGTGTGTAAAGCCGAGAAACGGCTTCCATCCACTGTCAGGCAGATGCCGGGCGGCTACCCGGCAGGGCATCAGGCCTGGGCGGTGGCTCGCTTGCGCTCCCCTGGCTTGTCCGGTCGCCCTCGGGGCCGCCTCACCAGCCGGAGGCCGGTCCAGGTGGCGTCGATGATGCAGATTTTGTTGTCCACCAGACCAATGTCCAGGGCCGCGTGGCGGACGAAGTCCTCAGAGAGGTCCCGGCGGGCACCCTCGCCCCCCGGCCAGCACACCCAGATGCCGCCGGTGAGGGCCATGGCGCGGGCCAGGGCCGGCAGCCGCTGCACCAGTTCCTGCGGGTCCTCGGTGAAGAAGAGGATGACATCCAGGCCCGTCACCGCGGTGATGAGGAACTCCACCCCATCCGGCAGCGGGTTGAGCTTCTGCACGAAGCCCCGCGGCGGGTTGATGACGGAGACCTTGGACCCGGCCCGGATACCCAGCATGGCCGGGAGGGAGGCCAGCGCGTAGGGCGTCATGACGTGCGCTCCACGTTGAATTGACTGAACTCGCCGGTGGCCTCGCTGTCCGTGCGCTGAACGCCCGAAACCCGGGCCTGCGTCGGACCTCGATGACACCAGCGGATGAATTCCTCGAGCACGGCGGGTTCCCCTTCCACGACGGCCTCCACGGCCCCGTCCGGCCGGTTGCGCACCCAGCCCGTCAGGCCCAGGCGTGTGGCCTCAACGCGGGCGCTCTCCCGGAAGAAGACGCCCTGCACCTTGCCTTCGATGCGCAGCGAGGCTCGCCGCGTGCCACTCATGGACCGCCCCATCCTCTAGGCGTTCGTCTGCAACATGTGCAGGAACGCCTGCTCGTCCAGGATTCTTACCCCGAGTTCCTGGGCCTTCTTCAGCTTGCTGCCCGCATCCTCACCGGCCACGACGAAATCGGTCTTGCGCGAGACACTTCCGGCGACCTTGCCGCCCCGGCGCTCGACCTCTTCCTTGGCCTGCTCCCGTGTCATACCCGTCATCGCGCCGGTGAGCACCACCGACTTGCCCACGAAGGGGCCTCCCGTGGCGACCTGGGGCGCCGCGGGCTGGACCCCCGCCGCCAGGAGCGCGCGGATGGCCTCCTGGTTCTGGGGCTCCTGGAAGAAGGTGTGGATGACCTGGGCCATGATGGGGCCCACGTCCTTCACGCGGGAGATGTCCTCCAGGCTGGCCTCGAAGAGCATCTCCGACCGGGGGAAGGCCTCCGCCAGCGCCTTGGCGGTGGCGTCGCCCACGTGGCGGATGCCCAGGGAATAGAGGAAGCGGCGCTGCGTGGTCTGCTTGGAGCGCTCCAGCGACGCGATGAGGTTGTCCGCGCTCTTGTCGCCCATGCGCTCCAGCTTCAGCAGGTCCTCCTTGGTGAGCGCGTAGAGGTCCGCGAACGCCTTCACCCTGCCGGTGGACACCAGCTGCGCGGCCAGCTTGTCGCCCAGCCCTTCGATGTCCATGGCCAGGCGGCTGGCGAAGTGGCGGATCTTCTCCACCAGCTGCGCGGGGCAGGAGGCGCCCGTGCAGCGGATGATGGCGCCGTCCTCGTCCTTGGTCGCCACCGCATCGCAGACGGGGCAGTGCTTGGGGAACTCGAAGGGCGCGGAGTCCGCGGGGCGCTTGGACAGCACCACGGAGACGATTTCCGGAATCACGTCACCGGCGCGGCGCACGAAGACGGTGTCGCCCTTGCGCACGTCCTTGCGGCGCAGCTCGTCCTCGTTGTGCAGCGTGGCGCGCGCCACCGTGACGCCGCCCACCTTCACCGGCTTGAGGTGCGCCACCGGCGTCAGCGCGCCCGTGCGGCCCACCTGGATGCCGATGTCCATCACCTCCGTGGACTCCTCCTCCGGAGGGAACTTGTACGCCACCGCCCAGCGGGGGCTCTTGGAGACCTGGCCCAGGCGCTTGCGCTGGTCCTCGTCATCCACCTTCACCACCATGCCGTCCACCTCGAAGGGCAGCTCGTGGCGGCCCTTGAGGGAGGCGTCATAGGCCTGGCGCACGCCGTCCAGGCCCTCGGCGCGGCGGTACTGGTTGATGGGCAGGCCCAGCGTCTTGAGGTACTCCAGCTTCTCGATGTGCGTCTTGAAGACGGGCACGCCGTCGCCCGGGACGCATTCGTAGAGGAACACGGAGAGGGGCCGGGCGGCCGTCATCCGCGGGTCCAACTGGCGCAGGCTGCCCGCGGCGGCGTTGCGCGGGTTGGCGAAGAGCGGCTCGCCTTCCTCCTCGCGCTTCTCGTTGAGCTTCTGGAAGTCCTTCTTGCGGATGAAGACCTCCCCGCGGACCTCCAGCACGTCCGGCACCTTCACGCCGTCCTGGGGAAACAGCGACATGGGCAGGCTGCGGATGGTGCGCAGGTTCGAGGTGACGTCCTCGCCGGTGGTGCCGTCGCCCCGGGTGGCGCCCTGGACGAACGCGCCCTTTTCGTAACGCAACGCGATGGCGAGCCCGTCCAGCTTGGGCTCGCAGACGTAGGCGATGCCCGGCAGGCCCACCAGCTTGCGGATGCGCTCGTCGAACTCAATGAGGCCCTGGTCCTCGAAGATGTTGGCCAGCGAGAGCATGGGCGCCCGGTGCACCACCTCGCCAAACTCCTCGGCGGCCGCGCCGCCCACGCGCTGGGTGGGCGAATCCGGCGTCTGGAGGCTCGGGTGCTTCGCCTCCAGGTCCTGCAGCTCGCGCATCAGCTTGTCGTATTGCGCGTCGCTGACCTCGGGCGAGTCGAGGACGTAGTAACGGTAGTTGTGGTGCGCCAGCTCACGGTGGAGCTCACGGGCTCGGGCTGCGGCTTTCTGGAAGTCGTCCACGGTTCGCGGTCCTTACTCCAAAACACGGCGCGTCGGCGC
Organism: Myxococcus virescens; assembly: GCF_900101905.1. Lineage (NCBI taxonomy): Bacteria > Pseudomonadati > Myxococcota > Myxococcia > Myxococcales > Myxococcaceae > Myxococcus > Myxococcus virescens. Next base: position 349,690 of record NZ_FNAJ01000004.1, on the reverse strand, counting down.
GTGCCTCGAAAGGCGGCCACTCTACGGTTCCCGACTGACAAGGTCCGGTCGTCGCCTCCGCGTGAACCGCCTCCTGAGGGGAAGCGGACCTGGAGGGCCGGGTGTTGTCGCTGGCAGTGGCGCTGTCCGCGCGCCGACCCGCCGGGTCCTCAGGTTCGGGGCAGGGGACTCCGGAAGGCCCGCACGGCCGGCTGGAAATGAGGGCCCCGGGGGCGCGTGTTGCTCATCTGGAAGCGACGCAACCGTGGCCCTCAAGATGCCTTGACAGGCCAGGAGGGGGTCAATAACGTCCCTTGCGGTTCATGGCGCAGGTGTATTCCGACGGCGCCGACGCTTCTCCCAACCACAAGGCTCACGCCCGCGCAGTCCCTTCCTGGGATTCCGGCGGGGCCGTCCTCCTGGAAGGTGCTTCCGAGGGCCGCGCGGACGTTTCCCCCCGCCATTCCACCCGTCCGAGTCCTCGGGCGCTTCATTCCTCCCAAGCGTTACAGACATGCGTAAAGCCCGTACTTCGAGAGAGAAGGCTGCCGACACCGATGTCGCCGTCGAGGCCGACACGGAGAAGCCACGCCGCAAGCGCGCCGCGAAGACGGTGGAGCGGGACGAGGCCGAGAAGCCCGCCCCGCGCGCCCGCCGCAGCGCCGCCCGCCGCGACGAAGAGCCCGGCGCCGAGGTCGAGGAGGCCCCCGCCGAGCCCCCCCGTCCGGTGCTCACCCCCATCTCCCGCCCGGTGCGGGACGACGACCTCCAGGAAGCTCGTATCTCCGGCGAGTCCGAAGAGCCGGCCGCCTCCCTGCCGCCTCCTCCGGAGTCCCCTGAGACTCCCGCCATCACGGAAGTCACCCGGGATGGCGAGCCCATGCAGGTCATCAAGCTCAATGACCTGAAGCGGATGAAGATCACCGACCTCTCGAAGATGGCCCACGACGTGGGCATCGAGGGGTACCAGGGCCTGAAGAAGCAGGACCTCATCTTCGCGCTGCTGGGCGGCATCGCCGACAAGCGCTTCGAGGTCCACGCGGAGGGCGTGCTGGAGCTGCTCAGCGACGGCTTCGGCTTCCTGCGCAGCGCGGACAGCGACTACCAGCCCAGCCCGGACGACATCTACGTGTCCCCGTCGCAGGTGCGCCGCTTCAACCTGCGCCCCGGCGACACGGTGACGGGCCCCATCCGCCAGCCCCGCGAGGGCGAGCGCTTCTTCGCGCTCCAGAAGGTGGACAAGGTCAACTTCGCGGACCCGATGTCGGACGCGGCGCGCGAGCGCATCCTGTTCGACAACCTCACGCCGCTCTATCCGACGCGCAAGCTCAAGCTGGAGCATGAGTCGTCGGAGATGACCACGCGCATCATCGACATGTTCTGCCCCATCGGCCTGGGCCAGCGCTGCCTCATCGTGGCGCCGCCGAAGGCCGGCAAGACGGTGCTGCTGCAGAACATCGCGCACGCCATCAGCCGCAACCACCCGGACGTGTACCTCATCGTGCTGCTCGTGGATGAGCGCCCGGAAGAGGTGACGGACATGGAGCGCAGCGTGCGCGGCGAGGTGGTGTCCTCCACCTTCGACGAGCCCGCCACGCGCCACGTGCAGGTGGCGGAGATGGTCATCGACAAGGCCAAGCGCCTGGTCGAGCAGAAGTACGACGTCTGCATCCTGCTGGACTCCATCACCCGTCTGGCGCGCGCCTACAACACGGTGGTGCCCGCGTCCGGCAAGATTCTGTCCGGCGGCGTGGACGCCAACGCGCTCCACAAGCCCAAGCGCTTCTTCGGCGCCGCGCGCAACATCGAAGAGGGTGGCTCGCTGACCATCATCGGCACCGCGCTCATCGACACCGGCAGCCGCATGGACGAAGTCATCTTCGAGGAGTTCAAGGGCACGGGTAACTCCGAAATCGTCCTGGACCGGAAGCTGATGGAGAAGCGCATCTTCCCGACGCTGGACATCAACAAGTCCGGTACGCGCAAGGAGGAGCTGCTGCTCGGCCCGGGCGACCTGGTGCGCATCACCGCCCTGCGGCAGGTGCTCCACCCGTTCACCCCCATCGACGCGATGGAGTTCGTGCTCAAACACATGCGGCCCACCGCGTCGAATGCGGACTTCCTCGGGTCGATGAACCGGTAGAGATTGTCTGAGCAAGGGGTGTCCATTGCTCAGACACGGACGTTTCCGCCTGCTCACCCTCGTGCTGGGGGTGACGCTGGGCGGTGGTGGAGTGGGGTGTGACGGTTTGGGAGACCTGCCGCTGGGGGACGTACCCCCGGTGCTGTCCGACCAGACCTGTTACACGGACGACGACTGCGTGGCCGACGCGTGCTGTGGGCTGGGAACCGCCGTCACGCACGCGGACGAAGGCCCGACGTGTAGCGGCCCCTGTACCAGTGGCTGCCCGGAGGGCTCCATCGACTGCGGGCGTTGCATCCCGACCTGCCGTGAAGCGCGCTGCGCCGCCGCCTGCCAGTAGGGCTCAGGCGGCGGGCGGCTGACGTTCAGCGGGCAGCACTCCGGGCGAGGCCAGGGCCACCGCGGGCGCGGGCTGGGCCTTGAGCCGTGCGTAGTCGAAGCACGCCACCAGGACGGACGCCACGGGCACCGCGAAGAGGGCGCCCACCAGTCCGAAGAGCCGCTCTCCGGCGATGAGGGAGAAGGCGACGATGACGGGGTGCAGGTGCGCCGCCTGCCCCATGATTTTGGGGTTGAGGAAGTACGCCTCGACCGCGTGGATGCCGATGATCCACGCGAGAATCGCCAGCCCCTTCTGGAAGCCGTCCGCCAGCGCGATGAGGACGATGGGCACCGAGCTGAGGATGGTGCCGAAAATCGGGATGAGGCTGAAGAAGGTGGCGATGGTCGCCAGCAGGAAGGCGAACTTCACGCCGAACAGCAGCAGCCCCATGAACGTCAGGATGCCGTTGACGATGCAGATGGTGACCTGCCCGCGCACCACGCCGGACAACGAGCGGTCGATGCGCTCCAGCAGTTGCCGCGCGTCGGTGGCGTACTCCGGCGGAATCAGCGTGCCGAAGTAGTGGCGGATGGCCTGCGCGTCGATGGAGAAGAACGCGGCCACCATCAGCACGAAGAAGAGCATGAACACGCCCGCGGCCACGCTGGTGACGATGCTGCGGGACACGTTGACGATGTCGCCCAGGTTCTCCTGCACCAGGATGGACACGCGCTTCACCGCGTCCCCCAGGAACTGCTCCAAATCCAGCGCGAAGCCGAAGGTGCCGTTGCTGCTCCCCGCGTCCGCGCCCTCCAGCGCGCGGTTGGAGAGCGCCACCGGAATGCCTCGTGTGCTGAGCCACGTCTCCGCGCGCTGCGCGAGCTCCTGGACGTGCTCCGGGGTGAGCGTGTTGGCGAACGTCACCGCCTCACGGCTGACGCGGGACAGCTCGCGGTAGAGCTGCGGCACCAGCGCGACGATGAAGAGGTACACGCCCACGAAGAAGCCGGCGTAGATGAGCAGCAGCGCCGTCCAGCGCGGCACCGGCCGGCCGGCCACCTTCACCCGGGAGATGCGCCCCACCAGCGGCTGCACCAGGTAGGCGATGAGCGCGGCGCCCGCGAAGGGCATGACCACCGAGCGGAAGGCCAACAGGACCAGCGCCAGGCTCAGCCACAACACTCCCAAGAGGAGCAGGCGCTTGCGTCGGTTGGCGGAGGCGGTGGTGTCCGAAGGCTGCTGCGACATGCCGTCTGGCTTACGGCAGTGCCTTCCCGGTGACAAGGGCCGCCACGTGAGCCGCCCGCCCGCGTCCTGGGAGGGGGATGGTGCCTGTTCAACATTTCACCGGGCCACCCGGCGGCGGCTCAGGCGCCAGGCACCGGGAAGGCGCCGAGCTTTGACTGGAGCCGCTCCAGGCAGTCGCGCATGTGCTTGCGCTTGACGCGTCCCTCGGTGGCCTCACCCAGGCCCAGCATCTGCTCGGTGAGCCAGCGGCTGAGGAGCAGCAGGGGCAGCCGGTCGCCTGGCACCAGGCCGCGTTCCAGGTAGCGCTTGTTGCGCATGTAGTCGTCGTAGGCGTCCGTTTCTCGAGCCAGCTCCCACTGCGCCAGCCGGAACGCCTCCGTGTAGACGGCCCGGGACGGACGGGGCCGGGGCTCCGTGAAGAGCGGCGCGAAGTGGCCACCGGTGTCCAGGTCCAGCTCCTCGACGGGCGGCGGCCACTGCAGCAGGTCCTTGTGCAGCAGCTTCGCCACCTCCTCCAGGAGGTGCTCCAGCAGGGAAGTCGGTTTGAGGTCGAAGAGGTGGTCCCAGCGAGACGCCATGGCTTGTTCTCTACCTCAAATGCCGGCGTCGGCCGTGCCCGCGTCGGGGACGCCCCCGTCACCCGTGCCCGCGTCGGTGCCGCCGTCGTCCGCGCCCAGGCCCTGGCAGCAGGTGGGCACCTGCGCGAAGTAGAGCGCCGACTGGGAGCAGGACACGCGGATGTCGCGGCGGTAGGCGCTGCAGCCGGTGACGAAGCGGTCGCTCCCGCAGGTGGGCGGGGCCGCGGTCGCCGGGTCGCAGGCCTCCAGGGTGACGGCGCACACGGCGCGAGAGCGGTAGAAGCGTGCGTCGTTGCGGTCTCCGGGGACGACGGTGCACGTCGTGCGCTCGGTGCACGCCTGGAGGATGGGGCCGCTGGAGCACGGGCCCACGGTGCACTCCGGCTCGCAGTTGAGCGCTTCCGAGTCATCACAGCGAGGCGCCTGGGTGCACAGGTCTTCCGAGCACGCGGTGGTGAGCAGGGCGAGGAGCAGGGTCGGCAGGGCAAGACGGGACACGGAGGGCCTCTGTCAGGTCAGGTGAAGCGCTCGAGGAAGTTCAGCAGGATTCTGCGGCCTGCGGGAGAGGGCGTGAGGCCCGCCAGGAGCTGACGGACGTATTCGCCGGGCGCGGCGCCTCGCGCCACGGAGTCCCGCTCCAGGCCCTCCCAGCGGGCCTCGATGACGGCGCGAAGGGTGTCCACGCCGGCCTCTGGATGGAACTGCACGCCGCGCACGGTGGGGCGGAAGGCCAGCGCCTGCGCGGCGGTGTTCGCGTTGCCCGCAAGCACCTGCGCGCCGTCGGGGAGGTGCGAGACGATGTCCTCGTGCGTCGCCTGCGCGATGAAGCGCTCCGGCACGCCGTCGAAGAGTGGGTCCTGCTTGCCGGCCTCGGTGAGCGTCACCTCGACGCTGCCCGTCTCCCGCCCCTGGGGATTGCGCGAGACGCGGCCGCCATACGCATGCGCCAGGAGTTGCTGGCCGAAGCACACGCCCAGCACGGGCGTGCCCCGCTCACCGGCCTCCACCATGAAGTCCGCGGCGCGCTTCATCCACGGCTCGAGCGCCGTCACCGACAGCGGCGAGCCCGTCATCATCACCGCGTCGTAGCCATCCGCGCGCGTGGGCAAGGGGGCGCCCCGGTGCGCCAGCACGATGTCGAAGCGGTAGCCGGACAGTCCGATGGCTTGCAGAAACCACCGGTCGTAATCGCCGACGGAGACGCGCACGGCCTCGGCCGCGTCACCGGCTTTCAGCAAGAGGACGTTCTTCACCGCCGTAGGTTGCCGCATTGCATCCCCATTCCTACCGTGTCGTGCCCCGCGTGTCCGTTCCTGGCCAGTCGCAGTGGAACGTGCCCGTGTGTTTCGAGGGACCCACATGACCAGCGCCTGTTGGCTCACCTCCTCATTCCTCGACCCCAGTCTGCGCATGGGCGGGCGGCGGGTGGAGCCCCAGGTGCCGGGCGTTTCCAGCAAGAGAGGGGATTGAATCGATGCCGACCCGACCCAAGGCGAAGGTCCTGACCCACCCTGCCATGGCTCGCCGGGTTCGCGGCAAGGCCTCGCGTGCTCCGGCGCGAGGCCCGGCGCTGCGGGACGCGGCGAGCGTGGACACGCTGCGCCGCTGGCTGGATGAGAAGGGCATCCAGAAGGTGAAGGTGGGCGCGGTGGACGTCGATGGCGTCTGGCGCGGCAAGTACATCTCCCTGGAGAAGTTCCTCAGCGCCGCCAAGGGCGGCCTGGGCTTCTGTGATGTCGTCTTCGGCTGGGACTTGAGCGACGACCTGCTCGACAACACCCAGGTGACGGGCTGGCACACCGGTTACCCGGATGCCCACGCGAAGGTGGACCTGACCACCGGCCGCGTCATTCCCTGGGAGCCGGATACCGCGGCGTTCCTGCTCGACTTCGAAAACCCCGACGGCACGCCTTTCGAGGCGAGCCCCCGGCAGTTGCTCCAGAAGGTGGCCGCCCGCGCGCGCTCGCTGGGGTACCTGCCGCGCTTCGGCGCGGAGTACGAGTTCTTCATCTTCAAGGAGCAGCCGCAGAGCCTGCGCGACAAGGACTTCCAGGGGCTGACGCCGCTGACGCCGGGCATGTTCGGCTATTCGTGGCTGCGCGCCTCGCTCAATGCGCCGCTGGTGCATGCGCTCATCGACGGATGCAACGCGTTCGGCCTGGGCATCGAGGGCTTCCATACGGAGACGGGGCCGGGCGTCTTCGAGGCGGCCATCTGCTACGACGACATCGAGAAGTCGGCGGACAAGGCCGCGCTCTTCAAGACGGTGGTGAAGGAGATTTGCGCCCGCCACGGCGTCACCGCGTGCTTCATGGCGAAGGTGGACGCGAAGCTGCCGGGGTGCTCGGGGCACGTCCACCAGTCGCTGTGGGACTTGGACGGGGAGCAGAACCTCTTCCACGACGCGAAGGCGCCCCACGGCATGAGCAAGCTGCTGCGCCACTACATCGGCGGGCAGGTGGCGCTGATGCCGGAGCTCACCGCGCTCTACTGGCCCACCATCAACAGCTACAAGCGCAGCGTGGAGAACACCTGGGCGCCCACCACCGTGACGTGGGGCCTGGAGAACCGCACCACCGCCATCCGCGTCATCGGTGAGAGCGCCAAGGCGATGCGCCTGGAGTACCGGCAGCTGGGCGCGGACATGAACGCGTACATCGGCATGGCGGTCAGCCTGGCCGCGGGCCTGTGGGGCATCGAAAACGAGGTGGAGCCGCCCGCTCCCTGTGAGGCCAACGCCTACGCGAAGCGCGACGCGCCGCCCTTGCCCCGCAACCTCAAGGACGCGGTGGCGCTGCTGAAGGGCAGCGAGCGCGCGCGGGAGTTGCTGGGCGACGGCTTCGTGGACCACTTCGTCCGCACGCGCGAGTGGGAGGTGCGTCAGTACGAGCGCGCCGTCACCAACTGGGAGTTGGAGCGTTACCTGGAGCTCATCTGATGAGCGCAAATGAGGCAGCCGCCATGAAGCCGTTCGACATTCCCTCCGAGCCGCGCGTCACCGAGATGGCGTGGCCCACGCGCATCGTCTTCGGCGCCGGCGCGCTGCTGCGCCTTCCCGCGCAGGCCCAGCGTCTGGGCATCCGGCGCCCGCTGCTGGTGACGGACGCGGGCGTGGTGAAGGCGGGGCTGGCCGCGCGCGTGGCGGACGTGCTCAAGACGGCGGGACTGGCCTGTGAAGTCTTCGACCGCGTGGAGCCCAACCCCACCGAGCGCGACGTCTTCGCGGGCCTGGAGGCGTACCGGAGCCACTCCTGCGACGGCATCGTCGCGCTGGGGGGCGGCAGCGCCCTGGACGCGGGCAAGCTGATTCAGCTCCTCACCACGCACGAGCCGCCGCTCAGCCGCTACGACGACGCGAAGGGCGGCGACCAGTACGTGCGCGATGACCTGCCGCCGCTCATTGCGATTCCCACCACCGCGGGCACCGGCTCCGAGGTGGGGCGCTCGGGCGTGGTGACGCTGGAGGACACGGGCCGCAAGACGGTCATCTTCAGTCCGCACCTGCTGCCGCGCGCCGCCATCTGCGACCCGGAGCTGACGCTGGGGCTGCCGCCGGGAATCACCGCGGCCACGGGCATGGACGCCTTCACGCATTGCCTGGAGGCCTACCTGGCCCATGGCTTCCACCCGCTGGCGGACGCGGTGGCCATTGACGGCATCTACCGCGTGGGCCGCTCGCTGGAGACGGCGGTGCGCGACGGCAAGGACCTGGCCGCACGCACGGACATGATGGTGGCGGCGATGGAGGGCGCCATGGCCTTCCAGAAGGGCCTGGGGGCCTGCCACGCGCTGGCCCACGCGCTCACGCCGGTGTCCAACGTGCACCACGGCCTGGCGAATGCCATCGTCCTGCCCGTGGTGATGGAGTTCAACCGCGCGGTCTGCACGGCGCGGCTGGCCCGGGTCGCGGTGGCGCTGGGGGACACGACGCAGGCGCGCGAAGAGGTGCTCGCGGGCAACGCCATCGACCGGGTGCGCAAGCTCAACGCGGCGGTGGGCATTCCCTCGAGGCTGCGCGACGCGGGCGTCCAGGAGAAGGACCTGGAGCGGATTGCCGAGAAGGCCTTCCAGGATGCCTCGCACCTGAGCAACCCGCGGAAGGTGTCGCAGGCGGACCTGCTCGCCCTGGCGCGCGAGGCTTACTGAGCCGCCGCCCGCCGGGGGAGGGGATTCCCCCGGCGCGCCGCTTCATGGCTCAGGGCGCTTCGTCCATGGCGCCCATGCCGCCGCCCTCGGTGCCACCATCCGACAGCACCGGGGCACCCGTGCCTTCCGGTTCGGTGTCGCCTCCCGCGCCCACCACGGTGCCCGTCACGGGCGTGCCGCCTTCCTCGGGGGTGAACTCCAACGTCTCCACGAACACGCGGCCGGGCAGGCGCAGGTCCATGGCGTTGATGCGCTCCTGGCTCCGAAGCTCGTAGAGCTGCTGCGCCACCGGGCCCGCGGGGATGCGGTCGTCGGAGAAGAAGATGTACATGCGGACCTTCCCCTCCTGCACGGGGATGCGGAAGCTCGTGTGCGCCACGGGCTTGTTCGCATCACAGCGGATGGAGCGGTTCTCCCGCGTCAGCGTGAGCTGCCGGATGACGCCCTTCTCGGACACCGTGTACAGCATGCAGTAGGGAAGCTGGCCGTCGGAGGGGATGACCTCCACCGTGGCCCCGCCCGTCTTCCGCAGCTCGGCCCGCGTGGGCCTGTCCGTCGACTTCTTCCCATCACAAGCCGCGCCACACAGCGCGGCCACCGCCAACAACCCAGTCCAGCGCCTCATGTGTCCCTCCCGGGGTGTGGAAGAGCCTTCACCTGCCTCCCTCCAGCCTACTTCGACGCTTCGTCCTGAGGGGAGGTCAGGGGTTGTCCTGTGACAGGTCGCGCCAGCTGCAACGACCGCCAGTGCACACCGCGACCGGGCGGGCGCGCGCATGCACGGCGTCATGTCCCCCGCGCGCGACGTGGGCGCGCTCCTGACGGGGCTCAGGGACAGCCGGAGCTGACCTGGAGGGCGTCATAGGCCATCCACCCGTTGCGCTTCGTTCCCGTGGCGGCGATGACGTAACCGTAGAGGAATTTCATGGTGCCGGACTGCTGACGGTAGCGTCCCGCGCTGTCCTGGACCCACAGGGGAATGTCGATGGACGGCACGCCGTGCTCGGTGGGGACGTCCAGGCGCTGGAACTTCGTCCCCGCAGGGAAGTGGTCCACCGCGGGCCCGCCCAGCGCGAAGCCCGGCACGTTGAAGACCAGGTTCGCCGAGCGCAGGCCGTTGGCGCGCACCAACGGCAGGTAGTCCCCGGCCCGCTCGTGCGTCGCCGTGCTGTCGTAGACGACCTTCTTGAATTCGAGCGTGGTGTCGTGCCAGTCGCGCACCGCGTAGCAACCCAGGTTGCCCAGGCCCGCGCCCAGCGCGGAGACGTGGCCGACCTTCTGCTCGAAGGAAGTGCTCCCCAGGATGCTGGAGATGGGCAACCACCCGGCGCTGGAGTTGGACGTCGACACCGCGAAGGCGTGCTTCTCACCCGCGAAGGTGCGGGTCTGGCCATAGTTGAAGGCCGCGCTCGTCCGCGTGTTGGTGCCTACCACCGTGCCGTGGCCGTCCCGGATGGGAACGCCTGTCACCAGGCCCCAATTGTCGTCCTCGGGCGCGTTGGTGGGGACGCGGTTTCCACCGGACGCTTGCAGCTTGCAGTTGTAGGGGCTGACCAGACAGTAGGTGCCATTCACACCGGAGAACGCCGCCTGCTCCCGTGAAGCGAGGGCTTCGTCCGGACTGGAATCGGCTGGGGACGGTGCCTCGCCTCCACAAGCCGAGGCCACGAGCGTTGCTGCGATGAAGGCATGGAGTGGGATTCGCATCTTGGGATGGGAATGCGACAGGATTTGAGAAAGCAAGCGAGCGGTGGTGCGGGCCTCCCGGAGGGGCGGGGAAATGGTCAATGACAGACACATTCCTCTCGCCGCCGCCCGCTGCCCAGCCTTTCTGGGGGACGGGCTCACGGCGCCAGGGATTGGGATTCAATTGAGCAGCGGCGGCCTCGAGGGGCTACCGCGTCTCCGGCCGGACGTAGACGACCACCTGGGGCGTCTCATCCAGGTAGAGGCCCGTCACCGGCGTGCGCGTGCCGAAGGCCTGCCACGTGAGGAACTCGTGCTCGCGGAACTCCTGGTGGTACTGGTACGCGACGATGTCCGCGTCCGCCGGGCTGCCCACCGCGCGCAGGTCCTTCCGCAGCATGCCGTTGCGCTGGTAGTCGCGGAACGAGCCGCCGTGCACCTCGTGCAGGAACAGGCGTGCGCCCTGCTTCGCGTTCGCGTTGATCCACGGCAGCACGCCGGTGACGTGGCTGGACCAGAACTGGCGCTGCATGCCCAGCGTGGCCGCGCCCGGCAGCCCTCCCGCCAGCTCCGAGTACGCCGCCGTCCCGTAGGGGAACACGCGCACCGAGTACACCAGCGCGGGGGCCAGCAGCACCGCGAACACCGGCACGGACACCACGGCCTGTGGCAACGAGGGCCACTTCATCTTCAGCCGCTCCCACAGCGCCGTGCAGCCCCGGGCCACCGCGGCGCCCGCGAGGATGCCCAGGAACACCATGGACGGGAACCAGTGCTTCACCCCGCCGAAGTGCGGCACCTGCGGGTGGCTGATGATGAGGATGGACGCCACCGCGTTCACGCACACCAGCGCCTCCGTCATCGTCACCGGGCGCTCCACCCACGCGCGCGTCCGCGTGAAGGCCCCCAGCACCATGCGCGCCACCAGCGCCGCCAGGCCCGTCACCATGGGGACGAAGAGGCTGGTGGGCACCGTCAGCGCCGTCTTCACGACGACGTAGGCGAGCGGGAAGGGCGGCTCGCGCAGCAACTGGTTCAGATAGAACCAGGCGTAGTGGTTGTGCTTGGCGTGGAAGGCCAGGTACCACGCGGTGCGGTCCACCGGCTGGTGCCACAGGTAGGGCCAGTGCAGGTAGAAGATGACGGGCCCCAGCACCGCCATGGCGGCGATGGGCACCAGCGCGCGCGTCACCTGCGCGTTCACCTTGTCCACGCCCTTGAGCACCCAGGCGCCGCCCACCGCGAGCCCGGCGAACAGCAGCGTGTGCGGACTGAGCAGCAGGAACTTCCGCTGGAAGCCCTCACCGCCGCCCAGCGACAGCACCAGCAGGCCGTAGAACACGGCCACCGCCGTGAACACGCCCACGAAGCGGCCCAGCCAGGCGCGAGCCTCCGGCTGACCCTCGCTGGCGCTGTAGGCGCGCCACAGCGCGAAGGGCGTGAGCACGAAGGGGAGGAACAGCGCGTTGTGCTTGGTGGCCAGCGTCAGGCCGAAGGCCACGCCGCACCACAGGCCCCAGCGCACGTCCTCCATGGCGCGCCAGAAGCAGTACACGACGAGCAGCCACATGGCGGCCACGGGGACGTCGAAGCACGCCATCTCCGCATTGAAGTACTGCCGCGGCACCAGCATGAAGGCGAAGGCGGCGAACAGCCCCGCGAGGCGGCCGTACATGGCGCTGCCCAGCAGGAAGGACAGCGCGGGAATCAGCGCCGCCATGGCGAAGGCGGGGATGCGGAACGCCGTCGCCGAGCGCACCCATCCCAGCTCCGTGTGGAAGAGCAGGTGGCTCAGGCCGAACAGCGTCTTCATCAGCACCGGGTGCTCGTGGTTGTAGTCCCACGCGCGCACGATGGCCGCGTCCGTCAGCGCCCGGGCCGGTGACTGGAAGAGCTGCCGGAACCAGCTCGAGTAGCCCTCCGCCGCGATGAAGTAGACGCTTTCGTCGCGCGTGTAGCCCACCGCGGACTCCGTCAGCCACAGCGCCGCGAAGGCCAGCACCCAGAGGGCCCAGGCCAGGGACTTCTCGTCGCGCGTGGGGGCGCGTCCTTGCATCATCCCCGCACTCCCACTTCGGGCTCCACGGCCAGCACGTCCAGGCACACCTGCCGCCGGTCCGCGTTGTCCGCCTGCACCCAGACCTTCACCGTGTGTGGCGCGCCCTCGGGGAGCCGGACCTCGGCCTTCTGCACGCCCTCCAGGCCCGGCGGTATCGCCAGCGACAGCAGCCGCGCGCCGTTCGCCGCGTCATCCACGCCCAGGTGCGTGGTGGAGAAGCGCGAGTCCTTGGGGAAGGCGTGCTCGAAGATGATGCCGCCCTCCAGGCGCAGGCCCAGGCCACCGGGCACTCCGTCCAGCTCCGCCACCAGTCGCTGCTTGCCGCCCGGCGCGTGCATCCACAGGCAGCGGCGCGGCTCGTAGAGGATTTCGTGCCACTCCGGCGCCACGTACAGGTGCGCGGGCCCGGGGCAGCGGTGCACCTTGCCGTCGAAGGGACAGTCGCGGCGCGTGCCATCCGGCTGCTCCAGGTATACGCGGGCGCGCGCATAGGCCTCCGTGGCGGTGAAGCGCCGGGGCCGGTGCCGGCCGTTCTCATAGAGCGCCAGCGTCAGCGTGCCATGCCTCGACGTGGCGCCCACCGCGCGGCGGCCACGCAGGAAGGTTTCGAGGAAGCCCGCCTCGTCCGAGCGGGGCAGCTCCGGCTGGCCCAGCACCCAGACCCGTGGGTGCGCGGACAAGTCATCCTGGTCCGAGCCCAGGTAGCCGTACACCGGCAGGGTGGAGGGGACGAAGATGCGAGCGCGCTCCGTCCACCACGGGAAGAGCAGCACCGCGTCACCGGGCTGGGCTTCCGCCTGGAGGCGCTCCGCCACCGCGCGGTAGTCCGCCTCCGATGGGAGGCGGCCCGGCAGGCGCAGGTGGAAGAGCAGGCACAGGAACGCGACCAGGAGCAGCCCCCCCAACTCCACGAGGGGCAGCGCGCGCGTGATGCTAGGACTTCGCAAGGCGAATCTTCTGCTCGCTCTTTTCGCGGCAGAAGGTGCAGAAGATGGCTTCACCCTGGGCGAAGGACGGCGTCCAGGGCGGGTACATCGAGCAGCGCGGGTCCAGGCAGTGGTGCAGCTCCCAGAGGTGCCCCAGCTGGTGGAGCGCGTGGCGGGAGACGGCCTTGAAGGCGCTCTCCAAATCCTTGTGCGGCGCGATGGTGAGGATGGCGCGGTCCTTCCCCTGGCGCGCGAAGCCCGCCGTGGGCGCCACGCCGCTGGGAAGCTCGCGGTCCTTCAGCTTGCGCGTGGTGAGGAGCAGCACCTTGTCGTCCTTGTAGGAACGGATGCCCTTCACCTCATCAACCAGCTTCTCCGCATCCAGCGGCTCGGACATGCCCGCGGGCACCTCCACGCTGCCGGAGTGCTCACTGCCCACGCCGAACGCCGTGTAGAGCGTGCGGTTGAACTTCGCGAGCTGCTTGTCGTCGAAGGGGTCCAGCGTCACGACGCGAATCACGGGGCGTCACCTCGGCGGAAGGGCCCCATGTGCAGGGGCCCGTCGGTCCATGGGGCTGTCAGCTCTCACCCTCGGGCGGCTTGACCTTGGGCGGACGGCCGCGCTTCTTCGGCGCGGCGGGCGCGGCGCCTTCCGCCTCGGGCGGCTTGGGCTTGGGCGGACGGCCGCGCTTCTTCGGAGCAGGGGGCTCGGCGCCCTCTGCCGTGGCTTCCGGCTTGGGCTTGGGCGGACGGCCGCGCTTCTTCGGCGCGGCGGGCTCGGCGCCCTCGGGCGCCTCCGCCTTGGCCTTGGGCGGACGGCCGCGCTTCTTGGGGGCGCTCTCCTCGGAGGTCGCGGCCTCCTCGGACTCGCCTTCCTCGCTGGACTCCTCCTCGGACGGCTCGGAGGGCTCCTCGTCGGACGGCAGGTCCAGGTCGCTGTCCAGGCCCAGCAGGTCGCTGTCCAGGTCCAGGTCGCCTTCCTCGCGCTGGAACTCGGCGGCGGTGCGCTTGGGGCGCTCGCGGCCGGGCGGGAAGAGGACGATGTCGATGGCGTCCTCGGCGTTGACCTCGGCGGTGCCCAGCGCGGCGGCGACCTCCGTCACCAGCAGGTGCCGGGCATTGTCGTAGAGCTCGCGCTCCTTGGTCGGCAACGGGCGCAGCTCACTGAGAACCTGGAGCCCCTTCACCACCTCGGCCAGACCCATGATGCCGCCTTGGGTCATCCGGTCCAGGTTGGTGCGGGCTCGCTGCTTCCAGTCGAGGTCGGCCTTGTCGCTGTCCGAGCGGAGGAAGGTGAAGATGGCCTCCACGTCCTCGGCGGATGCGACCTTGCGCACGCCGATGGCGAGCACCTTGCCCTCGGGGACCATCACGACGGCGCCATCCTCTTCACGGCGCATCGTGACGAAGGTGAGCTTCTGTCCCGCCACTTCCTTCATATCGATGGCGGAGACGCGGCAGACCCCCTGGTTCGGATAGACGACCCGGTCGCCAACCGCGAGCTGGAGTGACGCGGACCCTTCAGGCATGTCCCCCTCACGGGTGTGGTTGATGGGCTGAACGTCGGAACAGGCCCGGGCTTAGCACCGAGCCACGTCGGACGCCACGAGTTTACCGGTGGATTGCCGCCGTGCGTGCGTCCGTTTGCTGAACCCTGAGGAGGTTGCCCAGCACCAGCTTCTGCCGCGCGTCCAGCGCCGCCTCGACCTGTGCATCCGTTGGCTCCATCCCGTCCACTCCCGGCCGGGCGTCCACGCGCGCGGCCATCCCCAGGGTTCCCATCAGGCCGAACACGGCCACCGCCACCAGCTTCTTCATGGTGAGTCCTCCGTGGCGCCCAGGGTAGGGGGCAGCCTCCGGTGATCAACTTTTCGGCAACAGGTCGCTGCACCGCTGTAGCGGCCCGTTACCGGGTGGGGGCGGGAGGTCCTGGTGGGGGAGCGGGCGAGGTGCCGGGCGCCGCGACGGGCGATACCTCCAGCACCAGGCTGCCGGTGTTGTCGGCCAGGTGGTCGTCGGGGAACGCGAGCTGCAACCAGGTGGCGCCCCGCAGGCGCAGGGGGCGGCCCACCTCCAGCAGCGTCAGCAGGCCAGAAGCGGTCTCCGGGCCCTCGCCAGCGCCGTACAGGCCCAGCACGCGGCCCACCGGCCCCCCGTCGAAGCCCCGCGTGCGCGCGGACTCAGCGGTGTCCCGCAGCACGACGTCATAGTGCGTGTCCGGCTCCAGCCCGCGCAGCAGGAAGCGGTCGACGCGCGACAGCTTCACCGCGTGCGTCCGGGCGTCCACCCGCAGGGTGGTGACGGCGCCGTCATTGTCCCATTCGCGCACGCGGACCATCAGCGTGCCGTGGTTGTCCGTGCGGTTCGCGTCCAGCAGGAAGACGTGGAGGCGCGAGGCGTGGCGCACCAGCCGCTCTTCGCCGTCCAGCACGCCGAAGGACTCGCGTGCCGCCAGACGCGCGTCTCCCTCCAGGAAGTACCCGGCGTGCTCCACCATGCTGGCATGTCCCAGCGAGGCCCAACCCTCCACCCGGACGCTGTAGGTGCGCGACGGGTCCAGCCGCATCTGCGCGGTGGAGAGGTAGGGCACGCGGAAGGCGTGCACCACGCTGGACAGGGCCATCTGCCCGGCGGGCATTCGCACCTCATGAGGAGGCGGGGCGCGGTGTGGCTGCTGGGCGGGGCCTTGAATCCGCTTGGGGAGCAGGCGGGCATGGACGGCCAGGGTGGTGCCTCGCTCGGCGCGCACCGTCTGACTCCACGCCACCATGCCCGGGACCTGGACCTCCAGCAGATGCTCCGCGTCCGCGGGGAGCTGCGTGAGCAGGGCGGGGGTGCGCGCGGTCTGTTGCTGGCCGTTCACCCGGATGGCGGCGCCTGGAGGGGAGGAACTCAGCTCCACGGAGAAGGTGCCCGTGCTGTTCGACACCAGCAGGGCCAGCGTGGCTGTCAGCGCCACGATGATGGGCGCGCCCAGGGTGACGGCCCGGGGCATGCCCATCGTCCGCGATGCCGCCGCGTCCAGGGGCGGGACACCGGGCTCGGGCGGCGCTCCGGGGCCGGGCAGCGCGGGGAGCGGCAGCGTGGTGCGCTCCATCCGCCCTTCGACGGGCTCGGAGGCCTGGGAGGGGGGCAGCTCGACCTCGGCGATGGGGGTCCGCTCCTCCTCCTCACCAGGCGGCTCGCGGACGGGCGGCGCCATCTCCCGGAGGGCGCGGCGCTCCAAGGGGGACTGGGTCCACCGGGCCATCTGCGCCAGGAACTCACGGGGCAGCAGCACGGGGCGGCCTTCGCCCACCAGCTCCGCCTCGAAGAGGTAGCCCATGAAGTGGGCGCGCGCGCTGGAGGACACGTCGGGCGCGGCCGTGTGGAGGTGGCGTGTGAGGGCCTCGGCGAAGGCCTCCGCGGTGGCGTAGCGCTGCTCGCGCTCCACGGCCAGCGCGGTGAGCAGGATGCGCTCCAGCGCGGTGGGGATGCCTGGGTTGAGGTCGCGGGGGCGCGGGAAGTCGCCCAGGGCGAGCTTGCGCAGCACGTCCGGCATCTTCCCTTCGAAGGGGAGGCGGCCGCACAGCATCTCGTAGATGACGATGCCCGCGGCGAAGATGTCCGAGCGCGCGTCGGGCTCGCGCCCGCGGACCTGCTCCGGCGCGAAGTAGGTGTACTTGCCCTTGAGGTCGTGCTCCACCGGCTCGGCGCTGCCGGCCAGCCGCGCCCGCGCGATGCCGAAGTCGACCAGCTTCACCTGGCCTTCGTAGCTGAGCAGCACGTTCTGCGGGCTGACGTCGCGGTGGACGATGTGGAGCGGTCGGCCGCGTTCATCCAGCCGCGTGTGCGCGTAGCCCAGCCCTTCCAGCATCTCCACGGCGATGAGCAGCGCCAGCGGCTGGGGCAGGGTGTACATGCCCTTCTCCCGCGCGCGCCGCATGACGCTCGACAGGGTGCGGCCGTCCACCCACTCCATGGCGATGAAGTACTCGCCGTCCACCTCGCCGAAGTCGAAGACCTGGGCGATGTTGCCGTGGCTCAGCCCCGCGGCGATGCGGGCCTCGTTGACGAACATCGACAGGAAGGCGCTGTTGCCCGCATAGCCCGGGAGGATTTTCTTGATGACCACGGGCTTGGTGACACCCGCCGCCGCTGTCATCCGAGCGCGGTAGATCTCCGCCATCCCGCCCGTCGCGATGCGCTCGAGCAGCTTGTATTTACCGAAATGAAGCCCTTCGGAAAGCTGCTGCACGTTCGTTCCGGCTCCTTCGGGTGCAGGTGGCCGCTGCGCCAAGGGGGCCCGTGCTGTCTTGGCAGGGCCACCTGAATGTATCATGGGGTAGGTAAAACGCCATGACGGGAAAAATCCGTTGACTGTGATTGGGTGGTGGGTGTGCCTCTTCCTACGTCTCGTGACATCCACCGCCATGGCGGTGCCCGAGGTGCTGTGGGGGCCGGGGAGCAGGGCCGGGCGCCGAAGGATGCCTGCTCGGCGCGCCACGTATCGATGCGTCATCGCCAGCGACGTTGGATGGCGGCCACTTCGGTGGAGCGCCACGTGAGGACGGTGCGGGGCATGGATGTGGCCACCCAGGCGCTCGCCCTGGTGCTGCTCGTCGTGGTGGGCGCCGGCTGTCGGGAGGAGACGCAGGCCGAGCCGCTCAAGTCATTGAAGCCCGAGCCCTTGCCCTCGCTCGCCGTGCCGGGCGAAGCGGCTCCGGACGCACCGCGACCCGCGTCGCCATCCGAAGGGGAGGTGGCGGGCCCCATCCAGGGTGAGCCGCTTCCTGCGTCCGCGCTCCGGGTGGCGCTGGCGGGGGAGCGCGTGCGCGTGGGGGAGGAGACCTTCGAGCCGGCGCGCCCGGATGACGCCGCGCGGCTGGCGCAGCGCGTGAAAGGGCACACGGTGTTGGTGGTTCCGGACGCGGACACGTTCCTGGTGCAGACGTCGGAGCTGTTCACCGTGCTGCGGGACTCGGCGGAGTCCGTGTGGCTGGCGCACCCGGATGGGCCCGTGGCCTATCCCGTGGTGCTGCGGGACGAAGCGGGCTTCCGCGCGTGGCTGGAGGAGGTCGCGCCGGGCAAGCTGCGCATCATCATGCGCGCGGATGGCTTCGAGCTGACCACCAGCGTGGGCAAGTTGCCGGGGCCGGATCCAAATGGTCCCTCGGTGCCGGTGCGGGCGGGGCGGCAGGACATCGTCACGCTCCGCCGGGGCCTGGGCTTGCTCAAGGGGCGCTTCAAGACGTCCGAGGACATCTGCCTCGTGCCCTCGTTTGGCACGGAGGTGGCGCAGGCGGCGCGGGCGCTCGGCGGGAATTTCACCGCGCCGGGTGAGCCGCTGTTCGACATCCTGTGCTTCGTCTACCCCACGCCGCACAAGGCCCCGGACGGAGGGTGAACCCGCGGTGCGGAATCCTCCGTGGCCGCGCGCTCGGGTCATCGCCTCGAGCATTGACATCTTCGATAAGTCGCCGTTTATATAAGTCCACGCTTATCAATGGAGGCGACATGATGGATGTGAAGCGGTACCTGGGGGCCGTCGTGCGGGAGGTGGAGAGCCGTGAGCATGAGGGCAAGCCCGCACGGGTCGTCGTCGCCACGCGCGATTACGACACGACGGTGGAGGACCTCTGGGACGCGCTGACCAACCCCGAGCGCATTCCCCGCTGGTTCCTTCCGGTGTCCGGCGATCTGAAGCTGGGTGGGCGTTACGAGCTCAAGGGCAATGCCAGCGGCACGGTCACCCGTTGCGATGCCCCGCGGCACCTGGGGTTGACGTGGGAGTTCGGAGGGACGGTGAGCTGGTTGGAGGTCATCCTGGCCAACGCGCCTGGTGGTGGCACCCGGCTGCGGCTGGAGCACATGGCCCATGTGAGCCCCTTCTGGGACGACTACGGCCCTGGCGCGACCGGCGTCGGCTGGGAGCTGGGGCTGATGGGCCTGGGCATGCATCTGGAGTCCGGCGGCGCCGCTGTCGACAGCGCGGCGGTGGAATCCTGGACGGCCTCGGATGAAGGCAAGGCGTTCATCACGGCCAGCAGCGAGGGCTGGGGCCAGGCGGATGTGACACGGGGAGAGGACGCCGCGGCGGCGAAGGCCCGCGCGGCGCGGACGACGGCCTTCTATACTGGAGCGCCGCCGCCCGACGTGCGGCATCCGGGGACCTGATAGCCACGATGCATGCCTTCGACGTCCTGGGTGAGCCGGTGCGCAGACGGATCCTCGAGCTCCTGGCCGAAGGGGAACGCCCCTCTGGCGAGGTGACCGAGTCCATCCAGGCGGAGTTCGGCATCAGTCAGCCGGCGGTCAGCCAACACCTGAAGGTGCTGCGCGACAGCGGCTTCGCGGAGGTTCGCGCCGAAGGGACCCGCCGCCTCTATCGCGTCGACCCGGCGCCGTTGCAGCAGGTCGACGCGTGGCTGGAGCAGTTCCGCGTGTTCTGGACACCGCGCCTGGAGGCGCTCGCCACCGAGGTGGCGCGGGGCAAGCGGGCTCGGGCCAAGGCCGACAACGAAGGCGGCGGTCCGTAGCCAGGCGCGCGCGGTGTCCAGGACCGCCTGCTTCGGCTGGCTTGAAGGGCACCGCTCGCCCCTTCGCTTGCGGGAAGACGCTGCCTGCCGGACAGCGGGCCTCATCTGAAGCGCAGCAGGGCAGTGGACTGGCGAGGACTCGCCGGGTCTTCACGGGCGACTTCCGGCCGGAGGATTAGATTCAGGCCCCAGGGCGGGGTGCGCTCGCCCGCTGGAGGGAGACTCATGGATGCCGCATCCAAGCCCACTTCGCAGCAGGTGCTTGCTCCCGGGGGCGCGTTCCTCTTCGAGGAGGTGGGCTCGGCCCGCATCCTCACCCCGGAGACCTTCACGGAGGAGCAGCGCCTCTTCTTCAAGACGGCGCTCCAGTTCTCCCGCGAGCAGGTCCTCCCCCTGTCCGAGCGAATCGAGGCCAAGGACAACGCGCTCCTGCGCCAGTTGCTGCGACAGGCCGGCGAGCTGGGCCTGCTGAGCGTGGACATCCCCGAGGCCTACGGCGGCACTGGCCTGGACAAGACGACGTCGCTGCTGCTGGCGGAGGCCATGAGCCTCAACGGCTCCTGGTCGGTGACGTTCGGCGCGCACACCGGCATCGGGACGTTGCCCATCGTCTGGTTCGGCAACGCCGAGCAGAAGGCGAAGTACCTGCCGAAG
This sequence comes from Myxococcus virescens, assembly GCF_900101905.1. Lineage (NCBI taxonomy): Bacteria > Pseudomonadati > Myxococcota > Myxococcia > Myxococcales > Myxococcaceae > Myxococcus > Myxococcus virescens. Next base: position 329,431 of record NZ_FNAJ01000004.1, on the reverse strand, counting down.
CTGGCCACGGGGGAGTGGGTGGCGGCCTACGCGCTCACGGAGCAGGGCAGCGGCAGTGACGCGCTGGGCGCGAAGACGAAGGCGGTCCGGTCCCCCGACGGCAAGCACTGGATTCTCAACGGCTCCAAGCTCTACATCACCAACGCGGCCTTCGCGGACGTGTTCGTCGTCTTCGCGAAGGTGGACGGGGACAAGTTCACCGGCTTCATCGTGGAGAAGGACACGCCCGGCCTCACCGTGGGGCCGGAGGAGCACAAGATGGGCATCCGCGGCTCTTCCACGTGCCCGCTCTACTTCGAGGACGCGCGCGTCCCGGTGGAGAACCAGCTGGGCGAGGTGGGCAAGGGCCACAAGATTGCCTTCAACATCCTCAACTACGGCCGCCTCAAGCTGGGCGCGGGTGTGCTGGGGGGCATGAAGCTCCAGCTCCAGAACGCGCTGCGCTTCACGCAGGAGCGCAAGCAGTTCAACGCGCCCATCGTCCAGTTCCCGCTGTCACGCGAGAAGCTGGCCCGCATGGCCGCGCTCGTCTACGCGGTGGAGAGCATGACGTACCGCACCGCCGGGCTCGTGGACGCGCGCCTGGGGCAGGGGGACAAGGACGCCCCGGGCTACGAGGCGCGCCTCCTGGAGGCGGTGGAGGAGTACGCCATCGAGTCCTCCATCATGAAGGTGCACGGCTCGGAGTCCTTCGGCCACCTCGTGGACGACGCCGTCCAGCTCCACGGTGGCGCGGGCTACATCGAGGAGTACCCGGTGGAGCGCTCGTACCGCGACGCGCGCATCAACCGCATCTTCGAGGGCACCAACGAAATCAACCGCATGCTCATCACCGGCATGCTCCTCAAGCGCGCGGTGAAGGGAGACCTGCCGCTGTTCGCCATGGCCGGCAACGTGGCGGAGGCGCTGTCCCGGGGCGAGCGGCCCCGCGCGCGCGTGCAGGACGCCCTGGCCCCGCAGGAGGTCGCCGCCGAGGCCGCCAAGCACCTGGCGCTCCACGGCCTGCGCGTGGCGGCGGAGACGTTCGGTCCGGAGCTGGAGCAGCACCAGGAGGTGCTCGCGGCCCTGTCGGACGTGGTGATGGACGCCTTCGCCCTGGACTCCATGGTGACGCGCACGCGCCAGGCCGCCACGTCCGGCGCGTTGGACCCGGTGCGGGTGGCGATGACGCAGCTCTACGCGCTGGACGCCATCCCCCGCGCCTACGACAGGACGCGGCGCGCGCTGTGCGCCACGTTGAAGGGGGACGCGCTCGACCAGGAGCTCGAGCGCCTGGGCACGCTGGACGTCTTCACGCCGTATGACCCGGCGGCGCTGCGGGAGACGGTGGTGGCGGCCCTGGAGTCCGCGGGCGGCTACCCCCTGGGCGCGGTGTAGCCCGCGGGGGCCTCCGGGCCGTCACGGCATCCGCGCGACGGCCTCCATGCCGAAGCTCACCCGGGCCTTCCAGGGGACGGGCGGCAGTGTGGCCAGGGACAACAGCCCCTCCAGCCGCTG